>JBGPCZ010000037.1:0-38984 GCA_041482015.1 Planctomycetota bacterium | reverse complement strand
GTTGACCTTCTTGCCGTTGACGGAGGTCCCGTTCTTGGTCTCGAGATCGACGAGCTTGAAGCGCCCGTCGCCGGAGGCCTCGATCAGGCAGTGCTCGGGGTCGGCGGCCGGCTCCTCGACCTGGACGGAATTGGTCCCCGCGCGGCCGATCGAGATCGTGCCGTCCTCGAATTCGAAGAGCCGCTCCTCGAGGTTGGGGCGGGTCAGCGTGAGGCGGGGCACCGGACTAACATAGACGTCGCGCGTTCGGGGTGTCAATAGGGGCGGGGCGCCGGGTGTCCAACTGTTAAGTGACAGATCGGATCTGTCACTTAACAGTTGGGGCTGCATGGACAGGGGCCCCGCCGACGTCGTATAGTGTATCGGGGAGGACGATCGCATGAAGGGTTCCAGCCTGGCCGAGCTCCCGCCTGAAGTCCGCCACCGGTTCATCCTCCGCGACCCGGCGCGCCTGGGCTGCCTGGCGTCGATCGGCGTGCTCCTCTTCGTCGAGGACGTGCCCTTCTGGCTCACCCTGGCGATCCTCGCGGTGTCGCAGCTCGCACCGATCCTGATGGCGGCGCGCGCGATGGGCGAGGGCTGGTCGAGGCGGTGGGGCCCGAAGGTCCACGGGTCGGTCCTCGCTTCGAGCCTCTGCATGGACTTCACGGTGATCTCGGCGTGCGCGGTGGTCGGCGCGATGCTTCTCGTCCGCCACTTCAATGGGACCGAGGTCCTTCGTCCGCTCTCGATCCTCGGAGCGGCGATCTGCCTGCTGCCCGACGCGCGCCTGTGCCGGATGCTCCTCGCGTCCGAGCCCGCCCAGGCCACGCGTCAGCTCCGGACGGGGACGTTCCTGCGCGACCCGGCGCTCCTCGCGGCGCTTCTCGCCTCGGCCGTCGTCTGCCTCCTCGACTCGACGACGCTCCACTTCGTCATGATCTCGCTCGCGTTCCTCCAGGTGAACGCGCTGCTCGTCTTCATCGACAAGTACCTGCCCGAGATCGAGCTGGGCCGGTCGCGCGGATGGGCGGGCCTGGTCCTGGAACGGGAGGGCCGGCGGTTCACGCTGCTCCTGGCCTCGCTCGCGCTCGTGCCGCTCCGGGTGACGCTGGGCGACCGCGCGGCGTGGTTGGGCGCGGGCGCGATCGCGTCGGTGATCGTGGTGCCGGGCCTCATCCAGCTCGTGCTGGCCGGCTCGGGGAAGGTCAGCGAGATGTTCCGGGTGACGCCGCCCCCGCCGCCGCACACCTACGTGGTGCTGCCGAAGGCGTAGTTCCCGGTCAGTTCTTCCGCCAGACGCCCGTCTGTTTGAACTCGTCGACGCGGCGCATGCCTTCGAGCAGGAGCCCCACGGTGTCCATCTGCATCTGCTTCTGGGGCTCCTCCTTGCGGCCGGGCTCGAACTGGAACTGGCCCTTGGCCCAGCTCAGGAACTCGTAGAAGGCCTCCTCCCCGTTCTTGTCCCCCATCTGGACTTCGCGGATCTGTCCGTCGTGGAGGTAGATCGTCATCGACTTGTCGGCGTTCTCGACGAGCAGCATGCCCGTCTGGCTGTTGACGTTCATGGCCTGGATCAGCTCGGCGGGGGAGATGAGGTCGAGGCGGCCCTTCATCCCCTTGCGGAGCTCCTCGAGCACCTTGCGGCTGGTGTTGGTGAGGCGCCCCGCGAGGATGCGGGCGAGGGTGATGGCGACCTCGGGGGCGATGCCGAGCATCGCGTGGAAGTTCTCCTTGGAGATGACGAGCACCGTCGAGTCCTCGCGGGCCCGGACGGTCGCGGTGGCGGGCTCGCCCGTGATGAGCGACATCTCGCCGAAGCATTCGCCGGGCGGGAGCGTGACAATCACGGTCTCGCGGTCGTTCTCGTCGTGCTGGACGACCTCGCAGGCGCCCTCGAGCACGATGAAGAAGCCCTCGCCCGGCTTGCCGCGCTGGACGATGGCGCGTCCCGAGGGGACGCGCGTCCCCTTGATGAGCTTGACGATGCGCATGAGCTTCGTGACGTGCACGCCGCCGAAGATCTTCATCTTCGAGATGCTGTTGAGGATGAACTGGGAGGCGGCGGGCGAGAGGGTGCTTTCCGTCTCCTTCAGGACCGGCTGGAAGTTCCACCACGCCTTCCCGGCGGGGCAGCCTCCGCAGAACGTCCGCGTGACCGCCGCCGCATCCTCGCCGGTGGCGATGCGGGCCGCGGCCTTCTGGAGCGGGTCGATCGCGATGGAGCAGACGGGCACGCCGTCGATGCCGGAGACCGTGGGCGGCGAGGGCGTGAAGTCGAGCTTCGACCCCTTGGAATAGAGCGGGCAGGCCTGCGCCTCGTCGCAGACGGCGGTGATCTTCAGCATCGGACGAAGGAGTATATCACGCCGGAGGGCGAAGGAGGGCTAGAGCTCCGCCCGCAGCGCGTGCCGAAGCTTCCGGAGGGCGGCCACTTCGATCTGCCGGACGCGCTCCCGGGAAAGGTCGAAGAGCCGGGCGATCTCCAGGCGGGAATGGACGGGCCGGGAATGCATTCCGAAACGGAGCTGGATCACTTCCCGATCCCGTGAGGGGAGGTCAAGAAGCGCGGTGTGGAGCAGGGGGTCCAGCCCCTCGGGCGCGCTCCGGTCGACGCGAAGTCCGGGGATCCGGTCTCCGCCGCTTCGCAACCCGTGAAGCGAGACCGTGAGCATGGACGCCCCCATCGCCTGCCGGGCCTCGCGGAGCGAGACCCCGGCCTCCCGCGAAATCTCCTCGAGCTCCGGCCGCCGCTCCAGGCGGTGCGCCAGGGCGTCGGCGACGCTGCGGACTTTCGACCGGACCCGCAAGAGGCGGGGAGGGACGCTGATGGCGCCCGACTGCCGGGCCTGGGCCTCGCGGATCCCGTTGTGGATCCACCACTTGGCGTAGGTCGTGAATTGGAATCCGCGGTAGGGGTCGAAGCGGTCCGCGGCTTCCAGGAGTCCCACGTTCCCTTCCTGGATCAGATCGGGAAGCGGAACGATGCCCCTGGACTGCTGGCGGGCGATGAGCACGACGAGCCCCAGGCTTCCCTGCATGAGCGCGCGCTTGGCGTCCTCGTACGCCTCCAGCGCGCGGCGGATTTCCGCGACGCGGTCATAGAGGTCGCGCGCATTCTCCAGGGCCTCTTTCATGAGAGAGCGGCGGCGGATTTCGAATTCGGCCCGGCGTGCCGGCTCGTGGCCTCCGGCGTCGATGTCCCGAAGGACCGCGTCGAGGCGGCTGGAGTGGTCCCCGATGCGTGCGGCGAGGGATCGGAGCCGCGGGGCCGGGAAATCGACGGTGCGGAGAAGCTCCGTGCATCTCCAACGGATCGACGCGATCGCGCACCGGAGGCGGTCCGCCCTGGAGGGTCGGATTCCGGGCTGGAGCTCCTCAAAGGCCCGGGTCCAGACCTCGATTAGCCGGTGAAGCCGCGCTCCGACCGGTTTCCTCTGGGCTAGCCGGGAGATCTCGGCGTGCGCCGAGAGCGGCGATTCGGTCACCTTTAGTCGGAGGGCCTCCCGACATTCCCCCAAGGCCCGTGCGAGATGGGTCTGCTCGGCCGATCCCCGGCGCGGAGGGGCGGACAGGGGGTCAGAAACGCCGCCGGGCGATTCGCTCTGACTTCCGGATTGCCGTACGGGTGTGTTCATCCACCCCTACGAATCGCGGATGGGCCGGAATCCTTTGGAGAAAAGTGCGGGCCTAATGGAGCGGCAGGTGCGCGGCGGTCCTTAGGGTTGTTGGGATGAGGGCGATTACTTCTTATGCTGCTGTTCCGCCTCCTTTTTCTGGCGCTCCATCTCTTCCAGCCGTCGCTGGATCAGCTCCCTGCGGTTGTCCTTGAGGAGCGAGCGGGCCTCCTCGATGGCATCCTCATTACCGGCCTGGGGGAGGGTGGTGGTGATCTTCTTTAGAACGGCCCCGACCTGCCCGTTCCGTCCCAGCGTGCGGTAGTGCCTGGCCAGCGCGATGAGGACCGAGCCCTCGAGAGGCGTGCCTTCCAGGTCCGCGGCCAGCTTCTCGAGCTGGGGGAGCGCCTCTTCCCCCGGAAGCGCCAGTGCCTTGGCTAGGCGATCCCGACTCGCGGTCGCGACCAGTTTCATCAGTTGATCGATGGATTCATTTCCCCGATACCGGCGCTTAAGCCAGGGACGTGCCACCGCCAGCAGTCCCTCCACGTCGCCGGTATCGACGCGGGCCCGGGCGCTCTCCAGAATCCGGGGCGCCTCCTCCCGGATACTCCGGAGAATGGCTTGGGCATTCCGGGTCGACGCCAGAAGTGCGGCCGTATCCACTTTTGGAGAATGGAAGGCGACTACGTTCCCCAAGGAGTCCAGAACCACGTAGGCAGGGAATTGTTCGGGAGAGACCCGCAGGGACTCAGCCGCCTCGGCCTCGTCCAAGCTGACGAGGCAGAGGTTGAGCCGTGAAGCGCGGGCCACCGCGCTTTGCGCAAAGGCATCTGGAACTCCAGTCGATCCCGTGATGCCCACGGCGACGACCAGGGCGAACTCCCGGCTGCGGGCGCGGCCGAGCCCCTGCTCGAGAGTTGGCTCAATCAGCGGGGCCAGGCCCCGGATCGCGCCTCGCTTGCCGGCCGCATTCGAGCTGGATCCAAACATCTCACGGAACTGCGTTTCCGAGAGATCGTGGAGGGGGGCGAACTCGCTCCCCGAGCCGGTCTGGAGCCCGGGGAACGCCTCTTTGATCCGCTGGCTGATGGCCCCCGATTCCGCGCCTGCTTCATTGGTCGTCCATTCGCGGCTGGCGACGCCTCTCGATGAGGTGTCACGGGTCGCCGTTTCGCGTCTGCCCGACCGATCCGAGGTCTGGGGGCCCTCCAAGGGACTGATCATGCCGGGGTTTTGTGTCGCGCCTGAGCCGTCCGGCTGGCCGGTCGTCTCCTCGTCACCACGGGTGCGGGAGGGGGACGCGCTGATCGCGGGCTCCCCGGTCGTGCGGTCCTTGTCCTCTCTTCGTCGTGAAGACCCATAGCCCGAGGAGCTGGATGAGCTGGAGTCCACCGACGTCTTGGATAATCCCGGAATGACCCCCGTCGTATCGAGCCCGGGGGATTCTGCCTGGGAGGAGGAGGGCCTGCTCTGGGGGGAGTCTCCAGGGGGCAGCATCTTGGAGGGAGAAGAGTCTTCGCGGGAGGATTTGTTCCGGGAGGATGCTCCCGTGTCGCGTGCTTCCACTTCGCGGCCCGCGCCCGTGCGCGATTCGGTGGACCGCGGAGTGAATCGGCCGCGCCCTTCGACGCTTCGGCCGGTGGAACCTTTTTCCGCGGACTGATCCTCTTTTCCTTTGCGGCCGGCCTCTTCCCGGATGGCCGTCCCATCGTCTCTGGGATCGCCACGGGCGGCCTCCACCAGAAGCTTGCCGATGTCCTGCGCTCCGGCGAACCCGGGCCGCAAGACGGCCAAGAGGAAGAATAGGGGCAATCGCATCGTTGAGGATTATAGTTGGCGATCCCGGCGGAGGAAAGGGTTGCCTTTGCTGCGCGAGATTGATATATCGACCGCTGATGAAAAATCGGAAGGCCGCGGGCGCGCTCGGGGTTGCACTCTTGGGGGCGATTCTCTGGGTCGGGTGCGACCCGAAGAGCGGTCCAGGCACGGCGGCCCGTGTTCTCGAGCCCAGGATCATGCAGATCCCGCTTGGGGAGGCGCTTCCGCCCGGCGTCATGGCGGCGCTCTTCCTCGATTACTTTCCGTCCGCCAGCTTTGATGAGATCACGTCTTTTCTGCCCGAAGCAGGATTCACCGGAGCCTGCGTGGAGGGGAATTCCTTCAGCGGCAAGGGCGACGTTTATGTTGTCCGGCTTCACGTCAAGAACACCACCGCCGGCGAACTCCGGGCCCCGGAGCTTCATCTCCGACGTCCCAATCCCGTCGTTGGCGCCGAGGATGTCGTCTTCTCGGCGCCCTCAAAAAGGGTGAAAGCTGGGCAGGAGGGACGCTTCCTCTACTTCTGGGATCCCGGTGTTCCCGTTCCCGCCCCCGCTGCGCGGCTTGTCTGGGCGCGCTGAGCGCCGCCCCCCCCTTTTGTTTGCCGTCGATCGCCTCCTGGCCGGAAGGGCCTGTCTTTCCAGTGATATTTTCACAATATTCCTTGCAAAGAGGGGGAGGGTTGCTATGTTCTCTTCAGCCTGTAACCCATATGGGATTGCTTATGGGTATCGGCCAGTGGCGCTCTGATGCGGATGTGTTCCGGACGTGCGTCCGGGGTCCGCTCCGGGCGGCGTGCGGCGTCCGGGACCCCCGGCGGTTGGGGGAGGGCCCGCGAGGCGGTCCTGTTTAGGGAGTGGTGGAATGGTTGCACGGATGGCGGCGTTCTTGGCGCTGGCGGGCGTACTTTCAGTGTCGTCACTGAGCGCCCAGGATTATCCCACGCAGACGGTGGACTCGTTTGCATGGGGAGTGGCCCACACGAATGTCTATCCCCGAGTCTCGATCGGCGGGGTCTTTCATTCCCCGTGGTACAACCCCTATCTGGCGTGCGATATCCAGACGAACACCAACACGATCATTCAGGTCACCAGCGACGGCTTCTGGCGCCAGGAGCGCGATTGCGATAACAACCTGCTCAATCACTGGGACTACCTGCCCGGCTATGCCAGCATTCGGAAGATCGAGGACCTTTACCCCTGGATGGGCGGCTCGCCCATCGCCCTCAGCCATGGGATCGGCTATGACGACGGGTTCTGGCGCGGGGAGCAGTACTGCGTCTCCACGCACAACGGCGGGTTCCGGGTCCACTTCGCCGTGTACCCTCTGATTTGGTGGACGCCGCCCTCATACGATCATGACGCGGGCGGTTACGCCGGCGATATCTGGATTCGGGCGATGACGCTTCCGGTGGCCTACTACACGGACGCGTACTGGACGGTCTAGTTTTCCTACGCTGATTCTCCAAGGAACCCGTCCCGGGGAAACCCGGGACGGGTTCCTGCCGTAATCGGGGTTGCTTCGGGTCGGAGGTGGCGCATGGTCTGCCGGGTGGGTTTCGGGGTCATCTTCTGGGGGCTCCTAGCCTCCCCGCGTCTTCCAGCGCAGGACAATGCCCCCGCTCCCAGCGCGCTCGTGGAAGCGGAGCCTTCATACCTGACCCACGAAGTCGTCCCAGGCGTGCAGAGTTCCTTCAAAATCAGCCTGAAAACCAAGCTGGCTCAGCAACAGGCAAGACTGGAGGCCGTCGACTTCTCCATTGACCGGAAGGGTCAGATTTCGACCAGCGAACAGCGGGACGGGAAGTTCTCGGGCAAGTCGTGGTGCAAGCTAGCCAGCTCGGAAGTGACCGTGCGACAGGGACAGGAGCAGATCGTTGAAGTTCCCATCCTGGCGCCGGGCGGTACGCCGCCGGGCGAATTTTTCATGGCCCTGAATGTGAGCGCGCCTCCGACGCAGGGAATGCTCGAGAACGGAATGAAGGTGAGGTTTGGATTCATCAAGTCGATCCTCGTCATCCTCCGCATCAAGGGGGTGGTTCCCCGCTATGACGCCGAGATTCTCGAACCCAAAATCAAAGTCGAGAATGCCGTGCCACGCGTGGATGCTGTCTTCCACAGCAAAGCGACCATAAGCGTGATCGCACGCATGGGGATGACCATCCGGGACCCCGATCGCCGGATCTTCGACCGGTTTTTCCTGAAAGGAGCCGGTTCCGAGCAGCCCGACGGTCAGGCGTTCGTTCTTCCGGACAACCTCCGGGACTTTGGAGCGACCGGCAATCGGAAGCTTCCGGCCGGGAAATACACGGCGGAATTCGATACGCGGGCCGGGGAAGGGGCCCCGCGGTTCTCGAAGGTGCTTGAGTTTGAGGTCAAGGAGAGCGATGCGGTTCGAACTCCTCCCTTGGATGATGTTCTCTCCAACCCCGAGAAGCTGATCCTGGAGATTCCCGCCGCGGGAGTGAAATTCCAGGTGGTCGAATTCAAGAACCGCGGATACAACGAAGTGAAGCTCAAGCTGAGCTCTGCCCTGTCCTGGATCAGCTTCTTCCCCGACTCGCTTCAGGTGGAGCCCGGCAAGTCGGCCAAGGTCCGGGTGGGATTCCGGCTTCCGCCTGCTGAAGATCCGCGCCGAGATCTTCAGATCCGCATAGCCCTGGACGGGGGTACGGACCAGGATCAGAAGGAGCTCAAGGTCTCCATTTACCCCCCGGGCGGAGCACCTCGCGAAAAGTCGGAGGCCCCCAAGTCGGTGGAGCCGTCCAAGTCGGCGCCCCCTTCACCGCCCAAACCCCCTTCGCCTCCGAAGTGAAGCCGATCGGGCGCTCGACGTCAGGACCGTGCGAATGCTGCGTTTCCTGGTAAAGGAATCCCCGCCGGTCGCCGATAGTACTAGGATATGAAACCCCATACAGGGCCCGCTCCCTTCCTGGCGTGGATCGTCCTGGCCGGCAGCCTGGGATGCTCTTCGGACCCCGCGTTCTCGCCTCGGCCGGAGTCCAACGAACTCGCGTCGCGGGCACGGCCGCTCATCCTGAAGGATCCCAGCACCCCTGATGAGGATCTCTTGGGATTCCAGAAGGAGCAGGAGGAGCGGGCGAAAGCCCAGGAGGCCCGGTTGGCCACCCAGCCCAAGGTGACCGCTGCCTTCGTGGAACTGCCCATTCGCGACGCCCTCATGGAACTGTCGACGCAGACGAAGGTTCCGATCGTCCTCGACCAGACCGTGGCCGGAAATGTCTCGCTGGAGCTCAAGGGGGTTCCGCTGGAGACGGCGCTCCGGATGATCATCTTCTCCGGCGGTTTCGCCTACACGAGGGAGGGCGGGACCTATTTCGTGGGCAGTCCCGATCCCGCGAACCGGACGTACATGACGCTCACGTCCTCCCGGATCCTGACGACCTACCTTCCGCCCAAGTTGATTGCCGCCAGCCTGAACAAAGCTTTCGCCACCTATCTCTCCCATTCGGAGGGTACCAACAAGCTCGTCCTGACCGGGCCGAGCTCCGTTCTGGACCGGCTGGAAACGGAAATCCGTCTTCTGGACCGGCCTCCGCCCCAGATCCAGATCGAGGCGCTGATCGTCGAGACGAAGGTGGGGAAGGACTTCAACGTCGGCCTGGATTACGGAAAGCTGAACGCGACCCTGAACAAGGAGTTCCACAACGGCACGGATTCGGCCAACAAGAACCAGAAGGTCGATGTGATCGGACAGCTCGCAGCGTCCTTCGAGCTGATGGCGGAGCAGAACAAGGCGACCATCAACGCCCATCCAAAGATTGTCACGACGAGCGGAACCGCCGCTGAGATCAAGTCCTTGGTCGAGTCGTACGTGGTGATCAATCGTCCCGGGGCGACCTTCGTGACCTCCGAGCTGCAGATTATCAAATCCGGAACGCAGCTCAAGGTCACCCCCGTCATCACACGCAACGACGAGGTCGAACTGACCGTCGAGCCGGAGGTGGCCACCGTGGTGGGCGTTTCCACCGATACAAACGCGCTTCCGATCATCAGCCGCCGATCGGTGAAGAGCACGGTCCGTCTGCGGAGCGGAGACGTCCTGGTGATCGGCGGCCTCTACGAGGATTCGGCCTCGAAACTGGCCGCCGGGATCCCGCTCCTGAAGGACATGCCGATCCTCAACCTCTTGGCCGGACGGCGCGAAGACTCCACGACGACGAGCGAACTCATCATTTTCGTCAGCCCCAAGATCATCCGGTAGGAAGTCGCCCGGTCCGGGAGCGTTGCATAGGAGAGGAGATTCGGGCTTGATGACGGTCATTTCGTTCATTCTGGCCTCGGCGGTTTTCGGCCTCCAGGAGGACGTCGAGGATGCTCGGCTCGGGGCGCTGGATCCGCTCAGATCCCCGGGCGCCGAGACCTTCGTCCACGGCTCTCCGGATTCGCGACGGGCCATCAGTTCCTACTTTAACGAGGGCCGAGAGTCGTTCCGGCTCGAGAACGGAGGGATCGAAAAGGACGTCGTGAAGTGGGTCGGATGGAAGATGCCGGAGGCAAAGAGCATTATCCTGGCGAAGTCCCCCGGCGGTCTCGAGCGCGTCCGGATGCTCATCGGGGGGATCGAGGACAAGGAACACAAGGATGTAAGGGACGCGGCGCTCCTCGACGAAGGTCAGCATCTGGCCGTGGTGACGAACACGCCCTCCGGCATGATGCTCGTCGCGGGGGATCTCAAGGTCGGACCCTGTGAATCCATCCAGGGGCTGGGCCTCCTGGCTGGGAAACTGCGCTACGTGACGGTGGAGGGAGGCAGGAGGAAACTCCACTGCCTGGAAAAGGACTACGATCTCGAAGGGACCCCGTTTCTCTTTGCGACGGCGGGGAGCCCTCTCCGGGTCGCCTGGGTTGAGCGGCGGGCCGATGGGAAGCAGCGTGGGGTCTTGGAGGGCGCCCCGGGACCCTGGTGCGACGGGATCGGCGGGATCTATTTCAGCCCCCAGGGAAAGCATGTGGCCTGGGTCACCCGGGAGGAACGCAAGTACCGGGCCTGGATCGACGGCACGGAACTGGCTCGACCGCATTCCGTGGTGGCGGCGAGAGTCCGTGACGATGGATCGGTGATCCATGCAGAATTGGTGAAGGAGCATGAGCCTCGGGTGGCCTCGACTCCCACCGCTCCGGTTCTTGGAAAGGCACCGACCCCGGCTCCATCCCGATCGCCCGAGGAAACCGAAGTCCAGCTGGTCATCGGCGGCAAGGTCCAGGACCGGGTGTTCAAGTATCCGGTCGCCGACTTTGAATTCGTCGGCGCGGACCTTTTCGGAACGGGCCGCTCTAAGGAGCAGAGCCTCCTCGTGCGGATCAGCGCTTCAGGCGAGGTGAGCTATGAGGAGGTGGAGGGGCGGGTGGGCAGGGTGTTTCGCACGCCCGACGGACGACGCCGGGCGTTCACCGTAACCACGGACGAAGGCCAATTCGTCCAGATCGACGGCAAACGTTCCGGGCCGTTTACGAAGATCGAACTTTTCTACCTTGATTTCACCAAGAAAATCGGATTCGTGGCCGTCAAGGACGCCAAGGTGCAGGTGGTCGTCGAGGGGAAGGCGATTCCCGTGGCCCTGAGTGATTTCTTCCCCCCCCTTCGGATCACGAAGAGCCAGCTTACCCTCGCCTTGGTGGGGCTCCAGCCCGTCCGCTCGACCACCGAGATCTGGGTGCGGGCCGTGCCCCTCGAGTGAGCTTGGGCTCCAGAGGCGATCTCCTCATCGTCCCGACCGCCGAAATCGGGGTGGATCCCAACGGGCCGTCTCCCCCGAGTCGCGTCGCCTTCCCCTTGACCCATATTCTCCTACCATATGGGTACAATTATGCTTGCGATTCCCGCCAATCCTCACTAGGTTTAGGAAACGAGGGGACCTTTGATGAAGCGGAATGGATGGGCGATCGCTTGGCTGGTGCTCTTGGCTTCCCAGGCGCTGGCGGACGAGATTCGGGTGGTCGTGACGTTCAGCGGCACCGCCGATCCCTCCCTTCTGACGCGGTACGGAGGCCGGTTGGATCTTGAATTGCCGGGGATTCGGGCCTGCTCCGGGTATGTTCCCGCCGACCGGCTATGGGAGATTCGTCGCCAGCCTGGTGTCGCCCTGGTGGAGGAGGATCTGGTCCGCCGCAAGACCCTCGATCCCAACGACACGTACTATGCAACCTACCAGGCGGCGGACTACGGCCTGGTCCGCGCCCCGGAGGCCTGGAACGTCTCTCGGGGTGACGGCATTCGAGTCTGCGTCCTGGATACAGGCGTCCAGCTGGACCATCCCGATATCGGGTCGGGTACCACGGGAAAGGTCAAAGTGTGGCGGAACTTCACCTCCCCCGCCATTCAGGACGTCACGGATATGGATGGCCACGGGACGCATACAGCGGGGACCATTGCCGCAAAATCCAACAATGGGGTGGGAGTCGCAGGAATCGGATTCAACTGCGAATTGGCGGTGGGCAAGGTTCTGGGTCCGAGCGGCGGATTTGATTCATGGATTGCGGCCGGCATGGACTGGGCCTGGCAGGTGGGAGGGGCGAAGGTGATCAGCATGTCCCTCGGAGCGCCGGGGACCTCGTCGAATCTCGAGGCGGCCGTGAATCGCGCCTGGGCCAACGGGGTCGTGATCGTCGCCGCTGCGGGGAATGATGCGAGCAGCGAACTCTTCTATCCGGCTTCCATCGCCAACTGCATCTCGGTCGCCGCGACGGACAACACGGGGATGCTGGCCTCGTTCAGCAATTTCGGCTCGACAGTGGATCTCGCCGCACCCGGGGTTAACGTTGCGTCCACTTACAAGGGAAGCAGCTACGTTCTGGCGAGTGGAACTTCAATGGCCTGCCCGCACGTCTCGGGTGCCGCGGCCTTGGTGTGGGCTACCTCCTTTGGCACCTCCAACACGAACGTCCGTGCTCTCCTGGAGGCCGGAGCGACTCGCGCCGTTACGGGAGTCAATGCGGGAAGCCTAAAGATTCTCGACATCTATGTGACTGTTACGGGAGGGTCGCCTCCCACCTCGCCGCCCGACGCTCCGACCGGGCTGGTCGCGACGGCGGGAGACGGGACAGTCTCTCTTCATTGGAATGCGTCGAGCGGGGCCACTGGCTACACGGTCAGACGGTCCACGGTCTCAGGCTCCGGCTTCTCCACGATCGCCACGGGAATCACCGCGACCACCTACACCGATGCCGGCCTGTCGAATGGGACCACCTACTACTATCGCGTCAGTGCGTTGAATGCCGCCGGCGAAAGCGCTGATTCGGCTGAGGTTTCAGCGACGCCGATGCTCCTTCCGCCTGCCGCCCCCACCGGGCTGGCGGCAACCCCAGGAAACGGCCAGATTTCCCTCTCCTGGACGGCTCCATCCGGCGTGACGAGCTATACCGTAAAGCGGTCAAGCACGAGCGGTGGACCCTACACGCCGATTCAGACAGGGATCTCCGGAACTTCCATTGTGGATACGGGGCTGGTCAATGGCGCGACGTACTATTACGTGGTCACGGCGGTGAACGCCGCGGGAGAAAGCCCCACCTCAAATGAAGCCTCTGCGACTCCCACCGCGGGATCGGCTGCGCCGACCGGCCTGGCCGCGATGCCCATCCCCTCCAGACTCGTCCTTACGTGGAATGCCTCGCAGGGCGCCACCAGCTACCATGTGAAACGGGCCACGGTCTCCGGAGGTCCGTATATGCTTGTGGCCACGGTCGGCGCGACGACCTATATATCCCCCGCACCCTCCGGCGGAATGACCACCTACTACGTCGTCAGCGCCCTGACCTCTTCGGGCGAGAGCGGCAATTCGAACGAAGTCGCCGTCCGCCCCTGAACAGCCGACGGTCCTAGTTCGGGAGTGCGCGTTGGGCGGCCGTTCGGACCTCGGGATTCGGGTCGGATCGAGCGGCCGCTTCAAGGGCCGGCCGGGCGGCGGATCCCGCGTTGGAAAGCGCCCGCGCGGCGGAGGCCCTTACGCTCCACTCGGTATCCCCTTGGAGCACGGTGGTGAGGATCCGAAGCACCTCGGGGTGTTGGGCGAGCCGGCTCAAGGCGACTGCGGCCGTCTTCCGAACGAACGAATCGGGATCTGAAACCGCTGCCTTTGAGAGGAGGGGGAGAGCGTCCCGGTCCTCCACGTCGGAGAATCCGAGGCGGCGGCCCAGGACGTCGCAGGCGAAGGCCCGCGCATCTGGTGAAGCGGATCCCGCCAGTTCGCGAAGTCGCCCCGACTCAGAGGACAGGAGCTCCACGGAGGAAAGCGGAGAGGTCAATCGGAATCGAACGATCTCCTCCGAGTCTGCGATCCCGTCCAGGATCCGACCGAGCACCGCGCCCCGCTCCGGGTCGTCGCGGGCCGTTTTTCCGGTCCAGCGGCAGAGCGCCGCCGCTTCCTCGGCCAGGGTCTCACCGTCCGGCTCGCTTCCCAGGCGGTCTAGAAATCCCCTCCGGACGTCCGGAAACCCCGTCGAATCCCGGAGGACGCGGGCCGCGGCCCGCCGCTCGTCAGCCGCCAACACCGCCAGGTACTTTCCCACCTCCGCGCGCGCCTCAGGGTCTTCGAGCGGCCCCATCACGAAGACGGCCAGTCCCGGCGCCGCCTGGATCGAATGGGGCTGGTCGTCCCGCTCGAACTCGAGGCCGTCGTCGAACTCGGCCGCTCCCAGCGCCAGGATCACCGTCCGCTCGAGTCCGGCCGTCTCCCCATCCCGAAGCGCTTCGAGGATCGCTCGCTTTCCTTCCCGCCCGGGCAGAGTTCCCAGCACGACGGCGATCGCCCGCCGAAGGTCGACGGGCGCCGCCGTGTCGCGGAGCAACCGGACCGACTCCGCCAGTCGTTCGGGGAAGGCGAGCAGCGATTTCCGGAGGGATCGGGCCGCGGCGATCTTCGAGTCCCGCGCGTCGGCCTGCAAGGCCGGCCGGAGTTCCTCGAGCGGACGAGGCATTATCCGGGGGGAGGGGGGAGCCGGGGGAGGCGGCGGTTTTCGAGACCCTGGCGCGGGTTCGTGCGTGCTTTGGATCCTCCAAGCGACGGCGAAGAGGATTACCGATCCGCCGAGGAGGAGCAGCGGCCAAGCTCGGAGGGGGGCGCGCATTCCGCGAATCATACCGATTGAAAAGTTGTCGCGCCCCACTTATCGGGGCTTCGACGTCGTGCACCGCTTTCTTCATCGCAGTTCTCGGGATCGCTTTCACCGGGAACGCATGTTACACCAACCGGACTTCGCGGAGAGCGTCGTGGGGATTCGAATTCTAGTCCTGCGGCGGGCAGGACTGCTCCTTAGGGACGGGACCTTCGATTGTCTGGAATGGACTCCATGAGAAAGAGCCGCCTCGCCGTTCCGGTCGCGCACCAGGCGTCGATCGGACTTTCCTACACGATTCTCGGGACGGTCATTCTGGACGGATCGCTCACCTACCGCGTCGGCCGCCTGAACCCGGATGCCGGGGACATCGATTTCCAGGACACCCTGGCCTCGGTCGGCCTTTCGATCACTTTCTAAGCAATCGGAACAGAGAACTTCGGGACATTTCCGATTTGCTTGAGGACCTTCGCCTAGTCGGAGGTCGACCGCGCGGCGGCCGCCCAGAGGGGATCGCTCTCGGCGCAGGACTGGATCGCGCCGGTCATCAGGACGACCCATCCGCCCTGGCCGGGGCCGTGGTTGCCGGGACGGTCGGCGAGGATGGGCTCCTCCGGGCCCATCAGGGGGAGGAGGCGGGCGGGGCCGCGGTAGTCGATCCCGGCGGAGGGCCCTTTCACCGGGCAGTTCAGGTCGATGCTGCGCTCCTGGTGGGTGGGCCACGCCTGGGGGTTCCCCAGGAACGCGCGGCCCGTGCCCGCCTCGTTCCACTTGGGCGAGCCCGGATGCTCGCCCGACCGGATCGCCGTGTAGATCGTGCGCAGGTTGACCCCGCACATCTCGACGTCCGACCGCTTCCTCATGGAGGCGTAGGCGGAGCCGAGGACCGCGACGATGACCACGACGAGCACGCCGCCGGCGATCCACCAGGCCGGCGGGATCCCCCTGGACTCCTGCATCGCCGGTCTACTTCTCGACCGCCGGCGCCGCGGGGGCCTTGGCGAACATCTCGTACTCCTTCACGCCCTTCGCGTCCACGCTGGCCAGCTTGCAGGCCTCGAGGATCGCCTTCTGGAGGACCGTGTCGGTCTCGAGATCGATGTAGAGCGGCTTTCCCTGGTCGTCCGCCACGCGCTTCCGGATGAACTCCCGGACGAGCTCGCGGACGTCCTCCTTCCCGGCCTTCGTCTTGAGCGAATCGTACAGGGCGTCGAACTTCGGGTAGAGCGACAGGTCGCCGTGATCGCTCTCCGCGATTTTCTTGTACAGGTCCTTGTCCTCGTTCTCCTTCAGGTACTTGTCGATCTCGTCGCCCGCGCGCAGGCGCTCGAACTCGGCGTCCCTCCAGAAATCGCGCTCGGGCAGCGGGGCCTTGATGTCGGGGAGGATGCCGCTGTCGGCGTGCTTGTCCTTCTCGACGGTACGGCCGCTGGGGAGGTACCACTTGGCGATGGTCACCTTCACCGCGGCCTTCTCCTCGGTCGTCTTCAGGAACTTCAGGTCCTGCACGCTCCCCTTGCCGAACGTCTTCTCGCCGATGAGCGTGGCGCGCTTGTGGTCCTGCATCGCGCCGGCCAGGATCTCGCTCGCCGAGGCGCTGCCCTCGTCGACCAGCATCACCATGGGCACGTCCGTCAGGTGGTTGCCGTCGGCCAGCCGCTTCTCCTGCTCGACGCCGCGCGCCTTCGTGGTCACGATCACGTCGCCCTTCTTGAGGAAGTAGCTCGCGATCTTCTGCGCCGTGCGGAGGTAGCCGCCGGTGTTGCCGCGCAGGTCGAAGACCAGGGCCTTCATGCCCTTCATCCCCTTGATCGCCGTCTCGACCAGGTCGATGTCCTGCTCGCCGAACGTCGTCATCCGGATGTACCCGAGGCCGCCGGGCAGCATCCGGTGCATCGTCGTCTCCATCTGGATCTCTTCGCGGACGATCTTGTACTCCTGCTCCTTGAGCCACCCGCGGCGCATCACCTTGAACGCGACGGGCGTGCCGGGTTTCCCGCGCAGCCGCCGGACGAGCTCCGACAGCTCGCGGTTCACCGTGATCTCGCCCTCGACCTCGATGATGCGGTCGTTGGACCGGAGCCCCGCGCGGTACGCGGGCCCGGAGAAGATGGGCTCCTCGATCGTGAGCCACCGGTTCTCGGCCTTGTCCTTGCGCATTGAAACCCGCGCGCCGATCCCGCCGTACTGCCCCTTGAGCGACTCCTCGCGCAGCTCCTTGATCGACGCCTCGTCCATGTAGACCGTGTACGGGTCGAGGCTCGCGCAGGCCCCGCGGACGGCGGCCTCGGCGAGCTTCTCGGGCACGATCTTCGAGTCGTCGTAGTAGGTGGCCTTCAGGATGTCGATCGCCTCCTCGAGCTGCTTGAAGTCGTACTTCGAGGTGCTGGCGGGTTTGCGGGCCAGGTCCTCGGTCAGCTCGTTGAGCTTGAGGTAGGCCTTCGCCATCCGGCCGTGGTCGCTCGGCTCCTTCGCCATCTCGACGAGCGTCCCCTTGACGTCGATGAACCGGTCCATCTCGGCCAGCGCGAGCGCGGCCTCCTCCTTGGCCTCGCGCTTGTCGGTGTCCGCGTAGATCTTCCGGACCGCGCGGACGGGGCCCATGAGGCCCGTCAGGTTCCACACGGCGCGCCAGAGCGAGACCTGGGCGACCGCGTCGTCGCTCGCGGCCGCCTGCTTCTCGAAGTCCGCCGCGATGGCCTGCTTCTCCTTCGCGGAGAGCGCCTTGTCGGCCCCCACGAGGGACGCGGCCATGTCGGCCGCCAGCCTCTTGGCGGCGAGGTTCTTGCCCGCGATCACCTTGTAGAGCGCGTCGAGCGATTCCTCGCGCAGCTCCCGCGTGTAGAGCACCTTGGCCACGGCGAGTCGCACGAACGCGTCGGACCGCGTGAGCCCCTTTCGCACCGAGTCGTTCGAGCCCCGGCCCAGCTCCTCGAGCTGCCGGACGCCCTCCCAGAGCGAGGTCCCGCGGGACTCCTCGATCCGGTCGAAGATCTTGTCGACCTTGTCCTGGACGTCCTGCGCGGGGAGCAGCGCCGCGCCCACGAAGGCGGCGACGATGAGGGCGGCGGGTCCGGCGGTGCGTTTCATGGACGGGCTCCTAAAGTGTTTCCCGCGGCGTCAGGACAACTATAGTATAGACGTGACGGGGCGCACCAACGTTTTAAACGAAACCGGATTCCTGGAGCTTCTCTATCGCCCTTGAACTTCCCATGAAACTCCTGGTCACCGGCGGCTGCGGATTCATCGGCTCCCATTTCGTGCGGACCGTGCTGGCCTCGCGCCGCGCGTCGCGCGTCGTCAACCTCGACGCGCTGACCTACGCGGGCAACCCCGAGAACCTCCGCGACGTCGAAAAGGACCCGCGGTACGAGTTCGTGCGGGGATCGATCCTCGACGAGGCGCTCGTCGACCGGTTGGCCGGCGCGGGCCCCGACGCGATCGTCAACTTCGCGGCGGAGTCGCACGTGGACCGCAGCCTCTACGGCCCCGCCGAGTTCATCCGCACGAACATCCAGGGAACCGCCACGCTCCTCGAGGCGGCGAAGCGGCACGGTACGAAGCGGTTTCTCCAGGTCTCGACCGACGAGGTGTACGGGTCGCTTCCGAAGGAGGGCGAGTTCCGCGAGAGCACGCCGCTCCACCCGAACAACCCCTACTCCTCCACGAAGGCGGCGGCCGACCTGATGGTGCAGGCCTACGTCCACACGTTCGGGATCGACGCGGTGGTCACCCGGAGCTCTAACAATTACGGCCCGTGCCAGTACCCCGAGAAGTTCATCCCGCTGTTCATCTCCAACGCGATCGAGGGGAGGCCGTGCCCGCTCTACGGCGACGGGATGCACGTGCGCGACTGGCTGCACGTCGGGGACAACTGCCGCGGGATCCTGGCGGCCCTGGAGAAGGGGAAGGCCGGGGAGGTCTACAACCTGGGCGGCGGCAACGAGCGGCCCAACCTCGTCACCGCGCGGGCGATCCTCGGCCTGCTCGGGAAGCCCGAGTCGCTCCTCCAGTTCGTCAAGGACCGCCCGGGGCACGATCGCCGGTACGCGATCGACTGCTCGAAGGCGAACCGGGCCCTTGGATGGAAGCCGCGCATCCCCTTTGAGAAGGGCCTCGCGGAGACGGTCCGCTGGTACCTCGACCACGCCGACTGGGTCGCGCGCATCAAGAGCGGCGAGTACCGGAAGTACTACGAGAAGCACTACGGGCCGGCGCTCCCGAAGCTGTTTGCGCCCCGCGCCGAGACGACCCCCATCCGGCGGCGGAAGCGCTGACGCCCGCGGTTCTTGCGCGCGATTGGCCGCGGTGATAAGGTAGAAGAGGGGTAAGAGCCACGTCCACCGGAGGTGCTTCCATGTCCGACGCCGCGCCCAAGCCCGTCACGACGTCCATCCCGATCCAGCAGCAGCAGTCGTCCGTTCTCCAGGGGGCCGCCGCGACGGACGTGAAAGCGCCCGACCAGCTGAAAGAGGTCGAGAAGTACATGTTCGCCGCCGCCCGCAACAAGGCAAGCGACCTGCACCTCAAGGTCGGACAGAAGCCGATCCTCCGCGTCAACACCATCATCCACGAGGTCGGCACCAAGGTGCTCTCCGCCGAGGAAGTGAAGAGGATGTTGTACGAGATCATGAGCGAGCTTCAGCGGGAGCGGTTCGAGGTCGAGCACGACCTGGACTTCGCCTACTCCATTCCCGGCGTCGGCCGCTTCCGCATCAACGTCTTCATGGAGCGCGGCGTGATGGCCGCCGCCATGCGCCGCGTGAACACCTCGATCCCGAGCTTCGCCGATCTCAACCTGCCGCCGTCCACGAAGAGGCTTTCCGAGATGGAGCAGGGCCTGATCATCGTGGCCGGCCCCACGGGCTCGGGCAAGTCGACC
This sequence comes from Planctomycetota bacterium, assembly GCA_041482015.1. GTDB lineage: Bacteria > Planctomycetota > MHYJ01 > MHYJ01 > JACPRB01 > JACQFK01. Next base: position 19,611 of record JBGPCZ010000037.1, on the reverse strand, counting down.
ACGCTGGCGTGCATCCTCGACCACATCAACATCACCCAGAAGCTCCACATCGTCACCGTCGAGGACCCGATCGAGTACCTCTTCACGGACAAGAAGTCGTTCGTCAACCAGCGCGAGATCGGGATCGACGTCCCGGACTTCCACCAGGCGCTCAAGCACGTGGTGCGCCAGGACCCCGACGTCATCCTCGTCGGCGAGATGCGCGACTACGTGTCGTTCGACGCGGCGCTCATGGCCGCGGAGACGGGCCACCTTGTCTTCGCGACCATCCACGCCTCGAGCGCCCCGCAGTGCATCGGTCGCCTTCTGGACCTGTTCCCGACGGAGCGCCAGCCGCTCATCCGCCAGTCGCTCGCGTTCAACCTGAAGGCCATCCTCTGCCAGCGCCTGCTCCCGGCCTGCAAGGAGGGCGTCAAGGTCGTGCCCGCGGTCGAGGTCCTCTACAACAATGCGATCGCATCGAAGCTCATCATGAACGCCGAGGACAAGAAGCTGGCGGACCTGATCCGGGCGTCGAAGGAGGAGGGCATGCAGGACATCAACATGTCCCTCGTCGAGCTCATCAACCTGGGCCTGGTCACGAAGAAGGCGGCGCTCCAGTATTCGCCCAATGCCGAGCAGCTGAAGATGAACCTCCAGGGCATCTACCTGGGGGACGATCACAAGATCCTGGGGTAGGGCGGCCTTCAGGGATCGGGCTGTTCGTGCCGATCATACCCTGCAGTGAGTTGCTTCTTCTCCGCGTTCGGCCGGCGCCAGGCCACTTTCTGGCTGGTGCTGGTCGCCGGCCTCGGCGGCCTGGCGGGCTGGACCGTGCTGACCGCCGCGCCGCAACCCGACGCTGGAATTCAGAAGGAGCCCTCCGTCCCGTCCTCCGGGGGCGACGAACTCCGGAAGGTCGACGCGCGCCTCGCGAAGCTCCGATCGGACCTGAAGGACCGCGAGCTCAACGCGCGGGGCGGCGAGGAGGAACTCGCCGACAAGGAGCGGCGGATGGTCGCGGTCGCCGCCGCGGCCGCGGAGATCGAGCGCCGGACCCAGGAGACGCGCTCGAAGCAGGAGCGGGCCCGGTCGCGGATCCGCGCCCTGGAGGCCGACGAGCACCGGTTCCGCGAGGCGCTGCCCGCGGGGAACGAGGCCGACAGCCTGGCGTCACCCGTGCTGGAGCGGGTGCGCGCCGAGATGAACAAGGTCCGGAGCGAGATCGCGCTCAAGGGGCTCGAACGCACGCCGGCGAGCCCCGAGTACAAGCAGCGCGCCGCAAGGCTGGCGGAGCTCGAGGATTCGCTGCGCGCGGAGCTCTACCGCGCGCGGGCCGAGACGATCGTCTCGCTCAAGGATTCCATCCGCGACCTCGACGACGAGCTGCGCGACCTTGACGAACAGCGCCTGCGCAAGAGGATGGTCGCCGTGGAACTGGCCGACGAGATCCGCGAGCGTTCCCCCCGGCGGGCGGAGGTCGAGCAGGTCCGCCGGGAAATCGAGGCGGCCGAGTCGCTCCGTCAGCGCCTGGCCTCGGCGCCCCCTGAGGCTCCGAGGTCCGCGCCGGAACGGAACTCCGACGAGGAGCATGGGACCCGGTGGAGCCGTATCGGATGGGGTGCGGGGGCGGTCCTCCTGGCGGCCGTCCTGGCCGCTCTTTGGCGTGACGCGGCCGACCCGCGCGTCCGCACGGACTCCGACGTCAAGCGGCGGCTCAACCTGCCGGCGATCGCCCTCGTCGAGGGGGCCGGGAACGACCCGCTGATCTTCCGGCGTCACCCGCAGGACCCGCTTTCCGAGACGATGAGCACGGCCGCCACGGTCCTGCGGAGCTACATGGCCGAACGGGAATTCCGGACGGTCGCGGTCACGAGCGCGCGGGCGGGCGAGGGCAAGACGACGACGGCGATGAACCTGGCCTGCGCGCTGGCGCGCAAGGGGCTCAACGTGCTGCTCGTCGATGCCGACCTGCGGGCGCCGCGTCTCCACGAGATCTACGGCCTGGACAACTCGCGGGGCCTCTCGACGCTCCTCCTGGGGCCGGAGCCGGCGGAGCCCGAGCTCGATCCCGACCAGATCATCGCCCAGACCGAGATCCCCACGCTCCGCGTGCTCGCGGCGGGACCCACGAACGAGATCGTCGGGGACCTACACGATTCCCCGCGGATGATCGACTTCCTCCGCACGCAGCGCGAGCGCTTCGACATGCTGGTGCTGGACGCGGCACCGCTCACCGGCGTGGGGGACGCGGTGGCGCTGTCTCGCGTCGTGGACACGTGCCTCTGGGTCGTGCGCTCGGGCTCGTCCGACCGGCAGACGCTCGGATGGGCGAAGCACCTCCTTAAGACCGTCCGGGCCGACGTGGCCGGCGTCATCCTGAACTTCTCCCCGTCCTCCGGCGGCGACCGCTTCTACACCTACCCAGCCCGCGCGTAGCGCGAATCGGCTTTACCCCGCATAGACGGGCGGAGTCCATTCCTACGGATGCCCGCCCTCGCGCTCCTCCTGGCCTTGTTTTCCGGCGACCAGCCCATGGACTGGCTTCTCCGGCACTGGGGCGAGGATGAGGCGATGGTGCGGGACGACATCTCGCGGGAGATCGTGGACCGCTGGAGGGAGTGGGATGACGAGGAGATGGTCCTCCTCGATCGGGCCGCGGGGGACCCGGACCCCGAGGTCGCCGGCCGCGCCAGGCGGGCCTTGACCGTGATTCGCGTCCGCCGGCGGATCGACGGCACCACGCTCGCCGTGTGCCGACGCATCATCCTCGAGGGAAGCGACGAGGAGCGGATCTCGACGATCGTGGGGGCCGCACAGTCACCCGACCTCGAGATCCTGGTGGACCTGGCCGAGGAGCTTGGCTGGCGGTTTCGGGTCGACTCGCTCGACGAGTTGATGAAAAATTCGTCCTCCCCGGTGATCCGGCTGCTCCTTCCGTACTTCGAGCACCCCGACCCGGCGGCGAGGCTGGTCGCGATCTCGAGGCTGATGCCGCCGCTGGGGATGAAGGGCCTGCGCTTCATCGAGCCGATGCTCCGGGATGAGAGCGCCCAGGTCCGCATGGCCGCCCTGGTCGCCGTGGGCCAGCTGAAGGCGAAAGACCTGCTGGCCCGCGTGCTGCCCTTGATCGACGACGAAGACGGCGCGATCCGCTCGTATGCGCTCGAGACGATCCTCTCGTGGGAATATCCGATCGCGGCGGCCGAGATCGTGGCACGACTGCCCGACCCCGATTCGCGTGCGCGGGCCTCGAAGATCGGGGCCCTCGGGGCCCGTGGTTCGAGGGAGCACGTGGAGATCGTGGCGCACCACCTCGACGATCCGGAGATGGCGGTCCGGCAGAATGCCGTCGGGGCGCTGGCGGCCCTGCTGGGACGAGAGTCGTTCGATGCAATCCTCCCGCTGCTCCACGATGGGTGCGCCGAGGTCCGCACCACCGTCCTCTGTGCCGTCTGGGCCCTCGGGGCGAGCGACGTCGCGGGAGTCGTGGGAATCGCGCTCCCCTTCGTGCGCGACCCCAACGAGGAGGTCTCCCGGACGGCGGCGAGGATCATCGCGGCGTGGGATGCGCCGCTGCTCCGTCGGATCCTCCAGGGGATGCTGGGGGCCGACGATCCGGACACCCGCCTGACCGCGATTTCACTGCTGGAACATAACGGAGAGGTCGGCTCCACGCTCGATCTCGAGCGGCTCCTTCTCGACCCCTTGGAGTCGATCCGATTCAAGGCATTCTGCCTGCTCCAGGAATGGGGCCCGGAGGGACACCTCGAAGCGATGACGAGCGCGCTTGCCGATCCCGATCTCCGCGTGCGCCGGCAGGCTGTATCGTTCATCACCGCGACCTACACCGACGATCCGTCCCGGTTCGGGAACGCGTTCCTGGCGCTGCTGGACGACCCCGTGGAGGAGACCCAGTACGCGGCCATCCGGGCGGTGTTCGCGCTCGGAGCCGTGGACCGGCTCCCGGCGCTCGCGCGCCTGCTGGAAGGGGGAGCGGAATCGGTGCGGGAGGGTGCCGCGTGGGCCATCGGCGAGATGGCCGGGCGGGAGGACCTGTCGCTCCTGGTCGTGGGAATCCAGGCAAAGGATGCGGACACCGCCTCCTGCGCCCGGCGCGCCCTTTGCGGCTACCTGTTGCGGGAGGGTGACCAGCCCCTTCTCCGATTGATGGAGTGCGAGGACGACCAAGCATCGCTTCGGACCCTGGGGGCGGCCGGTTCCGTCTCGCGGGCGGAACGGATCGTGATCCTCGCGTCGCTCCTGGACCACGCCGAGGAATCGGTCCGAAAAGCGGCGACCGATGGAGTGATGGCGGCGCTGGACGATCTCTTCTGGATGGATCCCTGAGGCGGGACTACTTGACCGTGCCGTCCTCGAGGATGACCACCCGCTTGATCTCGGTGGCGAGGCCGCTTGCGGAGTCGATCGTCGCGAGCGCGCCGGAGAGGCGGACGTCGCCGGTGGCGACCTCGAAGTGGGCGGGCATGCCGGTCGTGAACCGGTGGAGGACGCGGTCGGTGCGCCGGCCGATCACGCTGTCATAGGGCCCGGTCATCCCGCAGTCGGTGATGTACGCCGTCCCCTTGGGGAGCACGCGCTCGTCGGCGGTCTGGACGTGGGTGTGGGTCCCGAAGACGAAGCTGACCTCGCCGTCCAGCCACCAGCCCATCCCGACCTTCTCGCTCGTCGCCTCGCAGTGCATGTCGACGGCGATGACGTTCGTGGTCGGGCGGATCAGGGCGATCACCTTCTTCGCGGCCCCGAACGGGTCGTCGCAGTGGGTGTTCATGAAGACGCGGCCCTGGAGGTGGATCACGCCGACCTTCACGCCTTTCTGGGTTTCGACGATCGACCAGCCCTTGCCGGGCTGGGTCTCGGGGTAGTTCGCGGGGCGGATGAGGCGCGGCGTGCGATCGATATACGGGATGATCTCCTTCTTGCCCCAGATGTGATCGCCGCCGGTGATGACGTGGACGCCCGCCTTGAAGAGTTCGTCGGCCTCGGAGGGAAGGAGACCGCTTCCGCCGGCCAGGTTCTCGCCGTTGGCGATCACGCAGTCGACGAGCTCCTTCTGGCAGTAGTCGGCGAGCCGCTGGCCGATGATCGTCCGGCCGGGCTTCCCGACGACGTCGCCGATGGCGAGGATGCGGATTTTCATGGTCTATCGCGCATACTCCACGAAGCGCGTCTCTCTCATCACGGTCACGCGGATCTCGCCGGGGTACGTCAGCTGCTGTTCGATCAGCTTCGCGATGTCGCGCGCCATCGTCACGGCCTGCGAATCGTTGATCTTCTCGCTGTCGACGAGCACGCGGACCTCGCGGCCCGCCTGGATGGCGTAGACGCCCGTGACGCCCGGCTGCGCCTTCGCCAGGTTCTCGAGCTCCTGGATCCGCTTGATGTAGCGGTCGAGCGACTCGCTCCGCGCGCCGGGCCGGGAGGCCGAGATCGCGTCGGCCGCGGAGGCGAGGACCGTGTAGACGAAGTTTGCGTCGGCGTCGTTGTGGTGGTTGGCCGCGGCGTCGACGACCTCCTTGGCCTCCTCGAAGCGCTTGAGGAGTTCGCCGCCGATCACGGGATGCGAGCCCTCGAACTCCTGGTCGACGGCCTTGCCGATGTCGTGGAAGACGCCGCAGCGGCGCGCGAGCTTCTGGTCGAGCTTCATCTCCGCGGCCATGACGGCCGAGAGGTGCGCGACCTCGCGGACGTGCTGGAGGACGTTCTGTCCGTAGCTCGTGCGGTACTTGAGGCGCCCCAGCAGCGTGATGAGCTTGGGGTGGACGTTTGTCATGTCCTGCTCGCGCAGGAACTCCTTGCCCACGTTGTTGATGTGCTCCTCCATCTCCCGCTTGGTCTGCTCGGTGATCTCCTCGATGCGAGTGGGATGGATCCGGCCGTCGATGATCAGCTTTTCCATCGAGCGGCGCGCCATCTCGCGGCGGACGCCGTCGAAGGCCGACAGCACGATGACGCCCGGCGTGTCGTCGACGATCACGTCAACCCCGGTCGCACGCTCAAAGGCGCGGATGTTGCGGCCCTCGCGGCCGATGATGCGGCCCTTCAGGTCCTCGCTCGGGAGGTCGACCATGGTGACGACGGAGTCGGCCGTGTGGGAGGCGGCGAAACGCTGGATGGCCATCGAGATGACGCGCTTGGCCTCGCTCTCGGCGTTCTCCTTGGCGGTGTCGAGCCGCTTGCGGATGAGGTCGGCCTTCTCCTTTTCGAGCTCCGGCTCCAACTTGTCGAGGAGCAGCTTGACCGCCTCCTCCTTGGTGAGGGCGGCGATGCGGTGGAGGGTGGCCTTCTCCTCCTCGACGATCTTGTTGACCTCGCGCTCCTTGCCGGCGACCTCGGTTTCCTTCTTGTCGACGTTCTTGGAGCGGGAGTCGACGGACTGTTCGCGGCGCTGGAGGTCGTCGGCGCGCTTGTCGATGACGTCTTCCTTCTTGGTGAGGCGGTTCTCGTACTGCCGGGCCTCGTTGCGTTCCTCGCGGATGTGCTTGTCGGCCTCTTCGCGGAGGCGGGTGGCCTCGGCGCGCGAGTCGGCGACGGCCTTCTCGGCCTTGGCGGCGGCCTCGGCCACGATCTTTTCGGCGTCGAGCGACGCCCGGGTCTTCTTCGACCGGGCGAGGAGCGCGTAGCCGACGGGGAAACCCACGGCCAGACCGGCGACAACGCCGATCACGGCGTAGAGGAAAGTCATGCAAGGTCCTCCTGGTCTCCAATTGGCCAGGATGACGGGTGGGAAGCGAAGATGGACCGGGAGCCAGGAGAGGAAACGCTAGAAACGAATCTCCATGGGCCGCCCCGTGCCGAGGTCTATGTTAAGGACCTTATCTCTTGCTTCGTACTTAGGACCGTCACATTGGCCATCTATATTATCCCCCCGCTCAATGGAGACGTTCATGCGGGAGGCGACTGGGCATCATTCTATAGGCTCTTTCGTCCCAGTCAAGTACAAACCTTTGTGGCAGGTTTTGGGCTGAAAGCTTTTTTCCGGATCGGACAATACATGGACGGATCGCGTGTCTTGGATTGGGGTTCGGTTGGGCTTGTTATTGCTTGCCCCTCTTCAGGAGCGGGGTTATAGTGGGCGTTACCATCCGGAATGGGGGCGGGTCAACGGTCCCCCTGTCGGTTGCGCGGGGTGCAATGCCGAAACTCATCATTCAATTGATGAACGAGGAGTGGACCGCCGACCTCCAGGTCGGTTCCAACGTCCTTGGCCGCGCCTCGACCTGCAACGTGCCCATCAAGGACGCCAGCCTTTCCCGGCAGCATTGCGACATCGTCTTCGTGGGCGGTTCGGCCACGGTCGTCGACAAGGGCTCCATGAACGGAACCCTCGTCAACGGTCGGAAGGTGATCGAGCACAAGCTGGAGCCGGGCGACAAGATCACCATCGGTGCCACCGTGATCTGGTACGAGAGGAAGAACGTCGCGGCGGAGCGGAAGCCCGAGGCGCCCCCCGCGAACCGGCCGCCGACGGGCGATGTCCGGAAGCCCGCCCCCCCGGCGGTCGCGTCGAGCTCCTCCCAGTCGGTCACCCGGCGGGCCCTGGCCGCCCAGCAGACCGCCCAGGCTCCCGCGGCCGACCTCGCCCGCGCCCAGCTGCTCCTGCAGGACTACAGCTTCCGAGGCCGCGCGGGCGGTTCGTGGGGGAAGGTCGTCGCGGCCGTCGCCGTGATCGCCGCGGTCGGCGTGGGAGCCTACCTCGCCAAGGACCTGCTCGGCTCCGCGCCCGTCAAGGAGGAGGACCACGACAACCTGGTCCAGAACGGATCGTTCGAGGGGCTGGGGCCGGGCCGGCCCCCCTCGTGGCAGCTCCGCGCGTCGGCGGTTCTCGGTCCCGCCGACCGGCCGGCAAGTTCGCTCTCCGTCGATGTGTCGCAGGGCCGCAATGGTGGCGGCTGCCTCGTGCTCGAAAAAGCCGGGTCGGGAGGCGACCTCGCGGTCGAGGCCGCGTACCTCGAACAGCTTCCGCTGGGCAGCGGCGGACAGGTCCGCGCGGAGGCGTGGACGAGGGCCGACGGCTTTGCGGGACGGGTCGCGTTCAAGATCGACTGGCTCCGCAACGTGAACGGCGTCCTGGTGGCGGAGGAGTACTCCGATCCGCCGATCGTCGGCGCCTCGGGGTGGACGAAGATGGGCGCGACGTTCGCGCCTCCCGCGGGTGCGGGAGCCTTCCGGCTCGCCCTCGCCGTCGTGGGCCGCATCGGCCGCATCTACTTCGACGACGTGCTCGTGAAGGTCGAAGGGGGAGCGGCCGCGCCTCGCGAGAAGAAGCTGGGCAACTCGCGCGTCACGTCCTCCCGCCAGGGCGTGGCGGCGATCACCCTGCGCGGCAAGGCGGTCATCTCCAACATCGGGGTGCGCCTCGAAAACGACAAGGAGGGCATGACCTCCCAGGCGTTCGCCGCCGACGTGCAGACCACCGAGGAGGAGAGCGCGCTCCGGTTCACGGGCAAGATGCTCCATCCCTCCGATCTCCGCGAGATCGAATTCGAGGGGGCGATCGAGGCGGTCCAGGGCGGCACCGTGGTCTACTACAAGTTCAAGCCCGAGGCGCTCCGCCAGGTGGACCGCGTGACGATCGTGATGACCCTCCCCCGCGAGTCCATCCAGGGCGTCCCCGAGCGCGCCGAGGACGGCACGAGCCGCATCGCCTTCTCCACGGAGGAGGGCGACGTCGCGATCGAGTACCCCGCCGACCTCGCGAAGATCCGCCTCCGGAAGACCGAGGGCCGGATCCGGGTCGCGCAGTCGTTCGCCGTCGACACCTCGGGCACCGACGAACTCGGCTTCGGGCTCAAGATCCGCGACGCCGGCTCCGCCTCCGGCTCGAACGACCCCGCCGGGGATGCCGGGGAGGCGCGGAAGAGGGGCAGGCTCGGCCAGGCCCTCTCGATTCTCAAGGGGCTCGTGAAGTCGGTGAAAGAGGTGCAGGCGCGCGAGAAGATGGAGACCGACATCCGGGGCCTCGAGGAGACCGAGAAGCGCGACTGGGCGGACGTGCAGGCGCAGGTCTTCCAGGCGCGCCTGACCCGCCGGGCCGACCAGGTTTCGCGCGCGAACAGCGCGGTCAATCGCTTCCTCGAAGCGTGGGCCGGCGAGGGGACCGAGTCCAAGGCGAATGCGCTCCGGACCGAGATGGAGAAGGAGCTCGCGCATTCCACCGAGGGCGAGGCCGAGCGCCCGCGGCGGATCCTGGAGCGCGCGAAGAAGTCGAGCGAGGGCGGCCGGAAGGCCCTGGCGCAGGCGATGCTGCGCGTCCTCGTCGAGCGCTACCCGCAGAGCGACGCCGCGCCCGAGGCGGAGCAACTTTTGAAGACGCTGGGACAATAATTCAAATGGGCTACGGGATCGACCTGGGTTCGACGGCCGTGAAGGTCGTGGCGCTCCGGCGCACGCTGGGAGGCTACAAGATCACCGGCGCGTCGCGGGTGCGCACGCCCCGGCTCGAGGGGCCCGAGCAGAAGACCGCGCTGCTCAAGCTTCTCCACCAGGCGTGCGGGGCGAACGGCCAGCGCGCCGCGGTCGTCGGCCTCTCGGGACGCGACATCAACCTCCAGGTCGTGCAGCAGCCCGCGATGAAAGCCGCCAACTACAGGGTCATGATGGGTTACGAGCTCGACCAGCGGAAGGGCCAGGCCACCGACCTCTACCTCGACTTCTGCACGCTCCGCGAGCCCGACCAGTTCTTCCCCCAGTACCTCGCGCTGATCGGCATCGGGAAGAACACGTACGTCGACGATCGGATCGACCTCCTGGCGCGGACGGGCCTGGACGTGAGGGACGCGGTCCCGAATTCCTTCGCGCTCTTCTCCGCGTACCGGAACGCGTACGAGGCGGAGGGCGGCACGATCCTGCTCCTGGACATCGGCTCGGACAACATGGACATGGCGTTCGTGCGCGGCGGGAAGCTGATCTTCGCCCGGAACGCCTCGAGCGGCGCGCGGGTCTTCGACGGACAGGTCTCCGGGGTACTGAGCCTCTCGATGGAGGACGCCGAGCGGGTGAAGGTCGCCCGCGCGAACCTCGGGCCCGCCGCGAACGTGGCGGAGGAGGAGGACGAGATCCGCGGGCCCGTCCGGTCGGCGGCGGGCCAGATCTCCGGCTTCATCACGTCGTCGATCAACCACGCGAAGCTCCAGCTCAACGATCGCGAGCTGGCCGTCGACAAGGTCTACCTCTCGGGCGGCGGGGCGCGCGTTCGGGGGCTGGTGGAGTACCTCTCGGGCGCGCTGAAGATGCCGGTCGAAGTCCTCGACCCATTCCGGAAGGTCGACACATCGTCGGTCGACCGGATGGCGGGCGAGGAGTGGAGGGAGCTCCCGACGGACATGACCATCGCGCTGGGTCTCGGCCAGCTCCTCTCCGCGGGGCCCGGCGCGTCGACCCTGTCGATCCTCCCGGACCAGGTCAAGAAGCGGCGCAATTTCTTCCGCCACACCCTCTGGCTCGCCGTCGGGGGAGCCGCGATGCTCGCGGCGCTCCTCTTTCTCACGGTCCTCGGGATCGTGCGCAAGGGATCGCACGGGGCGGCGCTGGAGAAGTTCCAGGCGGCGACGAAGGACGTCAAGGACCGGATCGAGGCGATGGACGCGCTCGAGGTCGAGCAGCAGCAACTCGCGGCGAAGGTCGATTCGCTCATGTGGCCCGCGACGGGCGGGCGCGGCGCGCTGGACGTGGTGGCGCGCCTGAAGAAGACGCTCCCGGCGGGGGTCTCGCTGCGGGAATTCAGGCTGACCGAGCCGGGCGCGGGCCGCCGCGGCGACCGCGAGCGCGAGCGCGAATCGACCGACCGGGTCCGCGTGGCGGTGAACGTCCGCGGCCGCGGCCTCGTGATCGGCGAGGTGGAGAACGACGACTCGACGGAGCTGCGCCTGCGCGGGCAGCAGCCGATCCCCAAGAACGAAATCGTGGGCGACGTGGTGCGCTGGCCCTCGTCGATGCGCGAGGTCACGCTGGTCGGTGAGATCGACGAGAACATCCGCGGCGGCCCGCGGGACGCGCTCAACGCACTGAAGGAGCAGCTCTCCGACGCCTCGCGGGGCGTCAAGGCGTCGCTCAAGAGCCAGAAGCAGTCGGACAAGCCCGGGTGGCGGGTGTTCGAGATGGTCATCGGATTCGAGTAGGTATGGAATACTTCTGGAAGGAAAACAAAAAGTTCGTGATCGCCGTGGGGGCGGGGCTCCTGGGCATCATCCTCTACAATTCCTTCGTCCTGGGCCCGCTGGGCCGGTCGGCCGACGCGGCGAAGTCGAAGCTCCAGAAGGAGAAGACGGAGCTCAAGGTCCGGATGGCCAACGGCGTGCCGAGCGAGGACTCGCTGCGCGCGGCGCGGGCGTCGCGCGACCGGTCGAAGCTCTCGCTCGCGGCGCTCCAGAAGGAAATCGATTTCAAGGCGCCGGACAAGTTCAAGAAACCATCCAGCGAGAGCGCCAAGACGCACTTCGAAAGCTTGAGCATCGACCTGTACAAGGAGCTCCACGGGAAGGCGGTCGGCGCGAAGATCGCGTTCCCGGCCCACCTCGGCCTCGACCAGGTGAACGACGACAACGCGAAGGAGTACCTCGAGCGCCTGGCGATCGTCGAGCGCGTGGCGCAGGTCGCGATCGACGCCGAAGTGGAGAAGATCGAGGCGCTCGACGGGCTGGCGGGCTCGGGGTCGCGGGACGAGGCCCCCTCGAAAAAGTCGACGTTCCTCTCGAAGTACGCCGTCTTCATGAAGTTCTCGGGGAAGGCGGAGTCGGTCTTCAAGGTGCTCCACGGGCTCCAGAAGAAGGGTGTCTACCTGGCCGTGACGAACTTCGAGGCGGTGCGCGACGACGCGACGAAGGACCTTTTCGCGGCGACGATATCGGTGGCGATGCTCAAGGTGGATGACAAGGGCAGCCTGGAAGCGAAATGAAGGCCGTATGAATACGCTGAAAGCCCTGAACAAGGAACAGTTGACCGCCCTCCTGGCCGTGGGGCTGGGGGTGATCACGGTCGCCTGGTCGCTCACGGGCGGCGTGGGGGCGGGCATCGAGCCGCCGCCGACCGCGTCCGACCGCCCCTATGAGCCGTTCCCCTCGCGGTTCGCGGAGTTCCCCGACGAGCGGTACGAACGGTACTCGGTGGGGGACAAGTTCAAGGCGTCGGAGGGATCGAAGCTGCCGATCCCGCCGCTCCGGATGCCGGAGCCCCGGGAGGAGGACCTGGCCGCGCCGCCCTTCCGGCCGGGACCCGTGACCGAGGCGTACAACAAGCTCCAGGTGAAGGGCGTGAAGTACCCGACGCTCGTCGTGGGCCAGCCGGTCATCCCCGAGGCGGACCTTCCGCCGCAGGCGACGATCGACGAACTCAAGAAGCTGGAGGAACCCCAGGCGGCGAAGACGGTCGACCGGCGCAACGAGCGCGAGGTCGAGTTCTTCACGATCATCCTGAAAAGCGGCGGCAAGCCCAAGCTCGGCGACCTTCTCCTCGAGAGGGAGACCGAGATCATCATGATCAACAAGGACACCAAGCAGCGGGAGAGCTACAAGAAGGACCTGATCGAGAAAGTCCTCTACAACCGCACGAACGAGGACAACTACCGCCTGCAATCGCAGAAGATCCAGGTCGGCCCGAAGGAGGCCGACGAGCGGGTCAAGCTCGCCCGCAAGCTCATCGGGTGGGGAATGCTGAAGGAGGCGCGCGAGGAGCTGACGCTCGCGATCAAGGCAAAGAAGGATCATGGGGAAGCCGTCGTTCTCCTCGCGCAACTGCTCTACGACGCGGCCGATTTCGACGGGGCGGTCGCGATTTGCGAGGCGGGGCTCCAGGCGCAGGCGCCGCCGGCGGACCTTCACTACGAGACCGGGCGCTGCCTGCGGGCGCTCGCCTTCCACGAAGGGGCGATCGGCGCGTTCGAGAAGGCGATCGAGAACCAGCCGCGGCACGCGGCGGCCCGGCTCGCGCTGGCGCGGACGCAACTCGAGGTCGACCTGCACGTCCAGGCGCGGGTCTCGGCCAACGACTTCCTGTCGAGGGTGGCGCCGTCGCCCGACACGACGCCCGCGCAGAAGGCCGAGGGGTTCGTGCTCCGCGGCCTGGCCGCGCTCCGCGGGGGCGACCTCGCGGGCGCCCGGACCGATCTCGACCAGGCGCTCAAGATCGATGCGCAGAACGGCGAGGCGCTCAACGGGCTCGGCGTCGCGCTCGCGGTCGACGGCTCGTACAAGGAGGCCGGTGCGCGGTTCGCGGAGGCGATCAAGGCCAGCCAGTACGGGATCGAGGCCTGGACGAACCTGGGCGTCCTGCTCCTCCTGGGCGGAAAGGCGGCGGACGCGGAGGCGATCTTCAAGGAGGCGGCGGAGCGCGACCCGGTGTCGGTCGAGCCCGTGCTGGGGCAGGCGCTCGCGCAGGTGCTCCAGGCGAAGAAGGAGGCCCCCGCGCTCGTCGAGCGGGCGGTCCAGATGGACGCGCGCCACGTCGCGGCGCGCCTCACGCTCGGGTTCCTCAAGCTGCGCGACGGCGCGGACGACGAGGCGCTCCAGCAGTTCACCGCGGCGCTGCGGGCGGACACCGCGTACCTGCCGGCCTACTCGGGAGCGGCGGCAGCCTACCTCCGGACGGCGCGGAAGCTGGCGGCCGAGGCGTCGACCACGCGCGACGAGAACCGGGTGACGGCGCTCCTCCGCGTGACGCAGGAGCGGCGGGTGAACGCGGAGACGCTGCTGAAGCAGGTGCGCGACTTCGACACGACCCGCGCGGGCTCCTGGGTGGCGCTCGGCTGCGCGTACGCGGCGATGGGCCGGGCGGACGATGCCCGGACCGCGCTCCGCTCGGCAGCGGGGCTCCTGCAGGCGGCGGGGAAATCGGAGCCGCTCGTCAGCTACACGCTGGGCTACGTCGAGTACTACTACGCGCCCGTCGAGACCGTCGAGGCGAGGCTCGAGTCCGCCGAGAGGGAGTTCACGATCGGCGCGAAACTGAAGGACACGGCGACCGACCCGTTCTCGAAGCGGGTGATCGCCGATTGCGAGCAGGCGGCGGCGGAGATCGAGACGTGGCGGACGACGTCGCTCCGCCTCGACGAGCGGTTCGAGCGGGAGAGCTCGCAGAGCGTGGGCGGGGGCTGGCTCGAGGCCGAGGACAAGTACGGCGTCAAGATCACCCTGGAGAACACGAAGGAGCGCGGGGGCCGGGCGAAGTTCTCGGGGAAGCAGGCGATCGCCGCGTTCGGCATGACGTCGATGACCCGCGAGATCCCCGGCGAGAACTTCTTCGTCTTCGAAGGGACGCTCTACCCGGAGGCAACGGCGAAGACGGAGTACGGCTTCTCGATCTTCTACGCGAAGCAGGGCGACTCCTGGGTGGGCTTCCACGTCGGGGTCGACGTCCAGGGCAAGGTGCGGTTCAACGTGAGCGCCTCGGACCCGCGCGACCTCGACCGCCGGGACATGGGGCAGGGCGGCTGGATCGAGGTGCGCACGCCGCTCCCGAATCCAAAGGAGATCACGATCCGCGTGGTGCGGGGCGAGAAGAACCGGCTGCCGACCTTCACGCTCCAGTTCTGGGACCCCGTGAAGGGCGAGTGGATCCTGGCGAACAAGGACATCACGGTCAACATCGGCCATCCGAAGGGAAACTGGAAGGTGGGCGTCTTCTGCCGCGCCGAGCAGGGCGCCGACGTCCTCTTCACGGTCGACAACCTCCGCGTGTTCGAGAAGGTGCCGCGATGAGACGACGTGGACCTGTCCCGCCGAAGCGCACCCCGGCGGGGCGCGAAGGGGGATTTACGCTGATCGAGCTCCTGGTCGTGATCTGCATCATCGCGGTGCTGACGGGTCTCGTGACGGTCGCCGTCGTGGCGGCGATGAGGACGTCGAAGGTGAACGCGACGCAGTCGTTCCTGAACCAGATCGAAGCGGCGCTCGCGGGGTACCAGGTGCGGTGGGGCGATTACCCGCCGACCTCGATCGACGACCTGGGCGGGCGGGCGCCGAACGACGTGAACCAGGGGGTCGAATCGCTCGTGGCGTGCCTCTCGTCGTCCAGGAAGGGGACGGTGCTCTTCCAGCCCAACGAGGAGCACTTCTCGAACGTCGACGGCGACCGCGAGTCGAAGAACGTGACGGCCTGGTATTTCGGCGACAACGAGCTGCGGGAGTACATCGACTTCTTCGGCTACGTGATCATCTACATCCACGGGAAGGACTTCGCGCGTCCGAAGTCGGGGACGATGAAGTACCGCTTCTTCAAGGGCGGCGAGGACGTGGTGGTCGCGGCGGAACAAAGCCCCGCGACGAAGACGTACGTGAACGCCGGCCGGTACCAGCTCCGGAGCGTGGGGCCGGACGGCAAGTACGGGACGCCGGACGACATCCGTCCCTAAGGGTGGCCGAGCGTATGGCCCACCGCCGCACCCGTCGCGCGGGCATGACGCTCCTGGAACTGCTCACCGTCATCGTGATCCTCTCGCTCATGCTCGGGCTCTCGGTCTTCTTCCTGAAGAACGCGAATCGCGACCTTGGCGTGAACGCGTCGGCGAACACGGTGCAGTCGATGGTGCGCGGCGCGCACCAGGTGGCGCGGTCCAACGCGGCGCCGGTGTGGGTGGTGCTCGACACGAAGGCGAACTCGATCTACACGCTCGCAAAGGAGACGGTCGGCGAGTGGCACCTCGAGGACGCGACGGGGGCGTTCGGCCGGGACGCGACGATCAGCGGCGGGACGCCCGTGCCGGGCCGCGTGGGGCAGGGCTTGAAGATGGGGAGCTCGTCGACCATCCAATGCGGCCCGGTACCGGTCTACTCTCCGGACCAGGGGATCGCGATCGAGATGTGGTACCTGCGGAGGGCCGGGGGCCGCGGGGTGCTCTGCACGATCGGGGACGGCGTGGAGGTCACCAGCGAGGCGGACGGGCGGGTCACGGTGCGGCTCGGGACGCTCTCCGCGAGCTCGGGCAACGTGCGGGTGCCGCTGGACGCGTGGTGCCACCTCCAGGTGGTCTACTCCGGGCGCGAGCTGCGGCTGCTCCTCAACCGCGCGCCGGTCGGCTCGGCGGTGGGCCGCGGGGCCTGGGTCGCGGGGGGCGCGTTCACGGTGGGGGACGGGAAGCAGGGGTTCAAGGGGATCGTGGACGAGATCCGCCTCAGCGTGATCGCGCCGCGCGACGCGCTGATGCTGTCGAGCGAGTCGGTCTTTGAATTCCCGGCCGGCTTCGTGGTGCCGCCGGACGGCGAGGTGGTGATCTCGTTCGACGGCGAGGGGCGGCTGGACCCGTCGGTGCACGCGGAGCCCTTCAAGTTCGCGGTCAAGTCCCCCGCCGACCGCCGCGACTTCGTCGTGGGCCTCTCGGGCACGCTGACGAAGTAGCCTGGAAAAAAACTGCGAGGCAGCTTTTTTCCTTCAGGTTTCCCCTCTTTACCGCACAAAATTCCGCGTCCGCGTCGATTGTGTGTCGAGTTTTCGGGGGGAGGTGGCACTTCTGAGTGGAGGGACGAATTCGTCCTCCCGAAGGAGAGGCTATGGACGCAACCCCCGAGTCGCGAAAGCTGACCTGGCACGTGTACGCCCGGGGCGCACGCCGATTGCAGTTGTTCTACGAGGACGACGACTTCCTGACGTTCCTGGGGCTTCTGAAGAAGGCCCTGGACAGGACGGGGGTGGCCATGTGGGCCTACGTCCTCATGAGCAACCACTACCATTTCGTCGTGACCGCGACCGCCGACGAATTGACCGGATTCATGCGATGGGTCAACCATTCGTATTCGATCTATCACAACCGGAAACACGGGTTCAAGGGGCACACGTTTGAAGGCCCATACCGGGCCCACGTGCAGCCGACCCTGTTCCTCGCCCTGTACCGGATCGCCTACGTCTTCCTCAACCCGGTGGACGCCCACATGGCCGATCGGCCGGAGGACTATCGCTGGTCGTCGTACCGGGCGTTCATGGGTCTTCCGGGCGCACCACTGTGGCTGGACCCAACCCCCGTGCTGCAGATGCTGGCCGACAACTTCCGCGACGCGCGGGCCGAGTTCCACGACATCCTGGAGCGGCAGGACCGATTCCCGAAGCGGGTGGTCCAGGACAAGCTGACGTGGACGGAGCTGGCCGCCGGGCAGTTCGAGCCTCTCCTAGCAGAGGCGGAGCGAAGGAAGGGTCGGCTGGCGGGCGAGGATCCTGTCCTGGTGGCGATGTACTGGGGCCGGAAAGCCGGCATCCCGCCTCGAGCGATGCGCCCCGCGCTGCCTCCCGGCTCGCCCCGGTACATCTCCAAGGTCCTGGGCAAGTTCATTCAGAGGATTGAATCCGACGAGGAACTGAAAACCCTGCTTTCGCCCCCCTAGAAGGGTGAGAAGGTGAAAAAAAACTGCGAGGCAGTTTTTGGACCTATTTCCTACTTCCGCGGGGTCTCCTCGGGCACGTAGTGGAATTCGAAGATCAGCGTGATCGGAAGGAGCGCCGTGTCGAGCGCCGCGCTGAGCGGAAGATCCACGATCGCGAGGACTGCGATCGGGGAGGAGTGCGTGCCGTCCGGGAGGCGGGGGTCCCCGATCATCCTCACATCGGTCCGCACGCCGCCGTAGACCCTCGGCCCCTCCGCGAGGTTGGCGATCGTCCCGCATCCCGAAAGGAGGAGCAGGGCGAGGGCCGCAAGGGAAGGGATCGTGTGCTTCATTCTTTCGTCTCTATCTCACCGGTCGAGGAAGGTGTGGCCTTGGGGGACGAGACCGTCCCCCCCCGGGCGTGGTGCTCTGCCGATCGGTTTACCGACGACGCCTTCTGAAGAGCGCGATGGCGGCCAGCGCCAGGAGCGCCTCGCCGCCCATCAAGCCGCACCGCTTCTTGTTCACCTCGTCGGCGGGGGGAGGCGTCGCCCCGCTCACCGCTGAAGTAAAGAGGATGGTCGCTTCGGGCAGGGAGAACGGGCCTGTCAGCCCCCCACGCACCGCCGCCACCGAGTAGAAGTAGGTGTTTCCACTCGACACCGTCGCATCGAACTGGCTCGGGGGCACGGGCGACCCCACCAGCGTCCCACCCCCGGTGCTTGCTTGGCCGGGAATCTGCGACTGGAGTAGGATGTACGAGTCCGCCCCGCCGACCGGAGGCGTCCATTGCGCCTGTACCCCGGTCACCTGCGCCGTGAGGGTCAGGTTCGTCGGCGCCGCGGGCGGGACCCCGGGGGAGGCCGAGACCCCGAAATCGGTCTGACCGTCGACGTTCGAGCCCGCCGAGATCCACGAGGAGTACTGGCCCAGGTCGTTCACCGTGCGCACCCGCCAGTGGTATTGCGTGTTGACCACGCCGGTGAAGGAGACGACCGCCTCAACGGTGCTTTCCTGGTTCACGTCGTAGGTCGTCACGTCCCCGCTCGTCTGGATCAGCGTCCCGACGAACGGCGATCCGATGGGCTTCACCTCGACCTCCATCCGCGTCCGCCGCAGGGGGTCCTCCGTGAAGAGCGTCCCCCGCAGTTCGATCGTCGCCGAGCCCGACAGGCCGCCGAAGTTGATCACGGGCGCGCCGAGCGGCCCCGTCTGCCGCATCCTCCGGGGCTCGTTCTCGAAGAACCGCCGGACATAGATGTCGAAGTTCGCGTTTGCGAAGTCCTGCCAGACCACGACCGGACTTCCATTGGACTTGATCTGCGGGAAGAGCGACGCGCTGAACGTCTTCGAGATGCCGGTCACGGGCTGCGTGCTCGCCAGGTCGATGCTGGCCGAGAAGGCGTTGAACCCGATTTCGGTCCACGCGCCGCCGCCCACCGCTCGGCGCCGGACGTAGATCTCCGTGTTCGTCACCTGGTCGTCCACCCACGCCACGTAAACAAATGAGCCGTCGACCGCGATCGACGCGTTGGACGATCGCGAGATGGTCGAGGGGGGGAGAGGGGCCGTGTTGCTCACGTTCGTCGGGCCCGTGAAGGCGCCTCCGAGGGTGCAATCGCTTTCGAAGACTTCGCTGTTCGTCGCGCTCTGCTGTTCCTCCCAAGCCACGTATACCGTGCCCGCCGGGTCGACGGCGATCGACGGGTTGAGAGACGGCGTCGTGGCGCTGGCCGTGCTGATGCCGGCCCCCGCGTCGGAGCCCGCGCCCGTGGCCGCCCATGACCGCACCCCAGCCGCGAGCATGTTGTCGCCGGTGAAGATCGGGAACACCTTTCCGGGGAACCGAATCGTCTGGCGGTCATAGCTCGCGAGCGTGGGCACCACGTAGTGGCGCGAGTAGATCTCGTAGTTGTTGTTCCGCGTGTCCTGCCACGCGACAAACGCGTGCCAGACCCCGGCGATGCGCGTCATCGCCAGCTTCGGCCGCTCGGAGACCCGGCCGATCGGCGTCGAGCTCAGGCCCTGGACGAAGAAGTCGAACGAGTTCCCGATCGCGCTCGCGGTCGTGCCGAACCCGTACCAGCCCTCGTCAATGACCGGGAAGTTCTCGTCGAACGCCAGGGGGATGCCCGGTCCGGGGCCGGGGTCGTTCGCGGTGTCGTTCTCCCTGCCCGGGTCGCCGGGGAAGTACGCGGCGAGGTGGATCGCCGTCGTCCCGCTGGAGGTGTCCTGCCAGGCCACGACCGGCACGGTCACGGGCAGGTTCGTGCTCGGGATGAAGACCTGCATGACGGCGACCGAGGGGTAGGTCGATTCCCCGATG
>JBGPCZ010000036.1:0-39166 GCA_041482015.1 Planctomycetota bacterium | reverse complement strand
CGCCGGCGCTGGCGCAGGCCGACGTGGGCGTCGCCATGAACACGGGGACGCAGGCGGCCAAGGAGGCCGGGAACATGGTCGACCTGGACTCCAACCCGACGAAGCTCGTGGAGATCGTCGAGATCGGGAAGCAGATGCTGATGACCCGGGGCGCCCTGACCACGTTCAGCGTGGCCAACGACGTCGCCAAATACTTCGCCATCATCCCGGCGATGCTGCTGGCCGTGTTCCCGGAGATCGCCCCCCTGAACATCATGCATCTGGCCTCCCCCCAGAGCGCGATCCTCTCGGCGGTGATCTTCAACGCCCTGATCATCATCATCCTGATCCCGCTGGCGCTGCGGGGCGTGAAGTTCCGTCCGATGGCGGCCGTGGACCTGGTCCGGCGAAACATCCTGGTCTACGGGCTGGGGGGCGTCCTCATCCCGTTCCCCGGGATCAAGCTGATCGATCTGGTGGTGTCGGCATTCCACCTGGCGTAAGGAGAACCGTGGTGCGGATATGCGGCAGACTCTGAAGGAATTCGGCATCTCGATCGTGGCGACTCTCGCGTTCGCGCTTCTCGTGAGCGGAGCGTACCCGGTCGCGGTCTGGGCCCTGGGCCGGGTGTTCTCCCGGCTGGCGGACGGCTCGCTGATCTCGCGGGACGGCAAGGTCATCGGTTCCGAGCTGATCGGACAGAATTTCACGAGCGACAAGTACTTCACGCCCCGGCCTTCCGCCGCAGGCACCGGATACGATGCGACCAGTTCCGGTGGCACGAACCTGGGTCCGCTTTCCAAGAAGTTCCTGGACTCCGTGAAGGACGCGGCCGTGGACTACCGCAAGAAGAACGGACTGAAGGACGACGCCGTCGTTCCCGCGGACGCGGTACTCAGTTCCGCGAGCGGCCTCGACCCCCACATCAGCGTGGCCAACGCGCTCCTCCAGGCGCCCCGCGTGACGAAGGCCCGCGGGATGCGGGAGGACCTCGTCCGCCATTTCATCGAGCAGCACACGGAGGGACGCGACCTCGGCTTCCTCGGGGAGCCCCGCGTGAACGTGTTCCGGCTCAACATGACCTTGGACCAGTACCCGGAACAGCTGGTGAAATGAAGGCCATGCATCGCCGCTTGCGCGGCAAGGAGGCAGGAGATGACCCAGGTGATGAACGATAGGCCCGCCGGCGGACCGGTCCCGATCCCCGATCCCGTCGACGCCCTGGATGCCACCCTGCCCGTCGCCGTCCTGTTCGTGGGAGGGGACGACGATCTCGGGCTCCGGCCCCTCAAGATCTTCTCCCTCAATCACATGGAGAAGTTCCGCCAGATGCTCTTCGTCTCGATCGGCGTGATGGACTATGCCATCATCGATGCGGGAGTGGACCAGGAGCGCGGGTTCGAGGGGACCGAGGAAGCCCAGAGGCTTCGTCAGAAGACCCGCTCAACGCTCGACCCCTTCATCGCGGGAGCTCATCAGCTGGGGTTGAAGGCGGACTGCCGGATCTCGATCGCCACCGATCCGGTGAGCGAGCTCGACTCGCTCTCGAGCAAGATCGTCGGGATCTATCCCAGGGCCGTCTTCTTCGTCGGCAAGCTGGTCTTCGAGGAGCCCCGCTGGTACCAGCGCCTCCTGTTCGGGAACCGGAGCGACCGGATCCAACAATGCCTGGAAAGGAAGGGCCTCCCCGTGACCGTGCTCCCGGTCCTCGTCCCCAGGTAGGCGGGCCGGGCGCGCACATGGCCTCTTCCGGAACCCAGGGTGGTGTTGGGGCCGGCGTTCGAACATCGCTTGGCGACGGCCGGAATTCCTGCTCTATTCTCGAAGGTGGGTGACGTCCCTCCAGGCCTGGATTCTATGGCGACCGGCTCGACCCGTCCTGAGGATTTCCTCGAACTCGTCCAACGCGCCAAGCGCGGGAGGATCAAGGTCTATCTCGGGTTCGCCGCCGGAGTCGGGAAGACCTACCAGATGCTGGAGGAGGCGCACACCCTCAAGAAACGCAGCGTCGACGTCGTCGTCGGCTTCGTCGAGACCCACGGCCGCACCGAAACCGAGGCGCTGACGACGGGGCTCGAGGCGGTGCCCCGGAGACGCGAGGAGTACCGCGGCATCACGGTCGAAGAGATGGACCTCGACGCCATCCTCGCCAGGCGGCCGCAGGTGGCCATCGTCGACGAGGTGGCCCACACCAACGTCCCTACCTGCAAGAACCGCAAGCGGTACCAGGATGTCCTCGAGCTCGCGGAGGCGGGGATCAACGTGATCTGCGCCTTCAACATCCAGCATCTCGAGAGCCTGAACGACATCGTGAGACGGGCGACCGGCGTCGTCGTCCGTGAGACCGTGCCCGACGGCTTCCTCAAGGCGGCGGACCAGGTCGTCACGCTCGACCTCGCGGTCGAGGACCTGATCGAGCGACTCCGGAGCGGGAAGATCTACGCGCAGGAGAAGGTGGTCCAGGCCCTCGAGGAGTTCTTCAAGACCGAGAACCTCTCGAGCCTCCGGGAGCTCGCGCTCCGGGAGGTGGCGGAGAAGCTGGACCGGTCCGCCCTGGAGCGGAAGAAGCACGAGACCGATCGCAAGGGCGCCGCGAGCGGGCGCATCATGGTCTGCCTCTCCTCGCGAGGGCCTCGGACCGCGGCCCTCCTGCGCCGTGGATCCCGGATGGCGGGCCGGCTGAACACGGACTGGTACGCCGTCTATGTCGAGACCCCGAAGGACGCCCCCGACCAGATCGACTCGGAGGCCCAGCGACACCTGTTCGAGAACCTCGACCGGGCGCGCGAGCTCGGGGCGGAGGTGGTCCGCCTCCAGTCCACCGACCCCATCCAGGTCCTGCTCGATTTCGCCCGCTCCCACAACGTCCAGCACATCCTCCTGGGACGATCCCAGGATCCCGCCTGGAAGCAGCTCCTCGGGAAATCCTTCATGCTCCAGTTCCTCCGGGCCGCCGGCGAATTCGACGTCACCATCGTTTCCGTCGCAGAGGACGAGCGGGTCCCATGAAGTTCCGGACCAAGCTGATCCTGGCCCAGGTTCCGCTCGCCCTCGCCATGACGGCGACCGGGCTCTTCTCCCTGGACACGTTTTCGACGCTGGGCCGGCGCTCTCAGGAGATCCTCACCGAGAACTACAAGAGCGTCGTGGCGGCCCAGGGGATGAAGGAATCCGTCGAACGGATGGATCGGGGAGCCCTGATGCGGCTCGGCGGGAATGCAGATGCGGGGAAGCGCCAGGCCGGGGAGCATCGTCTCCGCTTCGAGAAGCATCTTGCCGTCCAGGAAGCCAACATCACGGAGCCCGGCGAAAGAGAGGCGACGGCGACCCTTCGCGCCCGCTGGGAGGGATACAAGGCGGCCTGCGACCGGTGGGAGGCCGCTTCGAACTCCGGAAGTCAGCAGGCGTCCTATGAGACCGGCCTCGCGCCGGCCTTCCTGGCGGTGAAAGACGCGGCCGACACCATCCTGGCCATCAACCAGGATGCCATGGTTCTCAAGAGCGACCGGGCCCAGGAGGTCGGCCGGCGGCTCAGCCGCATCGCCCTCTTCATTTTCGCGGGCACGCTCCTCCTGGCGGGGACGCTGTCGTTCTACCTCACCCACCGGGCCCTGGGTCCCCTTTCCCGGCTCACCCAGGCGGCCCGGCGCATCGCCGACGGGGACCTGGAGATGCGCGTCAAGGTCGACGGCAGGGACGAGATCTCCCAGCTTGCGGGCGAGTTCAACGCGATGGCCGAGCGGCTCAACGAATACCGCAAGACCTCCCTCGGAGAGCTCCTCAAGGCCCAGCTGGAGATGCAGGCCTCGATCGACAGCATTCCCGATCCCATTCTTTTCGTGTCGCCCGACGGCGAGGTGTCGAACGCCAACCGGGCGGCCTCGCGGATCCTGGGGCTCGACCCCGCCCTCCCGGCGGAGCAGATGTGGAGCCGCATCCCGGCCTCCATCAAGGAAGTCGTCGAGCGGCTCTCAAGGCAGGTCCACGGCGGCAAGGGGGCGCAGGTCCCCAAGGGATTCGACGAGGCCGTCCGCGCCTCCCTGGCCGACGGGGATCGGTACTTTCTCCCGCGGGCGACTCCGCTCTACGGGGAGCGGGGCGAAGTCACCGGGGCCACCATCATGCTCCAGGACGTGACCCGTCTCCGCCGGTTCGACGAGCTCCGGAACGACATCGTGGCGACGGTGGCCCACGAGTTCCGGACTCCGCTGACGTCGCTCCAGATGGCCATCCATCTATGCCTGGACCAGAAGGTGGGGTCCCTGACCGAGAAGCAGGCGGACCTGCTCTCGGCGGCGCGCGAGGACTGCGGACGACTCAGGGGGCTCGTGGACGACCTCCTGGATCTCTCGCGTCTGCATACCGGGAAGGTCGAGATGCAGAAGCGCTTCATCCCCGTGAAGGACGTGATCGAGGGGGTCCTGAACCAGCACAAGGTGGCCGCGGAAGAGCGTTCCGTCAAGCTCACCGCCGAACCCGTGCCTCCCGACCTCGAAGCCCTTCTCGATCCGACCCGGATTTCGTTGGTCCTCTCCAACCTGGTCGGGAATGCGCTCCGCCATACCGCCGAAGGGGGCCAGGTGATGGTCCGGATCCGGCCTTCTGAAAAGGCGGTCCGCTTCGAAGTGGTGGACACGGGCGAAGGAATCCCCCCCGAGTACCAGGACCGCATCTTCGACAAGTTCTTCCAGGTGCCGGGGGCCAAGGTCGGCGGAAGCGGGCTCGGACTCACCATCGCCAAAGAGATCGTGAAGGCGCATGAGGGGCAGATCGGGGTCCAGAGCGAGGTCGGGAAAGGCAGCACGTTCTGGTTCGCCCTTCCCGCCCCGCCGGCCGGCGCGACAGGGACATGAACTTGAGACCGGACCGCTTGCACCGGAGGATAACACGTGTCGCTCGCATCGCTGCTCGGGAAAGACCGGGTCCTGGTGGACTTGAGGGCCTTGAACAAGGCGGAGGCCATCCGCGCGATGGTGGACCGTCTCGTCACCTCGGGCTGCGTGAACGGGGAGGCCCGGGATGACGTGATTGAAGCCCTGGACGCGCGCGAAAAGGTCTCCTCCACGGCGCTGGATCACGGGATCGCCATCCCCCATGCGACGGTCGATGCCGTCACTGCGATCGAGGCGGTGCTTGGGATCCTGCCCGCAGGCGTCCCCTTCGATGCGCCCGACGGGCGACCGGTGACCCTGATCATTCTTCTTTTGATCCCGCGCTCGGCCGTGCGAAGATACAGCTCGACCCTGGCGGGAATCGCCCGGAGGCTCGTCGAGGAGGAGACCCGCGAGGCCCTCCTCCGGGCCAGGTCCCCCGGCGAAGCCCTTGAGGCCCTCCGGGCCGGGGAACAGCTTGACGCGAAGGAGGAGGTCCGGTGATCCAGGAGCGGACGGCCCGTCATGACTGAAGTTCCGGCGAACGTCCGAAGCCTCCTGAATGTCCTCGTCATCGACGACGAGAAGCACATCCGGACCACGCTCGCCCTGTGCCTGGAGGGCCTGGGATGCAAGGTCACCGAGGCCGCTTCCGCCGAGACGGCCCGGGCGGCCGTGCGCCGGCAGCCGTATGACCTGGCGTTCCTGGACCTCCGGCTGGGCGAGACCAGCGGACTGGATCTCCTTCCCGATATCCTTTCGTCCAGCTCCGCATGCGCCGTCATCATGATCACCGCGTACGCCACTTTCGACACGGCGGTCGAGGCGATCAAGCGGGGAGCCAAGGATTACCTGCCCAAGCCGTTCACGCCCGCCCAGATCGGGCATATCGTCGACCGGATCCGCGGGGAGCACGACCTTCGGCGCCGGGTTTCCGACCTGGAGTCCCGACTGGAACAGACTTCCCCTGAGATCGACCTCGACAGCCAGTCTCCGAAAATGCGTTCGGTGATGGAGACGGCGGCACGGGCTGCCGTGGCGGAGGCCGCGGTCCTCCTGCGGGGGGAGAACGGGACGGGAAAAGGGCTGCTCGCCCGGGCCATCCACCGGATGAGCCCGAGGAAGTCCCAACCTTTCGTGGTCGTCAACTGTCCCACCCTCTCCGAGGAGCTCCTGGCCAGCGAGCTCTTCGGGCACGCCAAGGGAGCCTTCACCGGGGCCGTCGCGGACCGTGCCGGGCGGGTCGAAGCGGCGAACTACGGAACCCTGTTCCTGGACGAGCTCGGGGAGCTTCCCCCGAACCTCCAGGTCAAGCTCCTTCGTTTCCTCCAGGAGAAGACCTACGAGCGGGTCGGCGAGAATCATCCGCGGCAGGCGGACGTGCGGGTGATCGCGGCGACGAACCGGGACCTCGAGGCCGAGATCCGGGCGGGCCGGTTCCGCGAGGATCTCTTCTTCCGGCTGAACGTCGTCGAGATCATCCTCCCGCCGCTCCGGGAGAGGGCCGAGGACATCCTCCGCCTGGCGCGGCAGTTCCTGGATTTCTTCGCGCGCACCACCGGCCGGGCGAAGCCGGAACTCTCCAAGGCCACCGAGGAGGTCCTCCTGGCTTACTCGTGGCCGGGGAACATCCGCGAGCTCCGGAACGCGATCGAACGGGCGGTGATTCTCTGGCCGGCCCAGGTGATCGAGCCCCAGGCGCTGCCCGAGCGGATCGCCGGCCAGAGTTCGCCGGGGCCGCGGCTGGGCGGGGACTTCACGATCGAGGAGATCGAGCGGGAGCACATCGAGAGGATCCTGGAGCGCGCCCCGAGCCTCGAGGAGGCCGCCCGGCTCCTCGGCATCGACGAATCCACCCTCTGGAGAAAGAGGAAGAAGTTCGAGAAATGACCGGCGTGCGCGCCGCTCAGGAGGCGCGCGAGAAAAGGGGTCCGACCGGGCCATTGACCGAGGCCGCATCGGTAAGCAGCTTCGCCACGTCGAGGACCCTGGACTCCTCACCGCAGAGCTCCAGCACGAGCCAAGCCGAATCCTCGGTGATGCGAGCCCGCATGATGTTGACGGCGACCGTCCCATCCTTCGACAGCAGGTTGAGCAAACTCAGCGTCCGATCCTTGTCTGCAAAGCCGAGTTCCAGGTTGATGATCGATTCCGGTCGGCGCTTCATAAGGACCTCCGTCTGCACCCCTGGATGAGCAACCTGCGTGCCAAGGGGCCACTCGCAATCCCCCGATGAATTTGAGCAAGAGTTGGCATACCCCTTGAGAAGTGCAAAGCCGGGAATCCATTGTCTTGCAGAACGCGGGTTGCATCCCTTGAGCCCTTCTGGAATCGCCGAGCCTTCGGCCGCATTGCAAAAGAGCAGCGCAATTTCCCGCAATCTTTCAGTTATCAAGATTCGGTCAGCGCCTCCTCGGAAAACACACTCCCCGCCCTTGGCACACCCCTTGCGATACTTCCAAGGGCAGTAGCCAGAAAGGCCGGTGATGTATGGTTCCCTCCATCCAAACTCTTGCGGTCGTACCCCCGAGCGGCACCTCCGTTTCCTACCAGGCTGGGTACAACGTGGAGGTCCTGCTCATCGTCCTCTCCCTCCTTTTCCTTGGTCTAAGTCGCCTCGGCGCTGGTGCTTTGGTGGTAACCCAGGGTCGCGTGAAACCCCGAGAAGAAAGGAAGTGACGGATGAAGATGATGCAGGCCATCATTCAACCCTTCAAGCTGGAAGAGGTGATGCAGGCCCTGGGCATCCTGGGCGTGGAAGGCTTGACGGTCACCGAGGTGCGGGGATTCGGACGTCAGAAGGGCCATAAGGCCCGCTACCGCGGGACCGAATACCAGGTTGACCTCCTGCCCAAGGTGAAGATCGAAGTCGTCGTGAGCGACTCCGATGCCGTGCCCGTCCAAGTCGCCATCGCCCGCGCCGCGCGGACCGGCGAGATCGGGGATGGAAAGATCTTCGTCTACAGCCTCGACCGGGTCTGCCGGATCCGAACCGGCGAGACGGGAGAGGCGGCCATCACCACAGGGAGGCCCGCCCCGGCGTAGCCCCGATCCGGAAGATGCGCGGAGGGGGGCGCTGAAACCTCTGCGAACTTCCGAGAGGCGGCCCTTAGAATGTCCGCATGTCCGCGACCGAGAGTCCGCCCAATCCGCCCCCCCTGCCGGAGCTCGCCGCCCGCTCGGGCGGCAGACCCGGCCGTGGACGGCTCAAGGTCTTCCTCGGCGCCTGCGCCGGCGTGGGAAAGACCTACGCGATGCTCGAGGCGGCCGGCAAGCTCCGCCGCGAAAACCTCGAGGTCGTCGCGGGCTACGTGGAATCGCACGGCCGCGCCGAGACCGACGCCCTCCTCGAGGGCGTGGAGGCGCTGCCCGTCCGCTGGGTCGAGTACCGCGGGACGAAGCTCCGGGAGTTCGATCTCGACGCGGCGCTCGCGCGCAAGCCCGCCGCTCTCCTCGTCGACGAGCTCGCCCACACGAACGCCCCGGGCTCGAAGCACGCGAAACGGTGGCAGGACGTCCGGGCGCTCCTGGAGGCGGGGATCAGCGTCTACACCACGCTCAACATCCAGCACATCGAGAGCCAGAACGATCTCGTGGCGCAAGTCACCCATCTGAACGTGCGGGAGACCGTCCCCGACGCGGTGATCGAGGAGGCGGACGACGTCGAGCTGGTCGACCTGCCGCCGGACGAACTCATCCAGCGGTTCCACGAGGGCAGGGTCTTTCTGCCGGAGCAGGCGAAACGAGCGGAGGAGACTTTCTACCGCAAGGGCAATCTCCTCGCGCTGCGACAGCTGGCCCTGCGGTACGCCGCCGAGCGGGTGGACCGCCAGATGCAGGCCTACCGGCGGGACCAGGCCATCACGCACGCCTGGCCGGGCGCGGAGCGGCTTCTCGTGTGCGTGGGCCCAAGCCCGCAGTCGCCCAAGGTCGTCCGCGCGGCCAAGCGGCTTGCCCTACGTCTCCATGCGGAGCTGATCGCGGTGTTCGTCGAGACCCCGGCCGTGGCTTCGCTCCGCGCCGCCGATCGCGAGCGCGTGGTCCACACTCTCCAGCTTGCGGAGCAGCTCGGAGCCGACACCGCGACGCTCACGGGCGACGAGGTGACCGACGTTATCCTCCGGTACGCGCGGGAGCGCAACGTCAGCAAGATCGTGATCGGGAAGCCGGCCTCCCGCTCCTTCAGAAGCTGGATCTTCGGCTCGCCCGTCGATCGACTGGCCCGGCAGAGCGGCGAAATCGACATTTACGTCATCAAGGGAGCCGCGGAAGAAGCGGCCGTCGAGGAGCCCGCGCCCGTGCAACCGATTGGATGGGGTCGCTACGGCTGGAGCGCGGGAGTGGTCGCCCTCTGCACGCTGATCTCAGCGACGCTCTTCGGCCACGTGGTTGAACTCAACCTGGTGATGATCTACCTCGCCGGCGTGGTCTTCGTCGCCACACGGTTCGGGAGGGGCCCGTCCATTCTCGCGTCGGTCATGAGCGTGCTCGCGTTCGACTTCTTCTTCGTCCCCCCCACCTTCACGTTCGCGGTCGCCGACAGCCGTTATCTTTTCACGTTCGCCGTGATGCTCGCAGTCGCGCTCGTCGTGAGCACGCTCGCGGTCCGGACGCGCCAGCAGGCGGAGTCCGCCACCGAGCGCGAGCGCCGCACCGCGGCGCTCTACTCGATGAGCCGCGAGCTGGCGAGCACCCGGGGCACGGAGGATCTCGCCTCGGTCGTCCGGAAGCACGTCGAGGAGGTCTTCCACGGCCAGGCCCTCGTCTACCTTCCGGGTCCCGCGGGCAAGGTCGAGCCGGTGGGCGGGCCCGGGGCGGACGGTCTCGACGAGCGGGGCGTGGCCCAATGGGTGTACGATCACAAGGAACGCGCCGGCCTGGGAACCCGCACGCTCCCGGGGTCGCGCTCGCTGAATGTCGCGCTCCAGGCCGGGGACCGCGTGATCGGCGTGCTCGGGTTCGTCCCGCGCGAACCGGAGGCCTTTCTCGTGCCGCAGCCGCTGCAGCTCCTGGAGACGTTCGCGACGCAGGCGGCCGTGGCGCTGGAGCGCGAGCGGCTCACGCGCCAGGCGGGCGAGTCGCGCCTCCAGGTCGAGGCCGAGACGCTGCGGAACACGCTCCTGAGCGCGATCTCGCACGACCTCCGGACGCCGCTCGCGGCGATCAAGGGCGCGACCTCTCTCCTCCTGAAGTCCCCGGGACTCGACCCCGGGGTCCGGCTCGATCTCCTGACGAGCGTCCACGAGGAGGCGGACTACATCAACCGGATGGTCACGAACCTGCTGGATCTCACGCGGCTGGAATCCGGGGCGGTCCGCATCCAGAAGGAGGGGCAGGCCCTGGAGGAGATCGTGGGAACCGTCACCGACCTGCTCGAGAAGGGTCTGAAGGACCACCCGCTCAAGATCAGCCTCCCGTCCGACCTCCCCATGATCCCGATGGACGGGGCGCTCGTGCAGCAAGTGATCTTCAACCTCCTGGACAACGCGATCCAGCACACGCCCTCGGGGACGACGATCGAGCTCTCCGCCTCCGCCGATTCGAACGCGGTTACCGTGGAGGTGGCCGACCTGGGCGCGGGCATCAAGCCGGGCGAGGAGCGGAAGATCTTCGACAAATTCTACAGGGTTACTTCGGAGGGCAAGCGGGCCGGGATGGGGCTCGGGCTTGCGTTGTGCGAGGCGATCGTGAAAATTCACGGGGGCCGGATCTGGGCGGAGAGCCGTCCGGAAGGCGGCGCGGTCTTCCGGTTCACGCTTCCGATCGGGGCGTCGCCATGACCGAGAAGAAGCCGGTCGCCGTCGTGATCGAAGACGACGCGCAGATCCGCCGGTTCCTGAAGGCGACGCTCGAGGAGAACGGCTTCAAGTACGTCGAGGCTGAGACCGCGAAGAAGGGACTCATCCAGTGCGAGACCCAGATGCCGGACCTGGTCATCCTCGACCTGGGACTTCCGGATCTGGACGGGCTCGAGGTGATCGAGACCCTGCGGGAATGGACCAAGGTGCCGATCGTGGTGCTCTCGGCGCGCGGCAAGGAGAAGGACAAGGTCGAGGCGCTCGACGCCGGCGCGGACGACTATCTCACGAAGCCGTTCGGAGTCGAGGAGCTCCTGGCGCGTGTCCGGGTGGCGCTCCGCCACGCCGCGCGCGCGGGTTCGCCGGACGCCGAGCCGGTGTTCCGGCACGACGACCTCGAAGTGGACCTCGCGAACCGGCGGGTCTCGGTCGCCGGCCGGGAAGTCCACCTCACGCCGATCGAATACCGCCTGCTCGCGACGCTCGTGAAGCACGCGGGCAAGGTGCTCACGCACCGGCAGATCCTGGTCGAGGTCTGGGGCCCCAACGCAGAATTCGAGCACCAGTACCTGCGGGTGTACATGAACCAGCTCCGTCACAAGCTGGAGGCCGAGCCGGCGCGTCCGAGGTACCTCGTCACCGAGACGGGGGTGGGCTACCGGCTGAAGACGACCTGACTCAGGCCAGCACGGCCAGGAGCTTCTGCCTTATGGATTCGAGGTGCGCCTCGTCGGTAAGCTTCGCCCCCGCGCCGTCCGTCACGTAGAAGACGTCCACCACCTGGTCCAGGCTCGTCGAGATCTTCGCCGACGCGATCGACAGCCCCTGCTCAAAGAGAGTCTTCGTGATCGTGTAGAGCAGCCCGAGCCGGTCGTCCGCGAAGACCTCGATCACGCTGTATTGGTCCGAGCCAGAGTTGTCGATCACCACCTGCGTGGATCCGGGCGCCCCCGGCCGCGGTCGCACGGCGGTCGCGGACCCGATGTAGGCCTCGAGCGATCTCTTGCCCTGCAGCACCTGCCCGATCCGGTCGGCCACCTCGCGGCGGCGGTACGCGGGCGGCTCCCCTTTGAAGTCCCCGTCCAGCCCCCGGAACGAGTCGACGACCAGCCCGTCGGTCCGCGTCATGATCTGCGCGTCGACGATCAGGAACCGCTCCGCC
This sequence comes from Planctomycetota bacterium, assembly GCA_041482015.1. Taxonomy (GTDB): domain Bacteria; phylum Planctomycetota; class MHYJ01; order MHYJ01; family JACPRB01; genus JACQFK01. Next base: position 27,356 of record JBGPCZ010000036.1, on the reverse strand, counting down.
GCGAGCACGCCCGCGATCTTCGAGAAGAGGCCGGGCACCACGTTGTCCCGCGTGAAGACCGTGTACTGCGTCAGCCCCGTCTCCTTGCCGTACTCGGACTCGACCCGCACGGCGTCGGGGCCGAGCGACTTCTGGATCTCGAGGTGCGCCGCGATCGTCGCCGGGTCGGTCCTCCGGAGATACCCGAGCGGCATCGTGGCGAGCTGCCCCTCGAGCCACGCCGGGTCGAACTTCCCCTTGAGCTCCTCCTTGAGTTCTCCCCGGATCTCCTCCGCGCGCGCCTTCTCCATCTCCTGCGGCGCCGTCCCCGCCAGCTCGTCGGACGACCGCAGGTAGAGCTGCGTGAGCAGCGACTCCTTCCAGCTCGAGAACTCCCCCGGGGCCACCGCCTCGGTGTCCGCCGCGGTCAGGACGTAGAGCATCCGCAGGACCTCGATCGTCCCCACGCTCCGGACGAACTGGACGATCGTCTTCGCGTCCTCGACGTCGCGCCGGAAGGCCGTGTGGGCCATCACCAGGTGCTTGTGGACGAGGAAGACGAGCTGCGCGCCCTCGTGCTCGCCGAGGCCCACCAGCGCGCCCAGGTCCTGCGCGATCCGCTTCCCCACCTCGCTGTGGTCCTCCGCGTGGCCCTTCCCGATGTCGTGCAGGAGGACCGCCAGGTGGAGCAGGTCCTTCCTCCGGATCTCGCGGTACGCCTCGCCGAGCGGGCCCTTGTCCTTCGCGCGCCACGTGGCCGCCTCGAGCGCGCGGATCGAGTGCTCGTCCACCGTGTACTTGTGGTACTGGTTGAACTGCATGAGGCAGCGCGCGTGCTCGAACGCGGGGATGAACCGGCCCAGGAGGCCGATGCGGTGGAGGTTCCGGACCACGCCGCCCAGCCCCTCCGGGTTCGTCATGATCTCGAGCAAGCGCGCACGCGCCTCGGGCGTGATCGAGCACGCCGGCACCGCGGCCCTCGCCCGCTCCAGCGTCTCGTTCGACACCGCGACGCCCCGGAGGCGCGCGAGGTCGAAGAGGCGGAGGAGCACGTCGCCCTTCCCCAGCACCTCACGCCCCGCGGCCGGGTCGATCGAGATCGTCTCACGGGTGACGAGGAAATGCTGCTCGACCCGGGACGTCAGGACGCGGTCGAGGAGGAGGCCGATCGCGCCGCGGCGGCGCGCGCCGTCGGCGAACCGCATGACGAGGTCGTGGAGCGCCGTCGTCTGCCGGTAGTAGTGCTGCATGAACCGCTCGACGCCCAGGAGGGGCGCCCGGTCCTCGAACCCCAGCCACGCCGCGATCCGGACCTGCTCGTCGCGGGTCAGGACGTCCTGCGCGGCGCCCGCGTGGAAGTGGAGCTCGTTGCGGATCCGGTAGAGGAACTCGGAGGCGTTGGCGAGGATCTCCGCGTCCGCGGTCGCCAAGATCCCCGAGGCGCGGAGCATCTCGGGGTCGCGGGTGTCGTAGCGCGGCAGCGCGATCCAGCGGAGAAGGTGCAGGTCGCGCAGGCCGCCGGGGCTCTTCTTGACGTTGGGCTCGAGGAGGCTCACGCTCGCCACGTAGTCCTGGTGCTCGCTGGTCCTCTCGCGGAGGAGCGAATCGATGAACCGCGTCACCGGGGAGGAGGCGAGGAGCCGGTGGTTGCGCCGCCGGAGCTCGTCATACAGCGACTCGTTGCCCGCGAGGAACCGGAGCTCGGTGAGCGCGGTCCGGAGAGGCAGGTCCCCCTTGGCGAACGAAATGCAATCGGCGGGCGTCCGGACGCTCTGGGAAAGTTTGAGTCCAACGTCCCACAAGTCGCGGACGAGGGCGGAGACGATCTCCTTGACGACCGGGCGGGGCTTGCGGGAGACGAGGAAGAGGAGGTCGATGTCCGAGAAGGGGGCCATGTCGCCGCGGCCATAGCCGCCCACGGCGACGAGCGCGAGGCTGCCGAGGACGTGGGGGCGGTCGCCGGGCGCGACCCGCTCCATCGCCTGTTGAAAGGCGAGGACGATCGCGCGGTCGCTGAGGTCGGTCAGCGCGGAGGAGACCTGGGCGCCGAGGGCGCCGTTGCGGTGGAGTCCCAGGATCTCGCGCCGCTTGATTTCGAGGGTTTCCTTGAGTCCGCCCGCCACGGTTGCGTCGCCCATGTGGAGTGCGGACATCATAGCTCCGCCGGGGATGGGCCTCCATAGAGTTTTCCGGTCGTCTTCATCCCCCCCACCGGCAGAATAGCGATGCAGAAGTCCCGAGTCGTCCTGCCGAGGCCTCGTTTGTCGTTCCGACGTATCTCCGTCGTGATTTTCTTCATCCCCCGATCTCCTGGGCCTCGGAGACGCGTGGAAGCCATGAGAATTCCCGGCTTGCTTGTTACGAGCTCCTGCTTATCTCCCAAAGAAGCGGGCCGTACAAACCTGCCGGGCAGATTTGTACGGCCCCCCCGTGATTTCAGCCGATCAGATGGCGGCTTCGCCCTTCTCGCCGGTCCGGATGCGGGTGACCCCTTCGAGCGAGGAGACGAAGATCTTGCCGTCGCCGATCTCGCCCGTCCGCGCGGCGCGGGCGATAGCCTCGACCACCGCGGCGGCCGAGTTGTCGCCCACCACGACCTCGATCTTCACCTTGGGGACCAGGTCGACGGTGTACTCCGTGCCCCGGTACTGCTCCTTGTGGCCCTTCTGGCGGCCGAAGCCGCGGACCTCGCTGACGGTCAGCCCCTGGACGCCGATCTGGCTCAGGGCGGTCTTGACCTCGTCGAGCTTGAAGGGCTTGATGACGGCCTCTATCTTTTTCACGCGTTCCTCTCCTTCAATCTTCCGACCATCTTCCGTTCACCGGTCCGGCCGTCACTATTTGGAGACGGGGCTCTCGGACGCCTTGTCCATCACCATGCCGCAGTAGCCGGGGATGCCCATCTCGGGCACGTCCAGACCCTCGATCTCAGTCTCCTTGCTGACGCGGTTGCCCACGATCGCCTCGATCACCTTGTAGACGATGATCGAGATGATGCTCACGTAGGTGAGGCAGGCGCCGGCCCCGATCAACTGCGCGACCAGCTGGCTCCCGTCCCCGTAAAAGAGACCCGTCACGCCCTTGAGCGAATCGCCCTTCGTGCCCAGGTATTCCGTGACGCCCGTGGAATTGAAGCCCTGCCCATAGGTGCCGTCCGCGAAGAGCCCGACCGAGAGGAGGCCCCAGAGGCCGTTGGTGCCGTGAACCGAGATCGCGCCGACGGGGTCGTCGATCTTGAGCTTCCTCTCCATGAAGAAGACCGACTCGACCACGAGGATGCCCGAAATAAGACCGATGATGCAGGCGTCCCTGGAGTTCACAAACGCGCAAGGCGCCGTGATGGCGACGAGGCCCGCCAGCATGCCGTTGCACATCATCGTGGGATCGGGCTTGTTCCCGCGGACCTTCCAGACCCAGAGGGTGGCCGCCATCGCGCCGGTCGCCGAGGCCAGCATGGTGTTCACCACGCTCATCGCGTTGCGGAGATCGGTGCCCGCGAGGCTGGAGCCCGGGTTGAACCCGAACCATCCGAAGGCCAGGATGAACGTGCCGATCACGCACATCGCCACGTTATGGGCGGGGATCACGTTGGGACTGCCATCCTTGTTGAATTTCCCGATGCGCGGGCCCATCATCTTCGCGAACCAGAAGGCGATGATGCCGCCCTGGAGGTGCACCACCGAGGAGCCGGCGAAGTCGCAGGTCCCGTGCCCAAGGTTCGCCTTGAGACCGAGCTGCGAGCACCAGCCGCCGCCCCACACCCAGTTGCCGTAGATCGGGTACATGATCGTCCCGATCGCGATGCCGTAGAGCATGAACGCCGAGAACTTCCAGCGTTCGGCGGCGGCCCCGGTGGGGATCGTCGCCGTGGTGTCCATGAACACCATCTGGAAGAAGAAGAGCGCGTAGACCGACGTGTCGTAGAAGTCGCCCGAGAGGAAGAATCCCTTGGTGCCGAGCAGGTTCCACCCGCCCGCGGTGGTCCAGCCCCCGTTCATGACCGCGGGGCCACCTATGGTGGTCATGCTGCCCAGATTGCCGAACATGAACGCGTAGCCGCAGACGTAGAAGCCGAGCATGCCGAGCGGATAGATCATGAAGTTCATGGCCATCGTGTGGGACATGTTCTTCGCGCGGCAGAGGCCGGTTTCGACGAGCGCGAAGCCGGCCTGCATGAACATGACCAGGAAGCCCGTGACGAGCGTCCACGTCATGTTGATCGCCACGCGGTTGTGGCCCACCGCCTTGGCCAGCTTGAGCGCAAGAGGTTCCTTCTTAGTCTGCTCGATGTAAGCGTCGAACGCCTTCTTGTCGTCGGCGTACTTGGCCTTCGCCGCCTCAAATTCCTTTGGATCGGTGATCTTCTTGGGATCGGGGGGATCGCCCGGGTCGGCGACGGCGAAGGCCGTGCCACCGGCATCGATGGCGGTGGTTTCGTCCCCGGTATTTCCTCCGTTGGGATCGCCCTTCGGGCCCGCGGGAGCGGCCGCCGCAGCAGGCGCTGCCTCGGGTGCCTTCATCTCGCCGGGCTTCGCGGGATCCGCCTGCTTGGGCGCTTCCGCGGCGGCCGGCTTCGGCTCTTCCTTCTTGTCCTGCGCGGACAGGTACTTCGGGATGACATAGAACCAGCCCAACGCGATCAGCGCCATCCAGATCCACAGGGATCGGCGCACGATCTTCCGGTCACTCCCGCTGTTCAGAATGGCCACGCTCTCCTCCTGAAAAGTTCCGCGAGTGTTCCCCTCGTCCTACCCCAGCCCCATCGTCGACCGATCATGAATCAACGAAGATACTTGCGGGCACGCCCGCGCATAATCGCAAGCGTTGTGCCACGAGCCTCTCTCTTTCAAGAACCGCAATTCCCGCCAAAAATTAGCGTTCACTCCAGTAAATAACCCATAGTTAGCGTAACAACCACATTAAAAACCTACCGCTCGGTATGATTCTTAGCGAAGTGGCACCGGAATGTATCCTAGTAGCGAGCCAAGATCGAATCTCTCAGTTGGACGAGGCAAGCCTCCCTGAGGAAGATCGATCCCAACTCACAGAATCAATCCGGTCGAACCACTAGCTTCGACGGATCGAAGTCGCCTGGCGCCCGGCAAACAAGGGGATCACGGCTTCCCGGACTCGCGCAAAGAGATCCCTCACCTCGCGGGAGTCGTCGGCCAGGACTTTGAGCACGACGGCCTTCCCCTGCAGTCTCGTCACGCCTGCCCAGCCCGTCCCCATGACGCCTCGCACCGCGCTTTCGATTTGAGACGGATCCTCCCCGATGGCCAGGAGAATCCCGTAGTGCGTGAACCGGGAAAGCACGGCTGGCCCGTCCAGGCCATCTCCTGGAACGATCACCGAACGTTCCCGCAGCACCGTCCGCCCCTCTTCCCTCACCCTGAGACGGAATTCGAGCCGGTCGTAGGCCAACGACTCCCCCCGGGCCGCGCGACCGGGAGCGAGGATCTCCCACGCCAACGCGCGCGCCCCCTCCTCCACGTCGAGATCCAGTTCCTCCACGAAACGAGCGCCCGCATGAGGGATCAGGGGCTCGGGAAGATATTCAAGGACCGCGCCGCGCTCGACCCGGAGGCGCATTCGGGCCGACGCCGCGCCCCGGTCCATCCGGTACACCTTGGTCGCGGAGGGCGCGGTGACGATCGCATGCGCGCCCCCCTCGACCCGGATCTCGGCCTCGAGATCGTCACCCTGGACGATCCCTCCCGTCGGGTTCAGGAGATAGACGAGGCCCTCCTCGGGCGCAGCGCCGGGGATGAGCTGGAGAACCCGGTGGAGCTGCGAGTTGAAGTGCTCCCGCAGAACGCAGCGCCCCGCGCCGTCGAGGCCCACGACCAGCCGGAGGCGACCGGCCATCCCGATCATGCGGGCTTCAGATCCTCGAAGAGCACCGCCTTCCGGATCCACGCGACCACCTCGTCCATCCCCTGGCCGGTCTTGAGGTTGGTGAAGACGAACGGCCGCTCGCCTCGCATCCTCCGCGCGTCGCGCTCCATGACCCCGAGATCGGCCCCCACGTAGGGTGCCAAGTCGATCTTGTTGATGAGGAGCAGATCGGAGCGGGAAATGCCCGGCCCGCCTTTCCTCGGGATCTTGTCGCCCTCCGCCACATCGATGACGTAGATCACGGCATCCACCAGCTCCGGACTGAACGTCGCCGCGAGATTGTCGCCGCCGCTCTCGATGAGGAGCAGGTCGAGGCCCGGGAATTTTCGGACGAGGCCCTCAAGCGCCTCGAGGTTCATCGAGCAGTCCTCCCGGATCGCCGTGTGGGGGCAACCGCCCGTCTCGACGCCGACGATCCGATCGGGCTGGAGAGCCCCCTTCCGGACCAGGAACTCCGCGTCCTCGCGACAGTAGATGTCGTTCGTGACGGCCGCGATCTCGTACCGGTCGCGGAGACGGCGGCAGAGCTGCTCCATGAGCGCGGTCTTCCCCGACCCGACGGGGCCGCCGACGCCGATGCGCGGGACGCTCATCGATCCTCCTACGAGATGAACAGGCGCGGCGCGGCGACCTCGTGGCGCATCGCGGCGATGTCGAGCGCCGGGGTGAAGCTTCCCAGGTCCTCCAACGTCATCCCGTCCGTCGCACGGACCCACTCCGGTGCCGATTCCCCCAGCCGCGAGAGCAGGGCCTGGGCGCGCGACTGGCCGAGCGGAACGAGTTTCATCCCGGCGGCGACGAGCCCCGCGGCCGTGCCATAGGCGAACGCCAGGAGCGCCTCCCCGCGTGGAACGCCCGCGAGCGCCGTGTGCACGCCCGTCACCACGGCCTGGTGGCCCGGCGCCTCGCCCGCCTCGACGGCGCGACGGTACTCACCGGGCACGGCGACGCTCTTGAGCCGGCGCCGCCCGAGCGACCGGCTCGCCTCGCGAAGCTCGCGGGGGACCTTGAGGCTGTCGAGGACCAAGTCGATCTCGAGGAGCCGACCGACATCGTCCCCGGCGCGGTGGGCGAGCGCGCACGCGGGCAGGTCGACAACGGCGAACGAGCGCACGAGGATCTCCCCGATCGCCCGCTCGGCGTCGTCCGCCGTTTTCAGAGTTCCTTCGATCGTGAGCCCCTCGAGCCCGCCCGAGTGGGAGAAGGCCCCCGTCGGGAAGAGCGAGTCGGTGGTCTGGAGCAGGTGCCAGAGCGACATCAGTGACTGTGCCCGGAATTCTGGACCGGGCGAAACTTGCCCCGTACTTTCTCGCACGGAATCCGAATCCGCTCCGCGAGCGATTCGATCGCCTTGTCATAGAGGACCGTGACGGCGCGATCCTCTATCATTGCCGCGCGATGGAGGTTCCCCACGTGGTATCCGGCAAGCGCGAATTCCTCGGGTGTCCTCGGCAGGAGACGCAGGAGCTCCTCCTCCGCCTGATGGACCACGATCGCGACCGATTCGTCGAGGTGAAGGACGTCACCGTCGCGCAGCGTGGCGCCGTGAGGAAGCGCGATACCGACCTCGCGCCCCGCGTCGGTCATGACCCTCTGACGGTGCTTCGCGAGCTCGGCGCTCGCCAGCACGACCCGCTCTATCTTGCGCTTCGCGAGGTCGACGGGAGGAGGGACGATACGTTCAAGGATCATGTCGGTCAGAAGAGGAAATACCGCTGGGCCATCGGGAGTACGACCGCAGGGTCGCAGCGGAGCTCAACGCCATCGGCCTTGACGATGTAGGTCTCAGGGTCGACCTCGATCCTCGGGCATGCGTCGTTCAGCACCATGTCCTTCTTGCCCAGCTTCCGGCAGCCCTTCACGACTTCGACCCGCTTCTGAAGCCCGAGCTTCGCCGGCACCCGCGCCGCGAGCGCGGCCTTCGAGACGAACGTGATCGACGAGGTCGCCCGCGCGCGGCCGAACGCGCCGAACATGGGACGGTAGATCACCGGCTGTGGAGTCGGGATCGACGCGTTCGGGTCGCCCATCGCGGCCCATGCGATGAAGCCTCCCTTGAGCACCAGCTCCGGCTTCACGCCGAAAAAGGCGGGCTTCCATACCACGAGGTCCGCGAACTTCCCCTTCTCCACCGACCCGACCACGTGACTGATCCCGTGCGCAATCGCCGGATTGATCGTCACCTTCGCGATGTACCGCCGGGCGCGGAGGTTGTCGTTTGCGCCCTTCTCGCCCTCGAGCCGCCCGCGCTGGCGCTTCATCTTGTCCGCCGTCTGGAACGTCCGGATCACCACCTCGCCGATCCGGCCCATGGCCTGGGAGTCAGAGCTCATCATGCTGATCGCGCCCAGGTCGTGGAGGATGTCCTCCGCCGCAATCGTCTCCGCGCGGATCCGCGACTCGGCAAACGCAAGGTCTTCCGGGATCTTCGGGTCCAGGTGGTGGCACACCATGAGCATGTCGAGGTGCTCGTCGATGGTGTTCACCGTGTATGGCCGGGTGGGGTTGGTCGACGAGGGTAGGACGTACTTCTCCCCGCACACCCGGATGATGTCGGGCGCGTGGCCGCCGCCCGCGCCCTCCGTGTGGTAGGTGTGGATCGTCCGCCCCTTGATCGCGCGGAGCGAATCCTCGACGAACCCCGACTCGTTCAGCGTGTCGGTGTGGATCGTCACCTGCACGTCCATCGCGTCGGCCGCCTTGAGGCAGGTGTCGATCGCGGCCGGAGTCGTCCCCCAATCCTCGTGGAGCTTGAGGCCGATGGCGCCCGCCGCGACCTGCTCCTTGAGCGGGGGAAGGGTCGACGCGTTTCCCTTCCCCGTGAAGCCAAGGTTGACGGGGAACCCCTCGGCGGCCTCCAGCATCCTCTGGATGTTCCAGGGGCCCGGGGAGCAGGTGGTCGCGTCGGTCCCCGTCGCAGGCCCGGTGCCCCCGCCGATCAGCGTCGTGATGCCGTTCGAAAGCGCGGTCTCGACCAGCTGCGGGCAGATGAAGTGGACGTGCGTGTCGATCGCGCCCGCCGTGACGATGCACCCCTCGCCCGCGATCACCTCCGTCGACGCGCCGATCACCATCTTTGGATCGACGCCCTTCATGATGTCCGGGTTTCCGGCTTTGCCGATACCCACGATCATGCCGTCGCGGACGCCGATGTCGGCCTTGGTGATCCCCTTCGCATCGAGGATGAGCGCGTTTGTGATGACGAGGTCAAGAGCGCCTTTCGCACGCGTGGCGCGGGCCGACTGGCCCATGCCGTCGCGGATCACCTTTCCGCCGCCGAAGACGACCTCGTCGCCGCGGCCGCCGGCCTCCGCGATCAGGTCGCGCTCGACCTCGATGAAAAGCTCCGTGTCCGCGAGCCGGACCTGATCGCCCACCGTGGGACCGTAGAGATCGGCGTACTGCCGGCGGTCCATGGGAAGCGTCATGTCAGCGCACCTTGCCCTGGGTGAGCCCGCTGAGGCCGTAGACGGCCTTCGAGCCGGAAATCTCGACGAGCGTCACCTCCCTGGTGTCGCCCGGCTCAAACCGGGCCGCGGTCCCCGCGGGGACGTTCAGGCGCATCCCCTTTGATTTTGCGCGGTCGAACTTCAACGCGGCGTTCACCTCGAAAAAGTGGTAATGGGACCCGACTTGGATGGGACGGTCACCGGTGTTCGCGACGACGACCTTCACCGTCCTCCTCCCCTCATTGACGATCACGACCCCCTTCGCCAGGACATATTCACCCGGGATCATCGGATGGGCCTGTGGACGGTGACGAGCTTGGTGCCATCGGGAAACGTCGCCTCGACCTGCACCTCGTGGATCATCTCAGGGACCCCTTCCATGACGTCCTCCCGCTTGAGCACCTTCGCGCCCGCCTCCATGAGCTCGGCGACGCTGCGGCCGTCGCGCGCGCCCTCGAGGAGCTCCGCGGCGATGAGCGCCATCGACTCCGGGTGGTTGAGCTTGAGCCCGCGGGCGCGGCGCTTCCTCGCCAGCTCGGCGGCCATGAAGAGGAGAAGCTTCTCCTGTTCGCGCGGCGTGAGGTGCATGATCGGTTTCTCAGACGGTAAGATGCCGCTTGACGACCTCTGGCGTCAACTCTTTGATCGCCCCCCTGGTCACGATTTCGCCCTTCTCCATGACGCAGAACTCGTCGGCCAGGCGCTGGGCGAAGTCAAGGTACTGCTCGACGAGGAGAATCGCGACATTTCCCTTCTCCCGGAGGCGACGGATCGCGGTCTCGATCTCGAGGATGATCGAGGGCTGGATGCCCTCGGTCGGCTCGTCGAGGAGGAGGAGTTCAGGCTCCGAGACGAGCGCGCGACCAATCGCGAGCTGCTGCTGCTGACCGCCGGACAGGTCACCGCCCCGGCGCTTGAGCATCTGCTGGAGCACCGGGAAGAGATCGAAGACCTCCCGAGGGATCTCCTTCGCTCCATTCCGCGCCGCGTCAAGCCCCACGAGCAGGTTCTCCTGCACCGAGAGGTGCGCGAAGATTTCGCGGCCCTGCGGCGCGTAGCCAATCCCGGCCCGGGCGCGGCGGAACGAAGGATCCCGCGTGATGTCCCGGTCGCGGAAGAGAATCTTCCCCGACCGCGCCGGCAGCAGCCCCGTCAGCGTCTTCAGAAGGGTCGTCTTGCCGACTCCATTGCGCCCCATGAGGCAGACGACCTTCCCCGCCGAAACTTGGAGGTCCACGTCACGAAGGATGTGGCTCTCACCGTAGAAGACGTTGACCTTTTCGACCTTAAGCATGTCCCTTTGCGGAGTCGCGTCCGAGGTAGACTTCGATCACGCGCTCGTCGTTCTGCACCTTCTCCATCGGCCCTTCGCAGAGGATCTTTCCCTCGTGAAGGACGGTCACCTTGCTCTTCAGGCGACGCACGAATTCCATGTCGTGCTCGACGACCATCACGGACCGGTCCTTGGCGATCGACAGGATGAGCTCGCCCGTCTTCTCCGTCTCCTCATCCGACATCCCGGCCACCGGCTCGTCGAGGAGCAGGAGCTTCGGGTCCTGCATCATCAGCATCCCGATCTCCAGCCACTGCTTCTGGCCGTGGGACAGCAACCCCGCCTTCCCCGCGGCGCGCTCCGCCAAGCCGGTCCGCTCCAGGGTTGACTCGATCTTTTCACGATCGGAAGCGCTCAGCCTCGAGAAGAGTGTCGCCCAGACGCCGCGGTTGCCCTTGAGCGAGAGCTCCAGGTTCTCGCGAACCGTGTGCTTCTCGAAGACCGTGGGCGTCTGGAACTTCCGCCCGATGCCGAGGTTCGAGATCTCGTGGTCGCGCAGGCGGTCGAGGTCAATGTCGCGCGCAAACACGACACGCCCCGCGCCCGGTTTCACCTTCCCCGAGATGACGTCGATCAGCGTGGTCTTCCCCGCGCCGTTCGGGCCGATCACCACGCGGAGTTCGCCCACCTCGACGTAGAACGTCAGGTCATCCAGCGCCTTGAAGCCATCGAAACTGACGGTGACGCCCTCGAGCTGCACGATCGACTCGTGGGGCGTGAGTTTTTCGACCTCGGTCCGGTCGATCATGTGCTCCGCTCCTCGACCGCGGCGGCGGGCTTCGAAGGTCCCGGGGCCGGCTTCCGGAAGAACCGGCTCTTCAACGCAGCCAGGCGCCGCGGAAGGGAGACCAGGCCGTCGGGGATCAGCACCACGACCGCCACGAAGATCGTGCCCAGCACGTAGAGCCAGGAACCCGGATACTTCGTGGTCAGCCAGCTCTCGAGCCCGTTGATGACGAGCGCGCCGAGGATCGCCCCCACCAGCGTCCCGCGGCCGCCCACCGCCACCCAGATTGCGATCTTGATCGACAGCTCGGGCTTGAGGATCTCGGGGTTGATGATCCCGGCCTGTGGAACGTAGAGTGCCCCGGCCACGCCGGAAATCATCGCCGCCACCACGAAGACGAAGACCTTAAACCCGACCGGCGAGTAGCCCGAGAAGCGGACGCGGTTTTCGCCGTCGCGGATCGCCTCGAGGACGCGTCCCAGCTTCGAGCGCGTGATCCAGCGGCACAGCAGGTACGCGCCCACCAGGACGACCCCCGTGACGACATACAGCCCGCGCGTCGTGGACATCTCCTTGAGCCTGAACCCGGCGATCGTCTTGTAGTCGGTGAAGCCGTTGTTTCCCCCGAGCATGAGCTCGTTGAGGAGGAACAGGAGCCAGAGCGCGTAGGTCAGCGCCTGCGTGATGATCGAGAAGTAGACCCCCCGGATGCGGCTCCGAAAGGCGAGGAAGCCGAACGGTGCCGCGAAAGCCGCCGGGACGAGGATCGCCGCGAGGACCGCGAACCCGAAGCTCTTGAAGGGCGGCCAGTACCACGGCAGCCGGTCCCAGTTCAGGAAGACCATGAAGTCCGGCAGCGGGTTCTTGTACTGCCCCTCGAGACCGATCTGGAGCATGAGGTACATCCCCATGCAATAGCCGCCGAACGCGAAGAAGACCCCCTGCCCGAGGCTCAGGATCCCCGTGTATCCCCAGAGGAGATCCATCCCGAGAGCCAGCGTCGCATACGTCAGGTACTTGCCGAAGAGCTGGAGGTGGAAGTCGGAGACGTGGAAGAACGAACCCTTCGGCACGAGGCCGTTGAGCGACGGCACGACGACGATCGCGACGAAGGAGAGGATGGCGAGCGTCAGCCACTGCCTCGGGGTGTGCAGCCGCAGCAACCCGCTCCCGGACGGGGTATCAGCTTTCAGCATGGCGTCCTTTGATCGCGAAGAACCCCGAGGGTTTCTTCTGGAGGACGAGGATGACGAGCGCGAGGACCGCGACCTTGGAGAGGGTCGGCCCCCACTTGGGGAGCGCCCCGCCGATGACGGTCTCCAGGATCTTGTTCACGCCGCCGATGCCGAACGCCGCGACCACGGTCCCCAGAAGCTTGCCCACGCCGCCGAGCACCACCACCATGAACGCGTCGACGATGTACGTCTGCCCCATGCCGGGGCCGACGGTCCCGACCTGGCTCATCGCACAGCCCGCCAGTCCCGCGACCCCCGCGCCCATCGCAAAGGTGAAGGCGTCCACGCGTCCCGTGGCCACGCCGAGGCAGGAGCTCATCGCCCGGTTTTGGGTGACCGCGCGGATGCGCAGCCCGATCGGCGAGCGCCAGAGGATCAGGTAGAGGCCCAGGAGGCACAGGAAGCTGAAGGCGAAGATGAATATGCGGTTGTAGGAAAGCGTGAGCCCCGACATGATGGGGAGGCCCCCCGACAGGAACGAGGGGCTCTTGATGTCCACGTTCGCGTCGCCGAAGACGCTCTTCACCGCCTGCTGGAGGACGAGGCTGATGCCCCACGTGGCCAGCATGCTTTCGAGCGGCCTCCCGTACAGGCGCTGGAGCAGCGTGCGCTCCATGAGGAGGCCCAGCGCCGCGGCAGCGACGAACGAGGCGGGGATCGCGAAAACGAAGTAGGCATCCGGATGCGCGGGGAACATCGCCTGGAAGAGGGTCTGGACGGCATACGTCGCGTACGCGCCGATCATCACCATCTCGCCGTGCGCCATGTTGATCACGCCCATCACGCCGAACGTGATCGCGAGTCCCAGCGCCACGAGCATGAGCACCGAGCTCAGGCTGAGGACCTCGAACGTGGTGCTCACGGTCCGGGTCAGCGCCTCGTGCGATTCGATGCTCTTGATCGCGGTGCGGGCCGCGTCGGCCACGGTCCGATCGGCCTCGACCGTCTTGCCGTCCGGGCCGGGGGCGACCATCTGCTTCAGGAACGGCACCCCGTTCGACCCGTCGAGCTCACCCAGTCGCCGGACGGCGGCCAGGCGCACGGCGGCATCGGGGTCCGTCAGCCGGATCATCTGGATCGCCTCGTCAATGACTTGGCGCACCCACCGGTCCTTCTCGAGCTTGAGTGCTTCTTCGAGAAGCGGGATGGATTCGACCGCGCGATCGGCGCCCATCTTGATCGCGGCAGACATCCGCGCCTCCGAGTCGGGGCTCGAAAGGCTGAGCCGGCTGAGGACAGGCGCGATCTTCATCTTGAGCGCGTTCGTGGCAACCACGCGCTTGAGCTTTGTGACATCGATCATGAGCGGCTTGCCGTCGAGACCCGGGAGTTCGACGCCGGTGAAGACGTCGATCAGGGGCGCGGTCTCCGTGCCGTCGGAGAGGAACTTCTTCTTCTCCTTTTCCGGGGGGACGATGACGATACGGTCATCCTCCATGCGGAAGAGGCTCCCCTGCCGGAGCGCGGTCAGCGCGGGGATCGCGCGGGAGTCGCCGAGTTTCCCCAGCTCCACGATGGCAGCCTCCTGGGCCTGGCGGTCCTTGGAGGCGAGCTCGGAGATCAGCTTCTTGAATTCGGGAGAGGTGTTCTGTTGAAGGGGCGCTGCGGAGGCAATTTGAGAGAGGCATCCCGCGAGTGCGAGACACTGCGCTAGGTGTCTCATTGCCAACACCCCACCCTGTTGCGTTTGATCGGGAGGGCCCCCCGGGGCCTTGCGGCCCCGGGGAAGCCAAACCCAGTGACTCGGTTCGTCCGACGCCTACTGCTGGGGAGGGGTCGGAACTTTGAACTTGGGAGCCGTGTCGTTGCCCGACAGGTACGGCCAGTTCCAATCCGCGATCTTGTCCTTCGAGTCCTTCACGTACTTGCTCCAGGGTTCCGCGCGGACGAGGCCCTTCGTCCGCCACACTTCCTGGATCTGCCCGTCGGCCAGGATCTCGCCGATGATGACGGGCTTCTTGAGGTGGTGGTTCTTCTCGTCCATCTGGATCCAGCCACCGGGAGCGAGGAAATGCTGACCCTGGATGGCCTGGCGCACGGCATCCACGTTCGTGGATCCCGCCTGCTCGACCGCCTGGCGCCAGATATTGACGCCGATGTACGCGGCCTCCATCGGATCGTCCGTGACGCGCTTGGCGCCGCCGGGGAGGCTGTTCTTCTCGCAGTACGCCTTGAAGTTCTTCACGAACGTCTTGTTCTGCGGGGCGTCGATCGACTGGAAGTAGTTCCACGCGGCCAGGTGGCCGACCAGGGACTTCGTGTCCATGCCGCGGAGCTCATCCTCCGCCACGCTGAACGCCACGATCGGGCAGTTCTCGGACGTCAGGCCCTGGTTCGCGAACTCCTTGTAGAAGGGGACGTTCGAGTCACCGTTGATCGTCGAAACGACCGCCGCGCCGCCGCCCGCCGCGAACGCCTTCACCTTGCGGACGATGGTCTGGTAGTCCTGGTGGCCGAACGGGGTGTACTCCTCCGCGATGTTCGCCTCGGGGATGCCCTTGGCGAGGAGCTGCGCGCGAAGGATCTTGTTCGTCGTCCGGGGATAGACGTAGTCCGTCCCCAGGAGGTAGAACTTCTTCTTCGAGCCGCCCTCCTTGGAGAGCAGGTAGTCGACCGCGGGGCCAGCCTGCTGGTTGACGGCCGCGCCCGTGTAGAACACGTTTCGAGAGCACTCCTCGCCCTCGTACTGCACGGGGTAGAAGAGGAGTCCGTTCTCCTTCTCGAACACCGGCAGGCAGGATTTCCGGCTGACCGACGTCCAGCAGCCGAAGACGACCGAGACCTTGTCCTGCACCAGCAGCTGCTTCGCCTTTTCGGCGAAGAGCGGCCAGTTGGACGCCGGGTCGACCACGACCGCCTCGACCTTGCGGCCGAGCACGCCGCCCGTGGCGTTGATCTCCTCGATCGCCATGAGCGTCACGTCGCGCAGCGAGACCTCGCTGATCGCCATCGTGCCGCTGAGCGAGTGCAGGATGCCGACCTTGATCGGTCCCTTGTCCTGCGCGTCCTGGGCCAGCGCCGGGCCGGCCGATGCCAACACGGCGCAGACGAGCGCCGCCCCGATACCCCTGAGCAACTTCATCAGATTGCCTCCTCTTTCAAAAGCTCTTTCAAATTCCAAGTTAGAACTGGACCTGCGTCCCAATCGTGAACAGGTGGTCCGCCCGGTCCGTGTTCGCCGGCACCGACTCCTTGTGATCCATGACCGAGTAGATCATCGAGATGCGGGCGTTGTGCCCGCTGATCACGTAGTTGACGCCCAGGTCCCACCGGTCGAAGTTGTCCTTGGTGGGGTTCTTCGCATCCGTCTTCTTCTCGTCGAAGCCCTGGTACCGGACGAACGGCTGGAACTCGCCCCATCCGATCTTCTGGGGGATGAGGAAGGCCAGGGTGGCCATGAAACCCTTCCCCTGGCCCAAGGCCGGCGAACCGGCGCCGTTCAGGCCCCCGACGCCGTTGCCCCCGTAGCCGCCCCGCAGGTAGTCATAGACGGCGAGTTCGACGGTCGGCGTGCCGAAGTCAAACTTCTTCTCGAAGAGGACGTCCAGGTCCAGGTTGGTCTGGTTCTTCTGGTCGCCCACCACGCCGGCCACTCCCGACTGGTAGTTGACGGCAAACGCGACCGCGAGAATGCTCTTCCCGCCGTGATACGTGCTGGACAGGTAGTAGCCCTTCTCGTCATCCAGGAAGTCGTACTGCACCCGCGCTGCATACAGGAGGTGGTCCGTCATGGGGCCACCGGGGTCGGTCCCCTCGTAGGCGCCCGCCCAGTATTTGAAGTTGTGGATGTCGCCCCAGAAGGTGACCCCGTCGCTGCGCCCGAACCCGTTGAACGAGTTGGTGAAGTTGACGGACAACTCGGGGTAGTCCCAGGCGATCAGGTAGTAAGGGCCGTCCGAATCCGAGCGATCGCACGCCGGCAGCATGCGGCCCACGAAGATGTTGAATTCGTCCTGGAATTTGAATTCGGCGATGGCGTCGAGAACCGACGCACCCGCGCTGGTGAATTCAGCATTCAGCGTCGCAGAGACGACGTCGGTGATCTTGCCCCCGGTGTACAACCGGCCGCTGTCCAGATCGAAGTTGTGGGAGTAGTTCCGGCCGTTCGCGGCCTGGTCCTCCTGGGACCGGTACGCGGCCCGGATTCCGCCGCCCACATGCACCTTGTCATACCACTTGGTTTCGGCCGCGTCGGCGCCGTGCTCCTCCTTGACCGCCTTCTCCGCGTCCCGGTCCGCCTTTTCTTTCTCCAAGGCCTCGAGCCGCTTCTTGATGGTCTCGAGATCCTGATCCTGCGCTCCCGCCAGCCGAACCGACGCCAGCATCAGAGCAACGACTACCACCAACCCTCCCCATCGAGTGCCCATAGTGGCTCCAAAAAGAAAGTATCGTCGGCGGAGGAATTCCGCCGAACCTGAAGACAAGCGCTGAACTATAGCAAAGGGCGGGCCTAGGATACTACGCTATATAATGGGTAGATCTCCCGTAAGCGTATGGGGAGTGGAGAAATGACGCCCTACCGGCCAGTAGGAAGTTCGCCAAGAATCCCACGCAATGGTGCCTCTTCAGCTTCAGCTTCACCCGTGCGAACGGATCGGGTGACTCCCCCGTTCACGGCGTAGGTTGTCCCCCTGTTCCGCCAGGAACAGAAGGCTCGCCGCAGAGAGCGCAAGGTGCCGGGTCAACGAGCGAAACGTCCGCACCTCGAAATGATCCAAGCCGATCTCCGCGATTCGGGACTGGATCACTTGCCTCGCCTCCGTCGCGGCACGCAACAGATGCCGTCGCACGTCGTCGGTCAGTTCCGTGGCTGATTCCGCTCCCGTCTCATGGCCTTCCGGCACCGGCCATGCCGCGTAGGTTCGACCACCCGGCTTCAACGACGCGACGAACCCGGCATCCTCCGCGTATTCCCCGGGCAGGACGAGCCTCGACAGCGGCAGGCCGTTCCCCTCCGCCCGCCGCAGCATGTCGGTCACGATCTGCGTCTTGGTCCGGTACTTCGTCTCGAGAGGGATGCCCGCAGCCTCGCAGCGCGCGCGGTTCCCCGTCCAGCTCTCGGGCAGGTAGACCGCGCTGTCCAGGAGGCAGTGGAAGTCGCCGTCGGAGAACGCCAGGTGCTGGAGCACCACGCAGTTGCGCGCCCGCCCCGCCAACTCGCTCGTCTGCCGCGCCACGCCGGGCGTGCGGTCGCCCTTCTTGACGCAACGCGATTCGAAAAGAATCCCGATCGACGGCGGAGCCGGGTGGGCGCGTCGCACCCGGCGCTGGAGCATCGCGACCAGCAGGTCCCCGTCCCACCGGTGGAGCGAGAGGAGTTCCTGGAGCGTCCGCGGCGGGATCCCCGCCTCGAGCGCCATCGGCTTGACCGATTTCCGGGGAAGCGAGCCCAGTTGCCCCCGGACGTACGTCGCGATCAGGCGGCGCGTGGGTGCCACCGCGCAGCCGGCAAAGCACTCGAGGAACTGGTCGAGCGCCGGGCCGAGACGCGCGAGAGCGTCCTTGTCCACCAAGCCTCCCTGCCGTGACCCGGGGGGAAAGAGTTACCAGCACGTAGGTTCCAGCCCTCCCGCCCGATGCAAAAGGTTGGTTCAAGCAATAAGCCTGCCAGCGCCCTTCAGTCGCACCGTCGCTCCCGCGCGCGCGGTGTAGCGATGTATCGGATCAGCCAGCACGAAGCCGCGAAGCAGAGTCCCGATCCCACCGCGGACGGGACGAGCACCATCCCGCGCCCCCCCATGAATCCCTCGACCGCGACCATGAGCAACAGGAACTGGATGACCACGAGCAGCGTGATCGAAACCATCACGCCGTAGATCGCCGTCATCCCCCGGGCGCGCTCGGCCTGCTCGCGACGCGCGCGGGTCACCTCAGGATCGCGACCGCCCACAGCTCGTCTCCTCTCCGTTCCAGTTCCACCCGCGGCAGCGGCCGGGGCGGCGGCCCCGAGATCACCTTCCCGTCCTCCGCGTTGAAGAAGCCCTCGTGGCACGGGCAGTGAAGGCACTTCTTCTCCGCCCGGTACAGCACCGGGCAGCCCAGGTGCGTGCACTTCTGGCCGAACGCCACGAACCGCTCCGCGTCGAGCCGCACGAGAAGGCACGGTTCGCCCGGCCCCGGGTAGTCGAACCCCTTCGACCCGCCCACCGGCAGGTCCTGCACCGACGCGATGCGGCGGGGCTCCGTCTTCTCCGCCCGGCGCGCCCGCTCCCACGCGCCCATCGCCACCAGCGCCCCGTTCGCGCCGAACGCCGCGCACGAGACCAGGACCAGCGACTTCGTGAATTCCCGCCGCGTCACGAAGTGGTCGTCCACCCACGCCACGGGGAAGTCGTCTTTCCACGCCGGGACCGGGGCCGCCGGATCGCTCACAGCAGCGCCTCCATCAGGTCCCCCGTGATCGCGCTCCCGTCAGTCAGCTCGTCGATGTCGACCTCGAGCGCCGCCCCGTCGCCGGGCATCATCATCCGCACCTTGGTCCTCACCGCCTGCTCCCCGAACACGAACGCGTTCACCGGCCGCTCGCGCCGCTTGGCCTCGATCTCCTCGCGCGTGCCGAAAAAGAGCGCCCCGCTCGGGCAGACCGTGACGCACATCGGCCGCTTCCCCGCCGACGTCCGGTCGTAGCAGAGGTCGCACTTCATCATCTGGTCGATCCGCGACACGTACCGCGGCACGCCGAACGGGCAGGCGAGCACGCAGTTCGAGCAGCCGATGCAGCGCGACTGGAGCGCCGACTGGACCACGCCGTCGGCCGTCTTCTTGATCGCGTCCGCCGGGCACGCGCTCGCGCACGCCGGGTCCTCGCAGTGCATGCAGACGACCGGCACCGTCTGGACCGACTCCGCGCGATCCGCGTACTCGAGGTGGATCATCGAGACCCCGCGGTGCGTCTCGCACTCGGCGCACGCGTGATAGCAGGCCTGGCACCCGATGCAGCGCGACGGGTCAAGATACATCTCCATCTCGGGATCAATCACGGGCACCCACTTCCAAAACCCAATGAAATCCCAACTCCCAAATCCCAATGAAACCCCAAAGCCCAAATCCAAATGCCTCCGAAAGATCACGGGAGGGTTGGGGTTTCATAGGGATTTCTCCACGCGCACCGCGCAGACCTTGAACTCGGGGATCTTCGAGACGGGGTCGAGCGCGCGGATCGTCAGCCGGTTCGCCGACTTCTCGCCCGCCCAGTGGTAGGGGATGAAGATCGTGTCGGGGCGGATCGTCTTCACCACCTGGCAGGCGAGCGTCATCGTCCCGCGGCGGCTCGTCACCGTCACGCGGTCCCCCATCTTGACGCCGACCTTCGCGGCAAGCTTCGGGTGCATCTCCACCAGCGGCTCGGGGTACTGCTGGACGAGCGGGCCGATCCGGCGCGTCTGCGTCCCGCTCAGGTACTGCGAGACGACGCGCCCGCTCGTCAGGATCACCGGGTACTCGTCGTCCACGTCCTCCGCCGGCGGGCGGTACTCGACCGCGTTGAACTTCGCCTTCCCGTCGGGATGGAAGAACTTCCCGCCCTCGTACAGGCGCGGCGTGCCGGGATGATCGATCTCCGGGCACGGCCAGAAGACGCCGTGCTCCTTCTCGATCCGGTCCCAGGTGATCCCGTAATAGTCGACCGGGCCGCCCCGGGACATGTGCCGGAGCTCGCGGAAGATGTCCTCCGTGCACGAGTAGGGGAATTTCTCCCACGGCGCGAACCGCCGGGCGACGTCGCACAGGATCTTCCAGTCCTCCCGCGCGTTCCCGGGCGGCTTCACCGCCCGCTGGATCTTCACCACGCGCCCCTCGGCGGTGGTGACCGTCCCCTCGTCCTCCTCCTGCATCGAGCCGGCGAGGACGACGTCGGCGTGGCGCGCGGTCTCGCTCATGAAGATCTCGACGACGCCGAAGAACTCCAGCTTCTCGAGCGCCGTGCGCGTGTACTCCGCGTCGGGAAGCGAGACGAGCGGGTTGAAGCAGATCGAGAGGAGACCCTTGATCTCCCCCTTGTGGATCGCCTCCATCATCTCGGTCGACGCGTAGCCCGTCCGCGGGATCGACGCCTCGTCCACCCCCCAGCGCTCCGCGACGACCTTCCGGTGCTCGGGATTCTCGATGTCGCGGCCGCTCGGGAGCTGGTTGCACCGCTGCCCGTGCTCACGGCCGCCCTGCCCGTTCCCCTGCCCCGTGATCATCGCGTAGCCCGAGCCCGGCTTCCCGATCTTCCCGGTGGCCAGGCAGAGGTTGATGCAGGAGAGGCAGTTCTCGACGCCCTTCGTGTGGTGCTCGATCCCGCGCGCGTGGAGGAGCATCGCGGTCGGCGCCGTGCCCCACATCTCGGCCGCCCGGATGATCGCGGCGGCGGGGACCCCCGTGATTTCGGCCGTCCGCTCGGGCGTGTAGCGCGCGACCGTCTCCTGCACCTCGGCAAATCCCGTCGTGCTCTGCCGGACGAAGTCCCGGTCGATCCACCCGCGCTGGATGCAGACGTGGAGGATCCCGTTCATGAGCGCGCTGTCGCGCCCGGGCTTCACCGGGAGGAGCAGGTCCGCCGTCCGGCCCACCGGCGTCGCCCGCGGGTCGATGACGATGATCTTCGCGCCGTTGTCCCGCGCCCTCCAGAGGTAGTCCGTCAGGATCGGGAAGCACTCGCCGACGTTCGCCCCCGCGATCAGAATGCACTTCGCGAGCGGAAGGTCGCTCCAGGGATTGGCCGCACGGTCGATCCCGAACGCCTTGCGCGAGGCCGCCCCGGCCGAGACCATGCAGAGGCGGCCGTTGTAGTCGATGTGCTTCGTCTTGAGCGCCACCCGCGCGATCTTCCCCATCAGGTACGCCTTCTCGTTCGTGAGCGACGCGCCCGAGAGGAGCGCGAACGAGTCGGGGCCGTACTTCTCCTGGATGCGGCGGATGTTGTCGACCACCCGGTCGATGGCCTCGGGCCACGTGGCCTCGCGGAAGCCGCCCTCGGTGCGGATGAGGGGGGAGAGCAGCCGGTCGGGATGGCCGCCCTGGAGGTAGCGCTTCACGCCCTTCGGACAGAGCATCCCGCGGTTGACCGGAAACTCCTCCCACGGCTCGAACCCGACGACCTGCTCGTCCTTCACCTTGAGCTGGAGGCCGCACTGCAGGCCGCAGAAGCAGCAGTGGGTCTTGACGAGCCGGTCGGGCTCGCGGTCCTCCCACCCCGACGCGGGCGCCTCGGCCAGGTGGGGCCCGAACCGCTCGATCAGCGCTTCAGACGACTGGGGCAGCGTAGCCATATGGTCCGGATCACGAAGTACGAATCAAGGCCGACAAGCCTGCGGCGGAATCGCCGGGAGGGCTCGGTCCCGGTCGATCCGGGTTGGACTCGCGAATCGCCGGGGGAGCCGGGATGGCCCGGTTGGATCGGATTGCGGTAGCCTGCGCAATCCCCAACCGCTTCCTCTTGCACGCAGGACACAGGTCGAGATCGAGCGCGAAACCCATCGCGGGCATGACCTGCTTCAGGTCCGCCACGTGCATCGCCCCGGCGAACTCCGAGCCGCAGCGGCGGCATGACGCTTTCGGGGCCGCTTCGCCCTCGCGCTTGTAGAGGATCACCGCGAGATGGGCGGGCCGCTGGAAGATGTGGAAGAACTTTCCATAGGGGATGTACAGGAGCGTCGCGGTCACCGTCACCGCGTGGACGAGCGAGAGCACCGGGTAGCCCGCGCCCCCGAGCGCGTGCATGCTGAAGGTCAGCATGAGGCCCGTCACCGAGATCGCCAGGAGGAGGAGGAGCGGGACGATGTCGTTCCCGAACTGCTGGCGCGCGGCCGAGCCTTTCGTCCGCAGCCGGCGGTGGAGCGAGAGGCCCGCCCCCACGATCACCATCACGGCCGAGACGTTCAGCAGGTTGAACATGATGAAGCGCAGGAACGAATGGGTGTCGAACTGGCCGACCTTCAACCCGAAGA
Organism: Planctomycetota bacterium; assembly: GCA_041482015.1. Taxonomy (GTDB): domain Bacteria; phylum Planctomycetota; class MHYJ01; order MHYJ01; family JACPRB01; genus JACQFK01. Next base: position 4,806 of record JBGPCZ010000036.1, on the reverse strand, counting down.
GCATCACGCGGTAGAGCTCCGGGCGGTCGGGGTCGGCCGCGAAGTGGAGCCAGCCGAAGACGAGCGGGAACGTCACCGCGCCGGCGAGCACCGTCCCCCAGGCGATCGAAAAGTGGATCAGCCAGCGCACGAAGCTCCGCTTGCGGATGAACCGCTGGGCGAGCAGGTTTTCGTAGGCCGCCTTCGAGGCGAACCGGAGATTGCGAAGCCAGCTGCCTTTCCTGATGAGTTCCCAGCCGCGCTTCATGTAGAGCGTCGTGGGAGGGCGCTGGAGCCAGACGGCGTAGCGGTATGCGACGGCGAACGCGGAGAAGAGCGTGCCGAACGTGTAGGTCAGAAGGATCGGGTCGTAGTTCCGGAGGTTGCGCGACCCGAGGACGATCCCCGCGGCGAGCAGGAGCATCACCCCCAGGCCGGCGACCACGCCCTTCGGGTCCAGCGACCGCACGTAGGCGATCATGCGACGGGGGCCGCCTTCACCGGCGGCGACTCCAGGACCAGCAGGATCTCGCCGTTCGATTCGCGGACCCCGTGGACCTTGAGGCACTCGGCGGCCGGGCCCCGGCCCGTGCCGAGGTCGAACTTGTGCGAGTGCAGCGGGCAGATCACCGCGCCCCCGCCGACGACCCCCTCGGCGAGCGGGCCCTGCCGGTGCGGGCAGCGGTTCTGCGTCGCGAACAGCCGCCCGTCGCGCTGGCGGAAGACCGAGACCTCCTCGCCCGCGACGACGAAGCAGAATCCCTGGCCCTTCGGGACCTTTTCGACGCTGCCGAGGTTGACGGTGCGGGAATCACCCATTGTTCTCGGCGACCTCCAGGATCTCGGCCAGCTCCGGGGCGCTGAACTGCCGCGGATAGTTCGGAACCTCCGCCTCCTTCCACGGATCCTGGTAGGCATCGACCGCCTCCTGGATGTCGTCGTCCAGGCGCGCGCAGATCCCGAGGCTGTCCTCGACCAGGATCTTCCGCAGCGTCTCGATCCCGACCCGCTCGAGGAAGTGGTAGCTCCGCTCGAGATACTTGCCGTGCTCGCGGTAGTACTGCATGAAGCGGCCCATGTACTTGAGCACGTCGTCGTGCGAGTCGACCGTGCAGAGCAGGTCGCCCTTCCGCACCGAGCCGCCTGCGGCTCCGCCGAGATAGATCTCCCACTTCCCTCCGTCGATCGCGACCGCCCCGAGGTCCTTGACGTACGCCTCCGAGCAGTTGCGGGGGCAGCCGGCCGTCGCGAGCTTCATCTTGTGGGGCGACTCGATGCCCTGGAAGCGGCGCTCGATCTTCTGCGCGAGCGCGATGGAATCGCCCACGCCGTAGCGACAGAAGTCGGTCCCGACGCAGCTCTTGCAGGTGCGGAACGCCTTCGTGTAGGCGTGGCCGCTCGGGATGCCGAGGTCCTTCCACACGTTCGGAAGGTCCTCCTTCTTGATCCCCAGGAGGTCGAGCCGCTGGCCGCCGGTGATCTTCACCATCGGCACGTGGTACTTCTCCGCGACCTCGGCGATGCGGCGCAGTTCCGCGGGGGACGTGACGCCCCCGTAGATGCGCGGGACCACCGAGAACGTGCCGTCCTTCTGGATGTTCGCGTGGACGCGGTCGTTGATGAACCGCGCGTCGCGCTCGTCCTCGTACTCGCCGGGCCAGAGGGACTTGAGCAGCGACGCGAGGCCGACCTTGCTGGCCGCGTCCTCCCGTCCGCCCGCGAGCTCCCCGAAGACGGCGCTCACGGATTTGAGGCCGCGCTTCCGGATCTCGTCCACCAGCCGCGACTTCTCGAGCGGCACGCCCGGCACGTAGTAGTGTTCGCCCGGGTCGGCCGCGGCGGCGCCCTGGTACGCCTCGATCAGCTGGGCGACGATCCCCTTGCACGACTGGCAGCCGGTGCCGGCCTTCGTGCAGGCGCCCACCTTCGCCACGCTCGTGCAGCCGCTCTTGACGGCGTCCACGATCTGCTTCTTGCTCACCCCGTTGCAGTTGCAGATCTGCACGGAATCGGGCATGTCGAGGACCTTGAGCAGCGGCTCGCCGCTCGGCGCGCCGAAGAGCAGCTCGGAGCGGCGTTCGGGGACGGGCGTGCCGGCCATGAACGTCTGCAACAGCTCGCCGGCGGTCTCGATGTCCCCGAGCAGGATGGCGCCCGCGAGCTTCCCGCCGCGGATGATGAGCTTCTTGTAGATGCCCTTCTTCGGCTCGCGGTAGACGATCACCTCGTCGTCGGGCCCGGCCGGCTTCGTCTCGCCCATGGAGGCCAGCTCCACGCCCATCACCTTGAGCTTCGTGCCAAGCTTCGAGCCCAGGTAGGCCGCGTCCGGATTCTTCTCCGTCAGCACGTCGGCCAGGACATTCGCCTGCTCCCAGATGGGATCGACCAGGCCGTAGATCTTCCCCCGGTGCTGGACGCACTCCCCGAGCGCGAAGACGTCCGGGTCGCTGGTGCGCATCTGGTCGTCGACGACGATGGCCTTGTCGACCGCCAGGCCGCTGGCCCCGGCGACGTCCGTGATAGGACGGATGCCGGCGCTGACGACCACCATGTCCGTGTCGATCCGCGAGCCGTCCTTCATGAGGAGGTGCGTGACGCGGCCGCCTTCCTTCACGATGCGCGTGGTGACCTTCTCGCAGAAGACCCGGACGCCCATGCCCTCCATCACCGTCTTGAGCATCTGCCCGGCGTCGGGATCGAGCTGCGCGATCATCAGCTGCGGCGCGGCCTCGAGGACGGTGACCTCGACGCCGTGCGTCAGCAGACCGCGCGCGGCCTCGAGCCCGAGCAGGCCGCCGCCGATCACGGTGGCGCGCGTGCAGGATTTCGCGTGCTCCGCGATCCGCTCGCAGTCGTCGATCGTGCGGAAGAGGAACGTCCCGGGCTGGCCGAACCCCTCCATCGGGGGCACGAAGGGTCGCGAGCCGGTCGCGATGATGACGTGGTCGTACCCCTCCTCGACGGCGGGCTCCGGCCCGATCCCGGAGTCCCCGGGGGCGTAGGGGACGGCGTCGCGGCGGAGGGGCGCGCCGATCACGACGCGGCGTTCGCGGTCGATCCGGAGGGCCTTCACGCCGGCGTGGAGCGTGACGCCGTTGTCGCGGTACCACGCCAGCGGGTTCATGAAGATTCCGGTCGGCGTCTGGGAGCCGTTGAGGACGTTGGAGAGCAGGATGCGGTTGTAGTTGCCGTACGGCTCGGCGCCGAACATGACGATGTCGAAGCGGTCGGGTGCGCGCTTTAGGATCTCCTCCACCACGCGCGCGCCGGCCATCCCATTGCCGACCACGACGAGCTTTCTCTTCCTGGCCTGGATCACCGCAACTCCAAAAATATAAGCCGGCACCCCTTCCCGGAGTGCCGGCTTGAGTTCGTGTTGGCTCCGTGCCGGACCTGCCCGATCCCGGGCCTATTCCTGCTTGGGCTTCACCTCACCCAGCCGCCGGTGCTCGATCACCTCCTGGATCTCCCAGGGCTCGCTGCCGCGGCAGACCACCTTGATCGTGTGCCGCGCGTCGGGCGCGAGGGCCTGGATGAGGCGCATCAGCTCCTGCTGCCGGGCCGTCAACGGCCTCAAGGGGGAAGCCTCCTTCTCATTCACCTCGTTCACGTTGCCCATCGTGCATGCTCCGGATGCATGAAAAGCAATCGCCGTGCCAGCTGCGAATCAGGAGGGAATGAAAGGACGAACCCACCGTCGGGTTGGAACTCCATAGGGAAGATACGGTACGGAATGGCGACTCCATAAATGAGACGACCGTTTCATGGCTGAGATGTGGCGCAGTAGTAAGGTGGGCCGGGGAGTGGAGGCTGAGGCATGGATGTCTCCACTCCCCGGTCCCGGGCTGGGGATACCGAAGTAAGACGCCCTTGGGAGAGCAAGCGACGTGCCACGAAAGGACCCCCCGGATTCGCGGGGAAATCGGGGGAAGCGGGCAGAAAGTATACGGTCCGGTAGAATCCGCGGGTAAGAACCTACCACTCGGAACGGTAGCGCCGCGCGTCGATGCCGTGTTTCCGGACGCGCAGGCCCATCAGGCGCTCGGTGATCCCCAGGTGCTGCGACGCCTTGGCCATGTTGCCGCGGGTCGACTTGAGCGCCTCGATGATCAGCTCGCGCTCGACGTTGTCGAGCGCCGCCTGGAGCGGCCCGGCGCTGACGGTCCCGCTCGCCTCGGCGGTCTGGAGCGTCGGGGGCAGGTGGTAGCCGTGGATCACCTCGTCGTTGGAGACGAGGACCGCGCGCTCGACGCAGTTCTCGAGCTCGCGGACGTTGCCCGGCCAGTGGTAGCTCATGAGCATGTCGATCGCGGGTGTCGAGATCCGCTTCACGCTCTTGTGGTTGGTCTTCGAGTACTTCTCGACGAAGAAGTCGGCGAGGAGGAGGATGTCGGCCTTCCGCTCGCGGAGGGCGGGAAGGTGGATCGAGAAGACGTTCAGGCGGTAGTAGAGGTCCTGCCGGAATTTCCCCTCCGCGATCATCTCCTCGAGGTTCCGGTTCGTCGCGGCGATGACGCGGACGTCCGCCTTCATGAGCGTGTTCCCGCCCACGCGCTCGAACTCGCGCTCCTGGAGGACCCGGAGGAGCTTGACCTGCGTGGCGGGCGAGAAGTCGCCCACCTCGTCGAGAAAGATCGTCCCGCCGTGGGCGGCCTCGAAGCGGCCCTGGCGCATGGCGAGGGCGCCGGTGAACGCGCCCTTCTCGTGGCCGAAGAGCTCGCTCTCGACGAGCTCTCTCGAGATGGCGGCGCAGTTCACCGCCACGACCGGCCGCGCGCGCCGCGCGCTGCGCTGGTGCCGCGCTTGCGCGACGAGCTCCTTGCCCGT
>JBGPCZ010000035.1:0-39448 GCA_041482015.1 Planctomycetota bacterium | reverse complement strand
CTGGAGATGGGTAAGTGCTTGGCTTTTTGCGCCCGTCATGGCCGTTCCTCCTCATCGAACGGCCAAACTCTACCCCCTCACAGGGGGGTGGCGCACACATGGTTACCGGAAGGACACGCAGAATCCCCGCGGCGAAGGCCATCAGGAAGATCGCGTAGCCGAGGAAGATGACCCCGAAATAGGCCGGCATGTCGGCCGCGTCGTAGGCTTTCGCCATCAGGAGCCCGGCTCCGAACACGGCGAAGACGAGCGCGGTCAGCAAGCTCCACGCCACCACCCCGATGAGAATCCCTCTCCGGACCGCGCGGCCGGGGTCGCTCATAAGGTGATAAGCCGGGTGCGCCGCACTCCGCTTATCACCGCACTCCGCTTATCACTTGAGCTGTTGGAGGAAGGCGAGGAGGTCGCGGAACTCCTCCGCCGTGAGGTTGCGCTCGAGGCCCTCGGGCATGAGGGACTTCTCGCCGCGCTTGAAGTCGCGGATGCGGTCGCGCCGTACGCGCGTCTCGGCGCCGCTCGCGTCCTTGAGGACGACGGCGTCCGCGTCCTGCCTCGCAAGGAGGCCGCCCAGGACGTCGCCGTCCTTCGTCGCGATCACGTACGGCTCGTAGCCCTGCGCGAACGTCGAGCTCGGCACGAGGATCGATTCCAGGAGGTCGCGGCCCGATCGGATCGCGCCCACCTTCGTGAGGTCTGGGCCGATCCGACCGCCCTCTGAACCGACCGCGTGGCACGTCGAGCAGGCGACCTTCTTGCCGAAGAAGACGGCGCGGCCGCGGGTCGCGTCGCCGCCCAGGAGGAGCGGTTGGTGCTTCTCGAGCGTCGCGCGCTGTTCCTCCGTCCCCTTCGCGAGCTCCTCCTTGAGCGCCGCGGCGTGGCCGTCGGCGGCCTCGAAAACGGGCTTCATCTCCTGCTCCGACGGCCGCCACCCCGCCTTCACGGCCTCGGTCAGCTCCGACAGGAGCTCCGCCCCCGCGGGACCGCGGAGGGCCGGGAGGAAGAGGGAGGGCGAGAGCAGGCTGTCGCCGCGCACGGCCTTGACGGCCCGCGCGACCTGCGTGTCGGCGAGCCGCGCGCGCGCCAGCGTCTCCGACGCCGAGAGCCGGTCGAGCGGCGCGTCGGCGACGAGCGTCGAGACGAGGAAGTCAAAGGAGGCCGGGGAGAGCTTCGGACGGCGGGGGACGATCGCGCGGAGCGCGGCGAGGCGCGCGGAGCCGTCGGCCTCGGCGATCGGCGCGAGCGCCTCGTCGAACTCGGGGAGCTGGAGGACCGTGATCGTGCGGATCGCGTCGGCGGACGGGAGCGCGATTCGGAGCGCCTCCTTCCACGACTCGGGAAACTTCGGCAAGCTGCACTCGGCGAGGACCGGAATGAGGAGGGACGAGGCCGGGGCTTTCTCGCGGATCGCCTCGGCCACCGCGCCCTGCACGCCGGCGTCCGACTGGAACGCGAGGACCGACGCGCGCAGCGCCTGCTTCTCATCCTCGGCGAGATCCTTCTTCTTGAGCCAGCCCTTCACGAGCTCGATCGCGTGGGGCGCCCACTCCTTATGTTTCTGGAGGATGCGGATCGCGGCTTGGCGGAGCGCGGGGTCGCCCGCGCCGACGCGGCGGATCACGGCCTCCTCCGGCGCGCCGCCCTTCTGGTCGAGGAGGACGAGCGCCGCCTTCTGGACCCGCGGGCTCTCGCTCTTGAGCGCCTCGCCGAGCGCCTTCGCGTCGGCAAGGAAGTACGCGGCGTGGACCAGCTGGTGCTCGACGAACTTGTCGGTCGTCGCCTCGAGCGCCTCCCAGATCGCCGGAAGCGACTCGGGCCAGCCGCACGTCGCGAGCGCCTCGGCGGCGGCGAGCTGGTCGGAAGGGTCCTTTGACGAGAGCATCTTCACGAGGCCGGCTTCAGCTCTCTTGCTCCACACTCGCCCGGAAGCGCGAGCATCCGCCTGGTTCGAATGGACTCGTCCCCAGGGACGGTCGTCCGGCATACCAAGGTTCGGCAATGCGGGCTTGGGTTCCGGATACCTCACGCGATAGATCCCCCCCGGTGCGCGCGAATTCCGGATCTTGCCGGTGGGGCAGTGCTGGACGTACCACGCGCCGGTGTCGACGACGATCAGGCTGCCGTCGGGCGCCAGGAGGACGTCGGAGGGATGGAAGTCGGGGTTCTCGCTCGTGACGAAGTCGAAGTCCTGCGACGTGTACGACGCGCCACTCTTCGTGAGCACGTGGCGCTGGACCTTGCGCGAATTGTGCTGCGCGGTGAAGAGATTGCCGCGCCAGGGTGCCGGGGAGACCACCCCCTCGCATCGCACCATCCCCGAGAGCGCCACCGCGGGGAAGAGCGCGAGCGGGGGGATGACGTCGCCGGTGAACGGGTAGGCGGTCCCCGTGTCGGGTACGTAGGGGTAGAGCCCGCCGGGCACGAGGTGGACGATCGCGTCCCGGATCCCGCCCAGCGGCTTCTGGTACCAGTTGCACGTGCCGAGGATGTCGCCGTTGGGCATGAAGACGATCTCGACCAGGTTCTCGAATCCGCGGCAGAGCACCTCGGCGTCGCTCCCGTCGGGCCGGCAGCGGAAGAGCATCCCGCTCATCCCCGTCAGGAACTTCCCGTCCTTCCCTTTGAGCTTGTAGCCGTCGGGCTCGCCCATCGTCCCGTAGAGCAGGCCGTCGGGGCCGAACGTGATCCCGTGGAGCGAGCCGTTGTCCTTGTGGCCGAAGTCGGTGAGGATCACGGTGCGCTTGTCGGCCTTGCCGTCGCCGTCGGTGTCCTCGAGCGTGACGAGATCGGGCGGGTCGGCGACGTAGAGCTTCCCGTCGCGCCACGCGAGGCCCATGGAAGGCGTGAGGTTCTCCGCGAAGACGGTCGACGTCTTGAAGTCCGCGCTGAACCGCCGGACGCGGCAGCCGCGCGTCAGCTTCTGGAGCTCGAGGTAGAGGTCGCCGCCGGAGGACTCGGTGACGTAAAGGCGGCCCTGGTCGTCGAAGCAGCCGAACATGGGGAACGTCGACTCCGCGACTTTTTCGATGACGAACCCGTCGGGGACCTTCGGATCCTGCAGCGCGGAAAGGAATATCAGCAGGGCGGGGATCATCAAATGGTTATACGTTCCCGTTCCCGGGGAGCGTACTGTTTCATGGAGTTCGATGCGGGATTAGGAGAATTGAAATGGACGAAAAGAAAAAGTTCTGCCCCGACTGCGGCGAGCACGTCACGCGACGCGACTTCATGAAGGTCGCGGCGGGGACGGCGGCCGCGGCCGCGGTGGCGGCGAAGTCGCCCGTGTGGGCGAGCACCTGGCGGGACGTGAAGCCCGAGGAGCTGGTCAAGAAGTTCGCCGAGACGCTGACCGACAAGCAGAAGGAGAAGGTGGCGTTCGGCTGGGACCACAAGCTCCGCACGAAAGTCTCGAACAACTGGAAGATCGTCGAGCCCGAGATCGGGACGTTCTTCACGGGCGACCAGCAGCAGATCCTGAAGGACATCTTCAAGGGCCTCGTCAGCCCCGACTGGCACGAGCGCTGGCAGAAACAGATGAAGGACGACAACGACGGGGCCGGCTTCGAGAAGTACCACGTGGCCCTCTTCGGCGAGCCCGCCAAGGGCAAGTACGAGTGGGTCATGACCGGCCGTCACGTGACGATGCGCTGCGACGGCGACTCGACCGAGGGCACGGCCTTCGGCGGCCCGATCTTCTACGGCCACGCCGCCGAGGGGTTCAACGAGAAGGCGAACCACCCGGGCAACATCTTCTGGCCCCAGGCGATCGCCGCGAACGAGGTCTACAAGGCGATGGACGGCAAGCAGCGCGAGAAGGCGCTGCTCGACAAGGCCCCCGGCGACGACGACAAGAGCATCGTCATCAAGGCGAACGGCCCGTACGCGGGCATCGCGGTGGCGGAGCTCTCGAAGGACCAGAAGGCGCTCGTCGAGAAGACGATGAAGATGCTGCTGGAGCCCTACCGCGCGACCGACGTCGAGGAGGCGATGAAGTTCATCAACGAAGGCGGCGGCGTGGACAAGCTGTGGCTCTCCTTCTACAAGGAGGAGGACATCGGCAACGACGAGGTCTGGGACCGCTGGGCCCTGCGCGGCCCGACGCTCTCCTGGTACTTCCGCGGCTCGCCGCACGTCCACACGTGGGTCAACGTGGGGAAGCCGACGGCGTAGCGAAGAGGAAACACCGGAAGCCCCCTCGAGCGATCGAGGGGGCTTTTCCTTTTTCATCCCCCACACCCCAGGGACACCCAGAAGGAAAGAAGATCGTCTTTGGGCCGGGTCCTTGAATCTCCGTCGATGGGCGGGTATGATCCGTCTATCTGGACACTACCGTGTACACGGAGGTCACCGTGGAAGAGAAGGTCCGCCCGCTCCAGTGCTATTCCAGGCTCCACAGGCTGCTCTTCGAGCGCGAGATGACGGTGGCTTCTCTCGAACGGACGCTTCGTCGGCGCGGGGTGCGGGTCAACCTGAAAACCCTGTACCGGCTGGCCGACCCGACGACGCACATCGAGCGGCTGGACACCGCCGTCGCCGGCTTGATCTGCGACATCCTGGGGGTCGAGCTCTCCCAACTGCTTTCGTTCGAGGCCGTCCGCCGGGGAGCCGCGCTCCAAAGGCTTTCCCCGGCCAGCCAGCGACGGCTGGATCAGCTCCTGGAGCGGCAGTCGGGGGGTCGCCTGCCGGAGGGGGACCGCCGGGACCTGGCCCGGCTGGTGGATGAGGCGGAGCGTCTGACCCTGCAGAACGCGCGAGCCCTTGCCCGGGCCCGGAAGGCGACGGCCCGCACCTGAAGAAAGGGAGAACGTGGCGACGCGGCGGGAAATCGTCCGGGCGAGGGCGCGGGCGCGGTGTGAGTATTGCCGGCTGCCCGAGGCCCTCTCAGGCGCGGTCTTCCACGTCGAGCACATCATCCCGAGGTCCAAGGGCGGGGCGGACTCCGAATCCAACAGGGCCCTCGCCTGCCCACGCTGCAACGAACGGAAGGGCGCGCTCAGAGACTACCGTGATCCGCGAAGCCGGAAGATCGTCCCCTTGTTTCATCCGCGTCGCCATTCGTGGACGGCTCACTTCCGCCGGAGCTCCGACCACCGGATGATCCTGGGCCTGACGCCGACCGGCCGGGCCACCGTCGAGGCGCTGGGCCTGAACTCGTTGTCCCGCCAAGCGCTCCGCGTGATCTGGCACGACCGCCTCTCCGACCTTCTCCCCTTCGACTAATCATCTCCGCGGGGGAGGGACGACACGGAGACGTTCCTCCGTGCCTCTGTGTCTCCGTGGTTTTCTTTGCTACGGCCGGTGGGGCAGCGACGAGCCCGGGTAGGGCCGGCCGGTCCACCCGATGTAGACGATCTGCGGGCCGTCGCCCGCCCGCGCGGCCGGGCGGTGGACATGGTGCGAGTCGAACCAGAAGGCGCGGTTGAGCTCCTCCGCCACCAGGGCCGCCGTGGTGCAGTCGAGCGGCTCGGCGAGCCGGAGGACGTGGGGGTATTCGGTCGGATCGGGCGAGCCCCGGCCGATCTCGAACTTCTCCGGCTGGGTGACGCGCAGGACGTCGCGGACGCCCAGGGCGATCTTCCCGATGAAGGCTGCCAGACCGCGGGTGTCGAGGTCCATAAGTTCCCCTCCCCAATTCGGCTGTCCCTGCCACCAGCGTCCCTCATCGGGGGCTCGAGATCAAGGGAAAAGTTTTATTCGGGCAGGATCCCCACCGCGATGTGCGACGGTGCCTCCGGCGAATGGAACACCTTGTGCGTCTGCGGCCCGAAGTCCGAAGCCTTCGCCTCGAAGATGTTCGGGACGTAGGTCTGCGGGTTCCGGTCGTAGAGCGGGAACCACGTGCTCTGCACCTGCACCATGATCCGGTGCCCCTTCTTGATCCGGTACAGCTGCTGGTGCAGGTCCACCGTGAACGCGGTCGTCGTGTTGGCCGGGATCGCGCGCGGCTCCGAGAAACTTTTGTAGTACCGGCCGCGCAGGATGTCGCCCGCCACCATGAGCTCGTAGCCGCCCAGCTTCGGATCGTCGGCGATGGCGTCCGGGTAGACGTCGATCAGCTTCACGACCCAGTCGGCGTCGCTGCCGGTCGTGGAGGCGAAGAGGTGCGCCGTCACGTCGCCCGCGATCACCACGTCCGACTCGAGCGGCGCGGTCTCCCACGAGAGCACGTCGGGGCGGTTCTGGACGAACCGCTGGTCCTCCACGAGCCACGTCCGCCACTTTGAGCCGTCGACCGGGCGCGCGAGGTAGGGGACCGGACGCGCCGGGTCGGAGACGTACGACTCGCTCCCCGCGGCCGCCGGCGGATCGAACGAGAGCGCGCCCTTCTCGCGGAGATAGATCTTCGCGGGCTTCGCCTCTTTCGGAGGCCACGCGTCGAACGTGCGCCAGCGGTTGCCGCCGACTTCAAACATGCTCGCCTCGGCGAACGTCCCGTCGCCGGTCCCGTGCAGCCAGTGGGCGAACCAGGGGCGCTCGATCTTCTGGCGGAAATAAAGGCCGACGTCGCTCCCGAATTTCATCGGGCCATGGCCGGTGGTCTGGCTTCCGGCCCAGCCGCCGTGGTACCAGGGGCCCAGCACGATCGAGTTCCAGTTCTTCGTGTCCTTCTTCTCGAGCGTGCGGTAGGCCTCCTCGGGGCCGAGGATGTCCTCCTGGTCCCAGAAGCCGCCGACGTGAAGGACCGGGATGACCGGGTCGGTCAGCACTCTCTGCATCGCCTTGGCCTGCCAGTACGCGTCCCAGGCCGGATGCTCGCGGAAGCCGACCCACGAAGGAAGGTTCCAGACGCCGTTCTGCTCGCCGAGCTCCTTGAGCGTCGTGAACTTGAGGTACCAGTCGTAGCGGTCGTACCGGTCCTGGTTGACGCGCGCGAAGCCTGCCTTCTGGAGCTCCATGCCGCCGGCGTACTCGACGCCGAACGACTGCCGGAACGCGCCTTGGTGAAAAAAGTCGTCGCCCAGCCAGGTGTCGGTCATCGGCGCCTGCGGTGAGATCGCCTTGAGCGCGGGATGTGGATTCACGCCGGCCATGCCCGCGAGCCAGCCCGGGTAACTGATGCCCATGACGCCGACGCGCCCGCTGTTCGCGGGGATGTTCTTGACGAGCCACTCGATCGTGTCGTACGTGTCGGTCGCCTCGTCGGTGCCTTTCGGGTCGCGCACCGGATCGTGGAGGGCGCCGTTCATGACGAACTGCCCCTCCGACTTGTTGCGCCCGCGGCAGTCCTGGAAGACGAAGATGTACCCGTCCTCCGCGAGCTCCTTGTATTCCGTGGAGAGCGCCCCGGGCTTGAGATGGCCCGAGACGCCGTACGGCGTGCGGACGAGCATGATCGGGAGCGGCTTCGCCGCCGACTTCGGCGAGACCGCGACCGCGAAGAGCGCGACGCCGTCGCGGACCGGGATGGAAAGCTCGCGCCGGTCGAGCGCGTTGTCCTGGGCGAAGAGGGCAACGAAGATCAGGCCGTACATTCGGTCTCCTCTCAGGGCGCCCGGGGTCCGCAGGTCTTTGTGCACCACTCGGTCCAGCGTTCGATGCCCTTCGCGCGTGCGGCGTCCGGCTGGGAGGGCAGGTAGCCGAAGCCGTCGGCCTGCACGGGCTGGAGGGCCTGGAAGGCGAGCTGGCGGAGTCCGCCGTCGCGGTCCCCGAGAAGCCCCACGAGCGTCCAGACGATCTCCTTGAAGTAGAAGGTGCCGAGGAGATCTACCTTCGCGATCTCGGTCAGCCCCTGCGCGGCCGCGCGGCGGTCGCCGGCGGCGCGCTTTTCGTCGCGCACGATCGCGCAGAGCGGCGCGTGCGCCTGGGCGTAGTTCCATCGGCCCTGGAAGGTGAGCGCGGCGATCGCGGCCTTGCGGACCCCGTTGTCCTTGTCGTCGGCCAGCGGGACGAGCGCGTCCACCACCTTGTCGTCGAACATGACCTGCGTGCAGGCCTGCGCGGCCAGGGTGCGCACGCCCGCGCGGTCGCTCGCCAGGCCCTGGAGGACGACGGGCGCCGCGGCGTGTCCGCCGATCGCGGCCAGGCGGATCCAGGTGCCGGACGACGACAGGTCGGCCTTGGCGTCCGAGAACTTCGCGAGGAATTCGCCGTCGGCCTTGTCCGGCGCCACGCGCTTGTTCCGGAGCGCCTTCATCCACTCGACGGACTCCTCCTCGGTCGGCGGCTTGGGGCCCTCGTGGGCGTGGCCGACCATCTCGCGGTAGACGGCGCGGTAGCCCGCCTTGAAGAAGGCGTCGGCCTGCGGGCGGGTCCGGCTGGGCGGGAGCGAGTCGTCTTTCTGGCCGATCACCCAGTAGAGCTCGGCGTGGGACTTGGCATCGGTCGTGGCGGGCGGATTGCCCATCCCGCCGACGTATGAGATCGCCCCGGCGAGAAGCTCCGAGTTGGCCGGCGCGAAGCGGTTGAGGTACCACGCGCCCGAGGAGACGCCGAAGCCGTAGACCCGGCGCGGATCGACGTTGTACTTCTTGATCGCCCAGGGGATGAACGCCTTGACCGGCGCGTCGTCCTTGTCGGTCCAGCCGACATCTTTTGACTTCAGGCCGACGACGAGAAAGTCGTCGCGCAGCCCGGCCTTCTGGAGCATCTCCTCGGCCTTGGGGACGAGCGACCCCTGGTTCCCGCTGGCGCCGTGGAACGTGAGGAGGAGGTTCAGCGGCGTGCCCGGCCGGTGCTTGGCCGGCGGCTTGTCGAGGTGGGGAAGGGCCTTGTCCCCGTCGGCCTCCTGGGCGGCGCCCGCGAGACAGAACGCCACCAGGGCCAGTGCGAGATTTTTCATCGATCCGCTCCTTTGACTTCCCTACGTCCCCGGCGGACGGCCCGTTGTGCCGGAGCCCGGATCCGTCCCTCTCGTGTTGATCTTCTCTTCTTCCTCATTTCGTTGACAGCCTCGCTCCCCGAGTCCTAGAGTCACCCTTCCCGGAGATCGTGCTGTTGTGCAGAAAGGGAGGAGTCGACGTGACCATGCCCGTCAAGATCCGCGTCAACGGGACGCTCCGCGAACGCGAGGTCGAGCCGCGGCTCCTCCTCGTCCAGTTCCTCCGCGAGGAGTGCGGGCTCACCGGCACCCACGTCGGGTGCGAGACCAGCGTCTGCGGCGCCTGCACCGTCCTCGTCGACGGCAAGGCCGTCAAGAGCTGCACGATGCTCGCCGTCCAGGTGGACGGAGGCGAGGTCACCACCGTCGAGGGCCTCGCGAAGGGCGACCAGCTCCACCCCGTCCAGCAGGGCTTCTGGGAGTGCCACGGCCTCCAGTGCGGCTACTGCACGCCGGGCATGATGATGAGCGCCGTCCAGCTCCTCGATCGAAACGGTTCGCCGACCCGCGACGAGATCCGCCACGCGCTCGACGGAAACCTTTGCCGCTGCACCGGCTACGGCCACATCATCGACGCCGTCGAGCACGCCGCCAAGGCGGGAAAGGCGGTCAAGTAGCATGGCCAAGGCCAAAGTGAAAGAGAAGCCCGCGGCCGCGCCCGCCGGATACATCGGCCGCGCGATGAAGCGGGTCGAGGATCCGCGGCTCATCAAGGGCATTGCCACCTACGTCGACGACCTCAAGCTTCCCGGCGTGCTCCACGCGGAATTCCTTCGCAGCCCCCACGGCCACGCGAAGGTCACCAAGATCCGCGTCGACGATGCGCGCAAGCTGCGGGGCGTCGTCGCCGTCCTCACCGGCGCCGACCTGAACGACAAGGTCGGCACGATCCCCTGCGCGTCTCCGCTGCCGGGCGGGAAGTCGCCCGACCACACGGTCCTCGCGGGCGCGCGCGTCTACTTCGTCGGCCATCCCGTCGCGGTCGTCGTCGCGGAGACGCGGACGATCGCGCGCGACGCACTCGACCTCATCGAGGTCGACTACGACCCGCTCCCCGCGGTCATGGACCCCGAGAAGGCGCTCGAGAAGGGCTCGCCCCTCACGCACCCCGAGCTCGGTACGAACGTCGCTTTCACGTGGAGCCTCGCGAGCGGCGACGTCGACGGCTCGTTCAAAAAGGCCGACAAGGTCCTGAACTTCCGCATGGTCCACCCGCGCCTGACGCCCATGGCGATCGAGCCGCGCGGCTGCGCGGCGTCGTGGCACGCGGGCGAGGAGTCGCTCACCCTCTGGACGTCGACCCAGGTCCCGCACCTCGTCCGCACGCTCCTCCCCGCGCTCATCCGCATCCCGGAGAACAAGCTCCGCGTCGTGGCGCCCGAGGTCGGCGGCGGGTTCGGCTCGAAGCTCAACCTCTACCCCGAAGAGGTCATGGTCAGCCACCTCGCGATGCGCCTGGACCGGCCGGTCAAATGGATCGAGGGACGGCGCGAGAACGCCGCGGTCACGATCCACGGGCGCGACCAGATCGCGACCTACGACGTCGCGGTCAAGAAGGATGGGACCGTGCTCGCGATCCGCTCGAAGACGATCGCCGACATCGGCTCATACCGCCAGCTGCTGACCCCCGCGATCCCGACGCTCACGGGCCTCATGCTCCCGGGCTGCTACAAACTCAAAGGGGTGAAGATGGACGTGACGGGCGTCCACACGAACAAGATGGCGACCGACGCCTACCGCGGCGCGGGCCGCCCCGAGGCGACGTATGTCATCGAACGCGTGATGGACCTGGTGGCCGCCGAGCTTGGGATCGACAAGGTCGCGATCCGCCTGAAGAACATGCCGAAGCCTTCGGAGTTTCCGTTCGCCACGGCGTCGGGGCTCCTCTACGACAGCGGCAACTACCAGGGCGCGCTCAAGAAGGCGCAGGAGATGGCGAAGTGGCCGGAGCTCCTGAAGGAGCGGGACGCCGCGCGGAAGGCGGGCCGCCTTTATGGGGTCGGCCTGTCCACCTACGTCGAGATCTGCGCGCTCGGGCCTTCGAAGATCATGTCCGCGGGCGGATGGGAGTGGGGCTGCGTGCGGATCGAGATCTCCGGCAAGGTGACCGTGATCACGGGCGCGACGCCCCACGGGCAGGGCCAGGAGACGAGCTTCGCCCAGATCGCGGCGGACAAGCTGGGCATCCCGATCGAGGATATCGTGGTGCTGCACGGCGACACGGCGACGGCGCACTACGGCCGCGACACCTACGGCAGCCGCGCGACCGCGCTCGGCGGCACCGCGATCGTGATGTCGATCGACAAGATCATCGAGAAGACCAAGACGCTCGCCGCGGCCCTTCTGAAATCGACCGCGAAGAAGATCGAGTTCAAAGGAGGGGTGTTCTCCGTCCAGGGCAACCCGAAGAGCTCGATCGGCTGGAAGGCCCTCGCGACCGAGTCCTACATCGCGAAGAAGCTCCCCCCGGGGTACGAGCCCGGGCTCGAGGCGTCGAGCTTCTTCGAGCCGCAGAACTGCACGTTCCCGTTCGGGACGCACATCGTCGCGGTCGAGATCGACCGCGACACCGGCCAGGTGAAGATCCTGAAGTACGTCGCGGTCGACGACTGCGGGAAGCAGATCAACCCGCTTCTCGTGGAAGGCCAGGTGCAGGGCGGCATCTGCCAGTCGATCGGCGCGGTCCTCATGGAGCAGACCGTGTACGACGAGAACGGCCAGCTCCTGACCGGCGAGTTCATGGACTACGCGATCCCGCGCGCGGCGGACGCCCCCGACTACATCATCGGGAGCACCGAGACGCCGTCGCCCTCGAACCCGCTCGGGGTCAAAGGGGTCGGCGAGGCCGGGACGATCGGCGCGACGCCCGCCGTGGCGAACGCCGTGATGGACGCTCTTTCGCCGCTCGGCATCCGGCACGTCGACCTGCCGCTCACGCCCGAGCGGGTCTGGCGGGCGATCCAGGGAAAGGGAGGCCGTTCATGATCCCCGCCGCCTTTGACTACATCTGCGTGAAGACGCTGGACGAGGCGCTCGGCCTCCTCGCCAAGCACGGCGAGGACGCGAAGGTGCTGGCGGGCGGCCACAGCCTGATCCCCGCGATGAAGCTGCGGCTTTCGCAGCCGAAGCTGCTGGTCGACATCGGCCGCATCCACGACCTCAAGACGATCGCCGAGCACGACGGGAAGATCGCGATCGGCGCGCTGACGAGCCACTACGAGATCGAGTCGTCGGAGCTGCTGCGGCGCTCCTGCCCGCTGCTCCCCGAGACGGCGGGGAAGATCGGCGACGTCCAGGTGCGGAACAAGGGGACGGTGGGCGGCGCGTGCGTGCACGCCGACCCGGCGGGCGACTGGCCGGCCGCGATGCTGGCGCTCGACGCCGAGTTCGACATCGCCGGCCCGCGCGGCCACCGCACGGTCGTGGCGAAGGACTTCTTCGTCGGGATGCTGGAGTCGGCGGTGAAGCCCGGCGAGATCCTTTCGGCGATCCGCGTGCCGGTGACGGCGCGGTCGACGGCGTACGTCAAGTTCGCCCAGAAAGCGAGCGGCTTCGCGATCGCGGGGGTCGCGGCGGTGGTCGACCGGGCGCGCAAGACGGTCACGGTCGCGGTGACGGGCGTGGCGGCGAAGCCGTACCGGGCTTCCGCGGTCGAGGCGTCCCTCAACGGCCTCACGCTCTCGGCGGCGACGATCGGGACGGCGTCGGCGAAGGCGGCGGACAAGGTGGAGCCGCTCTCGGACATCCACGCGTCGGCGGAGTTCCGGGCGCACCTGGCGCGGGTCCACACGAAGCGCGCGCTGGAGCTGGCGGCGAGCCGGGGATAAGAAAGAGAACCGAAGAAAACCACAGAGTCACAGAGGCACGGAGAAAAGAACTCTGTGTCGTCCCCTCCCCTCGGGGGGCGGGGGGAATTCATAAAGGTGTTTCTTCTCAGTGTCTCTGTGCCCCTGTGGTTATCTTCTTCTTATGAAGTTGTCCACCACGGTTGTCTATAAAGCCCCCCGCGAGAAGGTCTTCGCGGCGCTCACCGACCCCGAGACGCTCCGGAAGTGCATCGACGGCTGCGAGAAGATGGAGAAGACGGGGGAGGACGCCTACGACGCGCACCTCAGGATCGGCGTGGCGGGGATGAAGGGGGCGTACACGGGGAAAGTGGCGCTCAAGGACAAGGTGGCGCCCGAGTCGTTCACGCTGCACGTGGAGGGGAAGGGCGGCCCGGGCTGGGTGAAGGGGACGGCGAAGATCGCGCTCCTCGCGCAAGGCGAGGGGACGGAGCTCCGCTGCGAGGGGGAGGGGCAGGTGGGCGGCCTGATCGCGGCGGTCGGCTCGCGGCTCGTCGAGGCGGTGGGGAAGAAGATGCTCGACGAGTTCTTCCAGAAGCTGGGCGCGCAGCTGCCGGCCTGAACGAAGAAAACCACAGAGACGCAGAGGCACGGAGACAGGAACACCGTGTCGTCCCCTCCCCCCGGGGGGGCAGGGGGGAATCCATAAGGGTGTTTCTTCTCAGTGTCTCGGTGCCTCTGTGGTTTTCCTTCTTTCTCCTTCAAGTTCCCGCCCGCAACAGCCGATAATGTTTTCAAGACAGGAGAGAGGCGTGGCCGATACCCGACTGCTCGAGGAATTCCGTCTTGCCGACCAGGCGCGGAAGCTCTTTGCCGAGCTTCGCTGGTCGATCGAGCCGTGGGTCGCGCTCCGTCTCGCGCGCACGGAGGGGGAATTCCTGAAGCGCGAGGTCGAGCGTCTCGCGCGCCTGCAGCAGTCGGGCCGCGCGGCGTCGCTGGGCGGGCTGCTGGCTGACTCGGTCGATCGGATCGGCCGGATCATGGGCCGCCGCGCGAAGGAGCTGCGCGAAGTCCTGTCCGCCCTTCCCGTCGCCCTGGACCCCGTCCATTTCGAGCTCGTCCTCGCGGTCCTACTTCGGGATGGTGCGGCCAACCCGTCGGAGAACGAACTTCGCCGCCGCGCGACCGAGGTGGCGGCTTATCTTTCGGCGCCCGAGCGAGAAGCGGCCGCCGGCGCCGCGGCGCTTCCGCAGGGGGTGGACGCCGATCTCCTTGAGGACCTCCGTCACGTTGAGGCTTTTCTCGGGGCGCTCGCGCCGGTCCGTCCGAAGGTGGAAGTGTGGGAGGCGTTCTCGCTGGCGGTGCGGGACCGTCGCGCGGCGAAGCAGGCGATCGAGCGGATGCGCGCGCCGGACGATCTGAACGCCGAGGTGATCCTACTCTATGAAGGGCTGATCGAGGTGCGGGCGCAGAAGGGCCCGCGGGCGCTCACGCTCCGGCGGTATGTCGCGACGCTCCCGATCGGCTCCTACGCGAAGGAGACGATGGAGCTGGCGGTCGCGTTCATCCTGGCCTCCGACGAGGGCTGCCGCCGTCTCGAGCAGTGGCTCGAGGCTCCCGAGCAGTTCAAGCGCGAGGCGGCGATCCGCGTCGAGGGCGTGATCGGCCGCGCCCAGAAGTACATGCACGCCATGCGCGCCTCGGCCTGAGATCCCGTCATTGCGTTCGCAGCCGGGGCCTACCGAGCCTGCGCGCTAGGGTGGCGATCTGAAGCAGCACTCCGGAGAGTGCGTATCCCCAGAAGGCGCAGCTGATCGCCGCTCCTCCGAAGACCGCGAGCACGGCGGCGGCCATGAGGGCCAGCCCCACCAAGGGAAGGGGCCGTGCCTTCTTGAGGTAACGATTGATCAGGTGAGGGAAGGGGATGGGAGAGACCATGAGGAGGGCGGCGGCGAAGGTCGAGGCCAGCAGGGTCGTCCGAAACCAGCCGCCGGCCGGCGAAACCTGGTCCGCGTGAAGGAGTCGCGAGATCAGGATGCCGCCCACGACAACCCCCGCCGCCGCCGGCGAGGGAAGCCCTCGAAACGTGCGGTGTGAAGCCTCGTCGGGGGCCGTGTCGCGGGTGAACCGTGCGAGCCGGAGGATCGCGCAGAGCGCGTAGGCGACCGCGGTCCCCAGGAGCAGCCGCTCGTGCCAGTGGTGGGCCAGCAACTCCGGGCGCCAGGCGATGGCGAACACCAGGAACGCGGGAGCGGCGCCGAAGGAGATCAGGTCGCAGAGGGAGTCGAGAATGGCCCCGTACTCCGACGTCTTGTGCATGGCCCGGGCCACGAATCCGTCCAGGGCGTCAAACACCATCCCCCCCAGGACGAGCCAGCCGGCGATATGGAGATGCTTCGCGCCCTGGAGGTCTTCGCCTTCCTGCAAGGCCAGCCCGATTCCGATCTGGATGATGGCCAGGACCCCGCACGCGCCGTTGGCCAGCGTGACCCACGTCGGCAGGTAGCCCTTCCACCGATCGCGATCGAAGGCGCTCCTGAGGGCCTGGCCTGCGGGCACGTTGAACTCCCGGTCGCTTCCCCCGGGGCCCTCGCGACGCTGCGGAGCCTGCGGTTCATCGAGGTGCGGCCTGACCTCCGATGATCCGTTCCATGTACGACAACTGCGGCCCAAGGTGACATGTCCAAGAGACGCGCTGAAGATCGGGCCGGCTCCGGTGCGCGACTGAATTTGCGGAAGAGCATCGGTAGGACGAGGTCGTGTCGGAGGTCGCGCCCCGAAGGACCTGCACGTCCGAATTCGCGCACCCTTTCCACAGCGGATTGGGAAAGAGATTCTGCGATGGTTACAGTGTCGCCCTCCCGGAAATCGCTTCCGGACATATCGTTAGAAAGGGTGGCGATAATCCCTCGTTGGAACTGTGTTCCTGGTCGATGCGAGATCACGTCCACCGATTGTCTTGCAGTCACTCTGGGTGGCGCCTAAGATGCCCCCGGTCTGATCCGGGAGGATATGCAAATGCTATCTCTCGCGTTCGCGGCGCTCATCGCCCTCGCCCAAGAAAAGAAGCCCACCTATGAACTGGGGCCCGACTCGAAGCCTCAGGAGGGCGTTCCCGCGGGGAAGCTGCTCGAGGGGAAGTGGGAGAGCACCAAGATCTACCCGGGCACCGTCCGCGACTACAAGGTCTACCTGCCCGCGAAGACCGATCCCGACCACGCGCCCTGCCTCATGGTCTTCCAGGACGGCGGCGGCTATGCCGATCCCAAAGGTTCGTTCCGCACGCCCGTCGTCTTCGACAACCTGATCCATAAAGGGGACATGCCGCCCACGATCGGCGTCTTCGTCAACCCGGGCAACATCCCCGGCGCGCGGCCCGGCGCCGCGGGACGGCAGAACCGCAGCTTCGAGTACGACCAGCTCGGCGACCAGTACGCCCGCTTCCTCATCGAGGAGTTCCTGCCGGGGATCGCCGAGCGGCACTCTTTGAAGTGGACCGACGACCCCGACGGACGCGCCGTCGCCGGGATCAGCTCGGGAGGCATCTGTGCGTTCACCGTCGCGTGGGAGCGGCCCGACCAGTTTCGAAAAGTCCTGAGCCACATCGGCAGCTTCACCAATATCCGCGGCGGCGACATCTACCCGGGCCTCATCCGGAAGACCGAGGCCAAGCCGCTCCGCGTCTTTCTCCAGGACGGCTCCACCGACCTCGACAACGTCCACGGCTCCTGGCCGCTCGCCAACCAGTCGATGGCCGCCGCGCTCAAGTACATGAAGTACGACTACAAGTTCGAGTTCGGCACCGAGGGTCACAGCGGCCGGCATGGCGGATCCATCCTGCCCGACTCGCTCCGCTGGCTCTGGAGGGAGTACAAACCTAAATGATGAAGCTGCTGCTCGTCGCGGCCCTCGCGCAGGACTTTCCGGGTGACATGCCGATCAGCCGCGTGCTCGTCGACGGCGAAGGCTGGCAGTGCGTCTCCGAGGGCCACAAGTTCACCGAGGGGCCGGCCGCCGACCGCGAGGGAAACGTCTTCTTCAGCGACATCCCCGCCAGCAAGATCCACAAGATCGACCTGGCCGGGAAAGTCACCCTCTTCGCCGAGAACACCGCGGAGACGAACGGCCTCATGTTCGGCCCCGACGGCCGCCTCTATGGCTGCCGGAACGGCGAGAAGAAGATCGTCTCGTACGGGATGGACGGGACGGTGCAGACGGTCGCGGAGGGCGTCGAGAGCAACGACATCGTCGTCAACGCCGCGGGCGAGATCTGGTTCAGCGATCCTCCGGGCGGCCGGATCTGGCACATCCCGGCCGGCGGGAAGCCGAAGGTCGTGGCCGAGAAACTGAAGCCCAACGGCCTCATCCTCACGCCCGACCAGGGGACGCTCGTCGTCACCGAGGCGATCGAGCCCTGCCTCTGGGCGTTCCGCGTCGAGGCCGACGGGAGCCTCACCCACAAGGATCGCTACTGCCAGCCGCTCCGCATGGTCGAGGGGAAGAAGAGCACCGGGGCCGACGGGATGACGGTCGACAAGGCGGGCCGGATCTACGTCTGCACCCACGCGGGGCTCCAGATGTTCGACCCCACCGGCCGCCTGGGCGGCGTGATCGCGAAGCCCCAGGAGAAGTCGCTCTCGAACGTCGTCTTCGGCGGCCCCGACTTCGCCTGGCTCTACGTCACCTGCACCGACAAGGTCTACCGCCGCAAGACCAAGAGCCCCGGCGAGCCGTATTTCCTCCGCGCGAAGAAGTAGAAGAGAAGAAAACCACAGAGACACAGAGGCACAGAGAAAGAACTCTGTGTCGTCCCCCTCCCCCCGGGGGGCAGGGGGGAATCCATAGAGGTGTTTCTTCTCAGTGTCTCCGTGACTCTGTGGTTATCTTCCGAAGGCGTAGGCGCGGGCGGGATTGGCCACGAAGACCTTCTCGAGCGCCGCATCGGTCACGCCCAGCTTCCGGGCCCGGTCGCTGAACTCGCGGAGCATGTAGTCCAGGCCCGGCGAGCCGCCGTAGCTTCTCCAGTAAGACGGGCGCGCGCCGTCGGTGCCGAGCATCAGCTGGTCGGGGAACTCCGCCGCCATCTGGACGAACAGCCTGAGCGTCGGGTTCGTGTCGTCCAGCTTGGCGCGGAAGCAGCGGTCGTACTCGACGAACGCGCCCGTCTTGAAGAGCGTGCGGTGATAAGCGGGATCGGGCTCGCGGTCGGTGTGCGAGAGGACGATGTGCTTCGGGTCGACGCCGCGCGCGGCGAGGAACTGGACCTGCTCGGCGCCGCGCCCCGGCTCGCAGTGGGTGATGACCGGCGCGCCCGTCCAGCGGTGGGCCGAGGCGCCCGCCTCGAACGCGAGCCGCTCGGCGTCGTCGAGCGCGCCTCCGTCGCTCCCCAGCTTGATGATCCCGGCGCGATGCGGCGTGCGGCGGACGTCGGGGCCGGCGCAGTCGTTCGCGTCGATCCCCTGCTCGATCTCGAGCGTGAAGAGATCGGCCAGCCGCTCGACCGTCGACGTGAATCGCCAGTGGCCCTCGGGGTAGAAGCGGTTCCGGTGCAGGCCGGTCGGGGCGACGAGGTGGACGCCGCTGCGCCGCGAGATCTCGGCCAGCTTCGTCACGTTGCGCCCCGCGTCGCACGGCATGCAGTCGATCATCGCGCCGCCGCCCGCCCTTTTGAAGTCCGCGAGCTCCGCGACCGCGTTCTCCACCGACGTGAGGAGGATCTCGGGGAAGAGCTGCGTCGTGTAGCTCCGGTCGATGATCACGTGCTCGTGCGCGTAGCAGCGGCCGAGGTCGGCCGGCGGGATGTCGCCGAGCACGGTGCGGACGAAACTCATAAGGCTCTCTCCCAGGCGATCGCGGCGGCGCCGAGCACCCCCGCGTGGTCCATGATCTGCGAGACGACGATCGGGACGGGCCGGCCGGCAGGCCAGCGGAACGTGTGCCGCGCGACCTGCGCCTTCAGGTCTTTCAGAAAGTACTTCGCCCCGTGGCTCGCGCCGCCCCCCAGGATCACGACCTCCGGCGCGTAGACGTGGATCGCGCTGACGAGAAACGCGCCGACGTTCGACGTCCAGACGCGGAGCTCGTCGAGACAGAGCCGGTCCTTCCGGCGCACGCCCTCCATGACCGACTCGAAGTCGATCGAGTGCGGGTTCCGGACGTAGCGGTCGGCGAGGACCGAGGGGATCCCGCGCTGGAGGCCGTCCCTGACCTGCATCGCGAGCGCGGTCGCGGAGCAGAGCATCTCGGCCGTGCCGCGATTGCCGGTCAGACAGAGCCGGCCGCCCGGCTGGATCGTGACGTGCGACATCTGCGTCCCGAACTGGAGGTGCGGGTCGCGGAGGATCCGGCCGTCAAGGAGCACGCCCGACCCGACGCCGGTGCCGAGCGTGATCGTGACGGCCCACTGTTTTCCGCGCGCGAGGCCGAACTTCGACTCGGCGATCATGGCCAGCCGCGCGTCGTTGTCGGCCACGACCGGGAGCTTCGTCGCCTTTGCGAGTCGCGCGACGATCGGGAAGTTCTCGAGGCCTTTCAATCGGCCCGGCAGGAGGACGATCCCCTGGTCGGGCTTGACCGCGCCGGGCATCCCGATCCCGACCGCGCGCGGCGCCGAGCGCAGCTTCCGGGCGATCGCGTTGACCTCCTGGGCGAGTCTTTCCAAAAGGGCGCGCGGTCCGAGGTGGGCGTCCGAGGGGGCGATGCCTTGAGAAAGGAGCCGACCCTCGCGCGTCACGGCGCCCGATTTCAGGCGCGTGCCGCCGACGTCGAAGCCGATGACATAGTCTTTCACGCGAGGATCGCTCCGAGCTTGAGCAGTCTATCGCGGAGCGCGGGGAAGGACACGTCTTTGGGCGACCCGTCCTGCGCGAGCGCCGCGGCGGTGCCCGCGGCCTGCCCCATCGCCATGCACTGGGCCATCGACCGGACGCTGGCGTGGGCGTCGTGGGTCGCCGAGAAGCAGCGGCCCGCGACGAGGACGTTCGACACCTTTTGAGGAAGGAGCGTGCGATACGGGATCCCGACGCAGCGGCCGTCGGGCAAGTATTGCCACTTCGTATCGGCCCCCGCGTGGTGGTCTTCTATGGGAGCGCCGCAGAGGCCGACCTGGTCGTCGAATTGCCTGGCGGAGAGCACGTCCTCCCGGGTCAGTCGATACTCGCCCTGGACGCGGCGCGTCTCGCGGATGCCGATCTGGACGCCGAACGCGGCGAGGCTCGATTTCTCATAGCCGGGGACGCACTCTTTGAGGAACCGCGCGTATTCGAGCGCCTGGCGGCGGCCCTCGATCTCGGCGCCCGTCAGGACATCGGGGTCGGTCGCGTCGGCCTGGATGCGGGTCATGATGGTCGAGGTCATCCCCGCGACGGGCATCGCGTGGTCGCTGCCTTCTTTGCGGGGAAGGTCGTAGCCCGTCGCCGAGGCCATGAGCCGCTGCAACTCTCCTTTGGGCAGCGCGTTTCGTCTCTCCAGGTCGACGTTCGCCATCCGGAACGTCGTGGTCATCGTCTGGCCGGGCGCGAGGTCGCCCGCCTTCTCATATGGGACGCCCGCGTAGGCGCAGACGTCGGCGTCGCCCGAGGCGTCGATGACCATCTTCGCGGCGATCCGGTGAAGGCCGCGCTTGGTCGCGACGACGACGCCGGTCACGCGATCGCCGGAGGTCTCGACGTCCTGGACCCACGCGTGGAGGAGGATGCGGACGCCGGCCGCGAGGGCGAGCTTCTCCCAGACGACTTTCAAATAGTCCGGATGATAGGTGATGCCGGTCCCCGCGCCATAAGTGTTGGGCCGCTCGAAGCAGACATCGAACCTTTTGAGCTCGCCGACCACGTCGTCGGGGATGCCGCCCACGACTTTCAGCGACTTCGTGCCGGGGGTGTAGAAGCCGTAGAAGGTGTCGAGGACGAGGGTCGAGGTGCCGCCGAGGAAGCCGTAGCGCTCGAGGAGGAGCGTCTTCGCGCCGGCCCTCGCGGCCGCAATGGCTGCGGTGGATCCTGCGGAGCCGGAACCCACGACGAGAACATCCGTTTCCGCGAGGGTGTTCATCCGCTGACGCACCAGCCGGCGTCGACGGTGAGCGTGTCGCCGGTGATCATGCGCGAGTCGTCGGAGAGCAGGAAGAGGGCGGCCTTCGCGACGTCGGCCGCGTCGATCAGGTCCCCCGCGAGCGGCTGCTTCGTCTTCATGAGCTCGAGGATCTTCGGGTCGGACTGGGCGCGCTGGCTCATCGGCGTCCGGACGAGCGAGGGGGCGATCACGTTCACGCGGATCTTGTGGGCCGCGTAGTAGGCGGCGAGCGACTTCGACATCCCGAGGATCGCGCCCTTGGAGGCGGCGTAGGCGTGGGTGGCGAAGTGCTGCGCCTGCGGCGCGAAGCCGAGCACGCTCGCCATGTTGAGGATCGTCCCGCGGAGGCCGTTCGGGGCGACGGGCTGCTTCATCATCTGGAGCAACGCCGCCTTGCACATCAGGAACATGCTTTTGACGTTGGTGTCGAGCGTGACGTCCCAGCCGTCCTCCGTGCACTCGTGCAGGGGGCCGTCGCCGAACTTCCGGCCGCTGATGCCCGCGACGTTGAAGAGGGCGTCGATCGGGCCGACCTGCCCGACGACTTTTTCCGCGGCGTCGCTCTTCGTGAGGTCGGCGGCGATGAACGTGCAGCCGGTCCGCTTCGCGAGCTCCTGGCCGTGCTCGGGCGTGCGGCTCGTGACGAAGACGCGGTCTCCGCGGGCGGCCGCGAGCTCCGCGGTCGCGGCGGCGATGCCGGTCGAGCCGGTGATCAGTACGACACGCGGACCCATTTCTTGCTCCTCATCGACTGGTACCCGGCATCGAGGACCAGGTTGACGATCCAGCCGTCCTCATAGGTTTCGCGCGGCTTCCTTCCGGCGCGGACGCACTCGACGAAGTGCTTCATCTCGCCCTGGTATCCATAGGTGAAGGCCTCCTCGGGGAGCGGCTTGGTCCAGCCGAAGTCCAGGTCGGCCTTCTCGATCACGTAGCCCGAGGGTTTCGACGTGTAGGCGGCGATGGGGGTCGAGCGGGTGACGTCGGTGAAGATGGAGCCCTCGCTCCCGTGGATCTCGTTCCGGAGATCGAGCCCGCCCTTGGTGGTCCAGGAGAGCTCGCAGTGGCCGATGCCGCCGGAGGCGAACTTGAGGACGAGGAGGGCGTTGTCCTCGCCTTTCGTCTTCTTGTGATGGACGAGGCGGGCGCCCCAGGCCATGACCTCGACGATCTTGTCTTCTTTCCCAAAGGCGTACCGGGCCATGGCGATGCAGTGGCAGCCGAGGTCGTTCATCGCGGCGCCGCCGGTCTTCGCGATGTCCCAGAAGTGCGGGCTGTGGGGGCCGCCGTGGGACTCGCGCGAGCGGACCCAGAGGACCCTGCCCAGGCCGCCCGACTCGATGATCCGGCGGGCCTTGACGATGGCGGGGGCGAAGACCTCGGTCTCGGCGTAGCCGTGCATCGCGCCGGACTTCTTCGCGGCGTCGAACATCGTCCTCGCCTCGCGGGCGTTCCGGGCGAGCGGCTTCGTGCAGGCCTGGTTCCGACGGGCCTTCGCGAGCTTGAGGGCGGTCGGGAGATGCTCCTCGTTGGGCAGCGCGATGACGAAGAGGTCGACGTCGTCCCGGGCGATGGCGGCGTCGAGGTCGGTCGTCGTCCCGGGGATATCCCACTTTTCCGCGAAGGCGCGGCCGCGCTCCCTGGAGCGCGAGTAATTGAGGACGACCTCCTGGTGGTTCACGTCGGCGAGGCCGAGCATGTAGAACTCGGCGACGAACCCCGACCCCAGCATGCCGATCCGCACCGTCTTCATGGGGCTCTCCGTGTCTCTCCGGTTGAAAGCTGACGGCTGATGGCTGACCGCTCCTTACTCATAAAGGTGGGCCAGACTTTTCCGGTACGCCTCATAGAACCTTTCCAGCTGTTCTTGCGCCCCCGTGTTCCCGACGAACTGGTGGCTGGGGAGGAGCGTGGGCTTGACTCCCTTCTCGAGGAGCCGCTCGGCGGTGCCGCAGCGGATCATGTTCATGATCATGCCGCCGGTGACGGTCGAGGTGGGGCCGGTCCGCCACTCGAGGCCGGGGAGCTCCAGGACGCAGTCGCCGGGGGGGCACTGGTTGTCGATGACGAGGTCGGAGACGTCGATCAGCTTTTTTCCCGACGAGTGGCCGCTCGAGGCCGATTTGCAATGCGCGACGGCGAGGATGCCGATGACGGGGAGGCCGCGCTTCTTGGCGCCCATCGCCATCTCGACGGCGACGGGGCGGATGCCGGAGGTCGAGACGACGATCATCGCGTCGTTCGGGCCGAACTTGAAGCCCTTCAGGATCTCCTCGGCGTAGCCCTCGTATTTCTCGAGGTGGAGGGGGGCGCGGAGGCCGTTCATGCCGACAATGTTGGCGTGGTTGGAGAGCGAGAGCTCGACCATGGCGACGAAGCCGGGGAAGCAGCCCTGGCGCGGGATCATCTCCTCGCACATCATGCGCGAGTGGCCGTTCCCGAAGAGGAAGACGAGGCCGCCTTTTGAGATGCGGTCGGCGCAGAGCTCGGCGGCCTTCTCGATCTCGGGCAGCTGCGTCTTTCGCAGCGACTCCAGGAGCGCGGCGGTCTTCTCGAAGTAGGCGAGCGCGGCGGTGGTCATTTCTTTTGGATCTCCACGAGGTAGCGGTAGCGGGAGGCGGGGGCGACCATCTCGGCGATCTCGAGCGGGCGGCCGTCGGCGAGGAACGTGTGGCGGCGGACGACGAGGACGATCTGGGCGTCGCGCCCGAGGAAGCGCTCCTCGCGGGGAAGGGGCGGCCGGGCGGTGACCTCCTCGTCGGCCCGGTGGGGGACGAGGTTGTGGTGCGAGCGGAGCCACGCGTAAAGCGACTCCTCCGGCAGGCCCTCCTTCGGGAGGTCGGGGACGCGCGAGAAGGGGAGCTCGTTCGTCATGAGGCAGAAGGGCTGGCCGTCGAGCGTGCGGAGCCGCTCGAGGCGGACGGTCCGTTCGCGGGAGCGGAGCCCGAGAAGCCGCGCGAGCTCCCGCGAGGGGACGCGGACGAGGACGGTCGACGAGACCGTGCGGGGCGAGCGGCCGAGCCCGGTCATGGAGTCGGTCCAGCTCGAGACGGCGGTCCGGTCGTCGGCGACGGCGGGCCGCGTGACGACGGTGCCCCGCCCGCGGGTCGACTCGAGGAAGCCCTTCCGCGCCAGGTCGTGCAGGGCCCGTTTCACGGTGATCAGGCTCGTCCCGAATTCCGCGGCGAGTTCGCGCTGGGTGGGGAGGAGCTCGCCGGGGCGCACTCCCTGCCGGAGCCGCTCGAGGAGCCGCTCCTCGACCTGCGAGTAGAGGGGCGTCCCGCCCGATCGTCGCTCCAGCAAGGCCATACCTTAAAAGTATATCATTATAACTTTATTGTCAACTCTTTTTTCCGTCACCTTCCGAGCCGCAGGAAACGTCGGGTCTAGAGCGGGATTTGAGATGGGGGCGAGCCTATTATGCCTATGAAGCTTCTGCTGGGGTTGGCGGTACTCTTCACTGCGGCGCAGGATCCGGCCAAGGTGCCGCCGGCGGTCTCCCAGAAGGAGATCGACTCGGCGATCCTGAAGGGGGCCGAGTTCCTGAAGACGGCGCCGTCGCCGGGCGGGCACTTGAAAACAAACTGCGACGAGCTGATCCTCCTCACGCTCATCCACGCGGGGATCTCGGAGAAGGGCTACGACAAGTTCCTCCAGAACTGCCTCGACCGGCCCCTCGAGCACACCTACAAGGTCGCGCTCCTGGCGATGTGCCTGGAGGAGCTCGACGCGACCAAGCACCAGCTGAAGATCGCGCAGTGCGCCCAGTTCCTGGTCGACAACCAGGCGTCGAACGGCCAGTGGTCCTACGGCCGCCCGACCGACGCGGTCAAGGGCATGGTCCCGACGGCCGAGGCGGCCCCCGTGGCCTCCGGCGTCGACAAGTCGAAGAAGGGCAGCACGGTCCGCGAGTTCGGCGACTCGCGCGAGCACAAGCGGCCCAAGACCTCGATCGCCGTCAAGCAGACCCGCACCGTGGGCGACAAGGGCGACAACTCGAACTCGCAGTACGCCGCGCTCGGCCTCCGCGCCTGCTTCGACGCGAACATCAAGCTCCCCGAGGAGGTCCTCCAGAAGGCCCGCACGTGGTGGGTCGACAGCCAGGGCGCCGACGAGTCGGGCGCCGCCAAGGCGGTCGGGAAGAACGCCGTCTCCTCGAGCGGCGAGGTCCCGTTCATCCAGGGCTGGAACTACCAGAAGGCGAGCGAAGAAGGCGCCCCCACGAGCGCGATGACCGCCGGCGCGGTCGGCGCGACCGTGATCTACGAGTACATGCTCGGCCGCGACTGGCACAAGGACCGGGTGACCCGCGCGGGCGTCAACTGGCTGGGCAAGCACTACTCGATCAACGAGAACTACTACTACATGTACGCGCTCGAGAGGGCCGGCATGCTCTACAACACCGAGCTCTTCGGCGGCCACAACTTGTACTACGAGGGCGCGCGGTTCCTGGTCGACCACCAGGCGGCCGACGGCTCGTGGGGCAAGCGCGAGAACAAGGACGAGAACACCTGGGACACCTGCTTCGCGGTGCTCTTCCTGAAGAAGGCGACCCGCGCGATCGCCACCGAGGGCGGCGGCAGCCGGAAGTAAGACCCGACGGTGTAAGAAACGGAGAAAGGGAGACGGGAGGAGAAACGGGGGAATAAGATCGTCCCCATTTCCCCGGACGTCCCCATTTCTCCTTTGCTTACACTCTTGTTGCGCTCTTGACCCTCACGGTTAAATTGCATAGAACCTTGGGGGACCTTTGGGGGGCGAGCATGCACCGCACTTTCCATGTCGGCCTTCTGGCACTCTTCCTCGCGTCGGCCGCGTCCCCGCAGGATCCGGCCAAGCCCCCTCCGCCGCCCGCCGCGGGTGTCGACGAATCGAAAGTCGACGCCGCGATCAAGAAGGGGGTCGAGTTCCTCCGCGGCGCAAAGTCGCCCGACTTTTCCAAGGCCTACCACAACTCCGACGTCCTCATCCTCTGGACGTTCATCCACGCGGGCGTCGCGCAGGACGACCCGAAGTTCGTCCAGCTCCTGAACGCCTGCCTCGCCGAGGCGCTCGAGAAGACGTACAAGGTCGCGCTCCTCGCCATGTGCCTGGAGGAAATCGACCGCGTGAAGTACCAGGAGAAGATCGCGCAGTGCGCCCAGTTCCTGGTCGACAACCAGTGTGCCAACGGGCAGTGGAACTACGGGCAGCCGACCGACTTCGTGAAGGACGTCAAGGTCCCCGCGGCGCCCAAGGACGTCGCCTCGGGCGGCGGGAAGCCCGTGTCCATGACCCCGGGCGGCAAGCCGAAGGTCGTCCAGCACGTCGCCGTGAAAAAGCTGAAGCCCGGGCCGCCCGACGGCGACAACTCGAACTCGCAGTACGCCGCGCTCGGCCTCCGCGCCTGCTTCGAGTCGGGCGTCGACATCCCCGAGGAGGTCATCGTCCTCGCCGTCAAGTGGTGGCGCGAGGCCCAGCACGTCGACCCGAAGAAGGACAAGGACGGGAAGCCCGTCAAGCCGCCGGTCGCCTCCGGGATCACCGGGAAGATCGAGGGATGGAACTACAAGATGGCGGGGACCGACGAGCGCGCGCCCTATCACTCCATGACCGCCGGCGGCGTCGGCTCGCTCGTCATCTACGACTACATGCTGGGCCGCCGCTGGAAGGACGACACCCACGTGAAGGAGGGGATGAACTGGCTGACCGCCCACTTCGAGACGCCGGCCTGGAACACGTACTTCCTCTACGGCCTCGAGCGGGCCGCCATCCTCTTCGGGACCGAGAAGATCGGCGAGCACTACTGGTACGCCGAGGGGGCGAACGCGCTTCTCGGCGTCCAGGCGGCCGATGGCTCGTGGGGCAAGGACACCGACTGGTTCAACACCACGTGGGACACCTGCTTTTCGATCCTCTTCCTCCGCCGCGCCACCCGCCCGCTCGTCGCGACGGAGAGCGCGGGGAAACTCAAGAAGTAGGTTAAGAGGCGGAGGCCGGGGCACTTACGTAGTTGGGGGTGAGCCGATGCACAGCGCCGCGACCTTGATCCTCTGCCTGGCCGTCTTCGCGCAGGATAAAAAGCCCGACGCGCCGCAGGCGCCCGCGGTCGACGAGTCGAAGGTCGACGCCGCGATCAAGAAGGGGGTCGTCTACCTCCGCACCGCCCCGTCGCCCGCCGCCCACGCCGGCATCAAGGACTCCGACGAGCTCATCCTCTGGACCTACGTCCACGCCGGCATCGGCGAGGACGACCCGGACTTCCAGAAGTACTGGAAGAAGATGCTCGAGGGGCCGCTCGAGAAGACCTACAAGGTCGCGCTCCAGGCGATGATCCTGGAGGAACTCGACCGCGTGAAGTTCCAGGAGCGGATCGCGCAGTGCGCCCAGTTCCTGGTCGACAACCAGTGCGTGAACGGCCAGTGGTCGTACGGCAACCCGTCGGAGTTCGTGAAGGACGTCAAGGTCCCCGAGCCGACGAAGTCGACGGCGACCGGCGGCAAGTCGGGCGCGAAGGATTTCTCGGCGCCCGGCGAGCGGGTCAAGCCGAAGATCGTCCAGCACGTCCCGATCAAGAAGATGAAGGACGGCCCCGCGGCCGGCGACAACTCGAACACGCAGTACGCCGCGCTCGGCCTCCGCGCCTGCTTCGACGCGGGCATCATGATCCCCGAGCCGACGATCGTCCTCGCGGTCAAATGGCTGCGCGAGGCCCAGTTCGCCGACGCCCCGAAGCTCGACAAGGACGGGAAGCCGGTCGTCGCCTCGGGGGTGAACGGGAAGGTCGAGGGCTGGAACTACAAGGACCAGGCCTCGCAGGCCGACAAGCCGCCCTACTCGGCGATGACCGCGGGCGGCACGTCGGCCCTCGTGATCTACGACTACATGCTCGACCGCCGCTGGAAGGAGGACGCGCACGTCAAGAGCGGGATGAACTGGCTCGTCGCGCACTTCGCGGTCAACACGAACTGCTATTACATGTACGGCCTCGAGCGGACGGGCATCCTCTTCGGCACCGAGAAGATCGGCACGCACGACTGGTACGCCGAGGGCGCGGCGGTCCTCCTCAAGGCCCAGAACGCCGACGGCTCCTGGGGCCGCGCCGCCGCCGCGAAGCCCGACGACAAGGGCAAGCTGACCCACGACACCTGCTTCGCCATCCTCTTCCTCCGCCGCGCCACGCGGCCGCTCGTCGCCACGGAAGGCGGCGGGAAGCTGAAGAGATAAGCCCCGGAAACAGACAAGGCCCCGGGGTTCGGGGGACAAGACAATCAGGAGATGGCGGGCTGTCATCTCCGGATGTCATCTGGTAAAATCCGGAGAATCGGCCTGCTGTACTATCACTGGGGGACGGGCCAACCAGGAGAAGGGATCCATGCGCATCATCCTCGCGCTGTTCCTGTTTGCCGGCGTCGCCTGGGGCCAGCAGGAGTCCAAGGGCTTCGACATGGTCGACCCGGTCAAGGTCGACGCCGCCATCAAGAAAGGCTGCGAGTTCCTGAAGACCGCGGTCTCGCCGGGCGCCCACCGGGGGATCAAGAACTGCGACGAGCTGATCGCCCTCACGCTCATCGAGGGCGGCAGCCCCGTCACCGATCCCGTCGTCGACAAGTACCTCCAGGCCATGCTCACCGCGCCCCTCGAGCGGACCTACAACGTGGTCCTCACCGCGATGGTCCTGGAGGAGGTCGACCGCGTGAAGTACCAGGAGCGGATCTGGCAGTGCGCGCAGTTCCTGGTCGACAACCAGTGCGGGAACGGCCAGTGGGCGTACGGCGATCCGACCGAGGCGATCAAGAACGTGCCGTCGCCCGGCGGGCAGCGGAAGGACGTCGCGTCGGCGGGCGGCTCGATCGCGCCGCCCAAGCCCGGAGATTACAACAGCTCCGAGCGCGTGAAGCCGAAGGTCCTCCGCAAGATCCCGGTGGCCCGGACGAAGCAGGGCCCCGGCGCGGGCGACAACTCGAACTCGCAGTACGCGGCGCTCGGGCTGCGCGCCTGCTACGACGCGGGGATCCGGTTCCCGGAGGACGTCATCCTCCTGGCCAAGAAGTGGTGGTACGACTCCCAGCACCCCGGGAGCGAGGAGAAGAAGAAGAACCCCGACGTCGCCACCGGTCCCGGCGCGGCCGAAATCGGCGGCACGCCGCGGGGCTGGTGCTACCAGGACGGGTACGGCGTCTGCAAGGGCGGGAGCGCCTACGGGTCCATGACCGCCGGCGCGTGCGGGGCGATCGTCATCTACGACTACATGCAGAGCAAGGACTGGAAGCGGAACACGGCCGTCAAGAACGGGATGGCGTGGCTCGCCGCGAACTGGTCGGTGACCGAGAACAAGGGCCCCGCCGAGGTGCACGAGGGCGCCCCGAACGCCTTCCTCTACTACACCCTCTACGCGGTCGAGCGCCTGGGCATGCTCTACGACACGGGCAAGATCGGCGGCCACCTCTGGTATCCGGAGGGGGCGAGGGTGCTCCTCGACGCCCAGAAGCCCAACGGCTCCTGGGAGGCGAGCGAGCCCAAGATCCCGACGTGGGACACCTGCTTCGCAATCCTCTTCCTCAAGCGCGCCACGCGCCCCCTCGTCGCCACCGACGGCGGCGGGGGCAAGAAGTAACGAAACGGCATCGCCGTTCTGGTACACTGACAGGTCTGGGGGGCGAGCGGCAATCTCCACGGGGGGCGGTACGGCTCTTGATAGGAGACACTCCATGAGGCTCGCGGCAGCGGCACTTCTCGCCTTCGCGCTCGGCGCGTCGGGGGCCCTCGGTCAGGACGTCAAGGGCTTCGACAAGGTCGACCAGAAGCGCGTCGACGCCGCGATCGAGAAGGGCGTGCAGTTCTTGAAATCGCCCGCCGCAATCTCGCACGGCGCCCACCGAGGGATCGACCAGTCGAACGAGCTCATCCTCTACACGCTCTTCAAGGCGGGGGTGCCGGTGACCGATCCGGTCTTCGAGCGGTACATGCTCGTCGTGGAAGGCCTGCCCCTCAAGCACACCTACAGCGTGGCGCTCCAGGCGATGCTCCTGGAAGAGCTCGACCGCGTGAAGTACCAGCCCCGGCTCCTCCAGTGCGCGCAGTTCCTGGTCGACAACCAGTACGCGAACGGGCAGTGGAGTTACGGCGAACCGTCGCCCGCGGTGAAGGACGCGCCTCCCACGCCCACGACCGGCGGGCGCGCGGCGGTCGCCTCGTCCGGCGGCCAGGCGAAGGACCTCCGCGCGACGGCGCCCGACCCGAAGAAGAAGCCCGAGGTCACCAAGAAGATCCCGGTCCGCCAGACGCGGGTCCTCCCGGGCGGCGGCGACAACTCGAACTCGCAGTACGCGGCGCTCGGCCTGCGCGCCTGCTGGGACGCGGGGATCCAGATCCCCGACAACGTGCTCGCGAAGGGGAAGGCCTGGTGGGTGTCGAGCCAGCACAACCCCGCCGAGGAGGCGAAGAAGGGCAACGTGCCGGCGCCCGTGCCGGCCGGGGTGGCCACGGGCCCGGGCGGCGGGGAGACGACGGTCAACGCGCCGCCGCGCGGCTGGTGCTACCAGGACGCCTACAACGTCTGCAAGGGCGGCCCCGCGTACGCGGCGATGACCGCCGGCGCGACGGGCGCGGTCGTGATCTACGACTACATGCTCGGCAAGGACTGGCACAAGGACGCGACGGTCCAGTCGGGCATGGCGTGGTTCGCGAAGAACTGGTCGGTGACGTCGGACATCGGGCCGTCGGAGGTCGAGGGGGGAGCGCCGGAGGCGTACCTCTACTATTACCTCTATGCCGTCGAGCGCCTGGGGATGCTCTACGACACGGGGACGATCGGCGAGCATCCGTGGTACCCCGAGGGCGCGGAGTTCCTCCTGAAGATCCAGAAGGCCGACGGATCGTGGGAGGGGTTGAAGCCCGAGAAGAAGCCCACGTGGGACACGTGCTTCGCGATCCTGTTCCTCAAGCGCGCGACCAAGCGCCTCGACGTCGCGACGGGCGGACGGCAGTAGCGACGACAATCCGTCGCCGCTGTTAAGAGGGGCGCGATCCCTCCCTTAGTATTCCAACGGAGGGACCCATGACGCGAGCGATTCTTGGACTCTTTCTTTTCGGTGCCGCCGCGGCGGCGCAGGACGCCAAGCCCCAGGCGGGGTTCGTCGACCAGGCGAAGGTCGACAAGGCGATCTCGAAGGGCCTCGAGTACCTCAAGACCGCGAAGTCGCCGGGAAGCCACAAGGAGATCCAGAACTCCGACGAGCTCATCCTCCTGACCGAGATCCACGGCGGCGCGTCCGAGACCGACCCCGCGTTCCAGGATCTCCTGAAGAGGTGCCTCGACGCGAAGCTGGAGCGGACCTACAAGGTGGCGCTGCTGGCGATGTGCCTCGAGGAGCTCGACCGCGCCAAGTACCAGAAGAAGATCGCGGCGTGCGGGCAGTTCCTCCTCGACAACGAGTGCGCGAACGGGCAGTGGTCCTACGGCGAGCCGACGGTCTACGCCGAGGACGTCCCGACGGGGGTCGAGCGGAAAGAGGTGGCCTCGGCGGGCGGGTCGGCGGCGAAGAGCGGCCTGAAGACCTTCGACGCGCCGGGCGCGCGGGTGAAGCCGCCGGTGAAGAAGAAGGTCCCGCTCAAGCAGAACAAGACGGGCCCCGCGACCGGGGACAACTCGAACTCGCAGTACGCGGCGCTCGGGGTGCGCGCGTGCCACGACGCGGGCATCGTCTTCCCGAAGGACGCGATGGAGAAGGCTCGCTCGTGGTGGGAGACGAGCCAGTGCGGCGTCATGGCGGGCGCGAAGCCGGCCGAGGCGCCGGCGGTGGCGACCGGCGCGGGCCCCGCGATGGTCCTGGGCGACCCGCGCGGCTGGTGCTACAAGGAGAAGGACGCCCATCCCGCCTACAGCTCGATGACGACGGGCGCGATCGGCGCCGAGGTGATCTTCGACTACATCCTGGGCAAGGACTGGCGGAAGGACAAGGTCGTCCAGGACGGGATGGCGTGGCTCGCCGCGAACTTCTCGGTGACGGAGAACGTGGGCCCCGCGCAGACGGCGAAGGGGGCGAAGAACGGCTGGCTTTATTACTACCTCTACGCGATCGAGCGGGCCGGCATGCTCTACGACACGGCGACGATCGGCTCGCACGACTGGTACGTGGAGGGCGCGAAGGTGCTCCTCGACGCCCAGAAGGCGGACGGCTCCTGGGACGG
Organism: Planctomycetota bacterium; assembly: GCA_041482015.1. Classification (GTDB taxonomy): domain Bacteria; phylum Planctomycetota; class MHYJ01; order MHYJ01; family JACPRB01; genus JACQFK01. The sequence continues at coordinate 7,609 of JBGPCZ010000035.1, read as the reverse complement.
CAGCCACACGAAGCAACCCGCGTGGGACACCTGCTTCGCGATCCTCTTCCTCAAGCGCGCGACGCGCCCGCTCGTCGCGACCGAGGGGGGCGGGGGGAAGAAGTAGACGAAGGGAGAGGCGGAGAGAGGGAGGGAGTCGGTGAGTTCCCTGGATTCGGCCGTCAACTCCTTGCGCCCCCGGCCCTGACCGGATAGCCTACTCGCGCCTTGATTCCCCACCTCCGCGCGCGACTCGGCGTCCACATGTTCCTGAGCGGGGCCGTGATCGGCGTGTGGACCTCCGCCATGATGGAGTACTTCCACACCCTCAAGTTCGGCGAGTACCAGATCTCGCTCGGGGCTTCGACGTTCCCGATCGCGGCGATCGTCTCGTCGATGATCGCCGGGCAGATCGCGGACCGCCGGATGGCCTCCGAGCGGCTGATGGCGATCTGCAGCCTGGGGGCGTCCGTGCTCCTGTTCGCCGCGTGGAAGCAGACGGAGTTCCCGTCGCTCTGGGGGCTCCTCCTGGCGTCGGCCCTCCTCGCCTCGCCGGTGATCCCGCTCGGCACGGCGATGTCGTTCCGCCATCTCGAGAACGCGCCCCGGAACTTCCCGCTCGTCCGCGTCTGGGCGACGATCGGGTGGGTCGCGGGAGCGAACCTCCTTTCGCTCTGGCAATGGCTGACGGGCCGCGGTCTCGGGGACGCGATGGTCCTCGCCTCGGCGCTCGCGGTGGTCAACGCGGCCTACTGCCTCACGCTCCCCCACACGCCGCCGATGCACGACAAGGCCGGGCGGAGCGCGACGGGGAAGGCGCTCGTCATGCTCCGCGACCCGGGCTTCGCGCTCTTCACGATCCTCCTCTTCTTCCTCTCCCTGTTCAGCGCGTCCTACTACCGGAGCATCGCGATCTTCATCCGGAGCACCGGCGTGACGGAGACGTGGCTGTCCACGGTCCTGAGCACGGGGCAGGGGTTCGAGATCGTCATGGTCTTCGCGCTGCCGCTGCTCTACGTGAGGTTCGGCGCGAAGGCGACGATCGCGCTCGGGATCTCCGCCTGGACGGCCCGGTTCGCGATCTTCATGCTCGGCCATCCGCTCTGGTTCATGATCGTGGGCCTCGCGCTCCACGGGATCTGTTTCGCGTGTGGCCGGATCGCCGCGACGATCTACGTGGACCGCGTCTGCGAGAAGGACGCGCGGGCGAGCGCCCAGAGCCTGCTGGCCGTGACGGTCGACGGGGCGGGGATGTTGCTCGGAAGCCTGATGGCCGGCGCGGTGTCGCGCCACTACCTCGTGGGTTCGACCTGGGACTGGCGGTCCATCTGGCTCATCCCGGCGGTCGGATGCGGGGGGGTGCTGGTCGCCTTCGTTGCGGGGTTCCGCGCGAAGGAGCCCGCCGCGAAGCCCGCGTAGCCAATCTTCACCTTCTTTCCCTTCTTTCGATTTTCCCGCGAACCTTCCCGCGGGACCCCTGTTTAAGCGGGCGAAGTCAGGAGGAAGGGCTTACTCAAATGATCCACGCGGCATCCTGCACGAGGTCGAGAGGCAGCCGACCCTGGAAACGCCAGGGACGGATGTCTCTCTTGCCGCGTTTCGAGGCCATGAGCACCGAACGAGGGAATCGATACCTCGTGGATAGCCTGGCCGCGAAGTCGCGGCCCGAGTGTGGGGTGAACCCGTGATCTAAGCTTCGACCGAACCGCCAACCCCGCGCTCGAAAGATCGCGGGGTTTTTTGTTTGTCCTCGATCCGCCGCCATCGGGCTTCCCGGGGGCGGGGCGAGAAGCGTTTTTGACAATCGGGCCAGAAGGCAATGTTTGCGAAGGAGGGGTCTCCGGCGGGAAGCCGGGGGCCCCTCCCGGGGCGAAGCACAGCCGCAGCGTCGCGGAAATTCCGAGAAGGGTCGCTCTTCTCCGTGCCTCCCGCCTTCGCGGGGCCTTCGGCGGGCAAGCTGTGGTTTTCCTCGCGCCTCTAGCTCAACAGCAGAGCTCCGGTCTTCCACACCGGCGATGCGGGTGCGACTCCCGTGAGGCGCTCCACCCTCCGCTCATCCTCGCCTGTGGAGTTCGCTGGAGCTACGGGTGGCAAGCCACTTCCATCCATCCGGGCGGGGTGTGCCAGGAGCACGCGACCTTCCCAAGGTTGAGGAATGGGTGCGACCCACGTCGCCCGGTCAATCCTTCGCTCATCCATCCTTTGTGGGTTTCTTGGAGCTACGGATGGCAAGCCATCCCCGGGGCTGCGGTCCAGCGACCAGCGGGGTTTCCAAATCCCTGCAGCGAGGCGCAACACCTCGGCGGCCCGCCACGAACATCCTTTGCCGGTGCCATGGTGTAGCAGCACTGCACGCCTGCCTGTCGAGCAGGAGGCACGGGGGCAGCACCCGTTGGCACCGCCATACTGCCCTGTCTTCCAACGGTAGGATTCCTGACTCTGAATCAGGCGATGATGGTTCGAGTCCATCCGGGGCAGCCACGCTTTCGCAGCTCCGGTGTCACCGGTTGCACGCCTGGCTGAAGCCCAGGAGGACCCGGTTCAATTCCGGGGGGCTGCACCACGAAATCCAGAGGGGCTCATCGGATAATCTGGCAGTCCGCCGGTCCCGCAAACCGGAAGTCGCGGTTCGATTCCGCGTGGGTCCACCATTCGACTCCGCCCGCCTGCGGCGGGCTCCGCTCCTGGCAGGCCATCCGTCCACCCGGGCGCGCTTCTGAGTGGGATCAGAACCGGGCCGTAACCCCGGTGTCGATGCGACTAGGGGGTTCGATTCCTCACGCGCCCACCACCCTCCGCTCGCCGGAGCGCGGCGGAGGCGCTCATCCATGCTCGGAGATCGGCCGGAGCTTCGGAGGGCAGGCCACGCTCGCGTAGTTCAAGAGCAGAACGCGTCCGTGACATGGACGAGACGCAGGTGCGATTCCTGCCGTGAGCACCAGCCCCCGTCGGATAGCAGCCGGTCCGCCCCGTCGGTAACGGGGAAGCGTGGGGGCGGCACCCACCGGGGGCTCCACCGCTCTCCGGCACCAGGGCCGCGCGGCGACACCCGCCATTTCCACGGAAGGTTCGGGCATGCGGCAGGCCCACCCCGCTCGAAACGGGACAGGCGGCTCCGGTCGTCTTGGGAGTTCGACTCTCCCACCTTCCTCCACGCATCCGGAGAGGTGCGGCGAACGGTAAGCCACCGCGGTGCTAACGCGGAGCCCTCACGGGCATGCAGGTTCGACTCCTGTCCTCTCCTCCACGCTCAGACCGTCCCCTCCAGGTAGGCGAGTCGCTTCCGCTCCGGGAAGCGCTCGATCGCGTACCGGAGCATCGTTCGCGGCATCGTGCGATGATGCGGCTTCAGAAAGCGCTCCAGGACGGCGAGGTCTCGCTTGCCCACCTCGCGCAGCATCCAGCCGACCGCCTTGTGGATCAAATCGTGCGGGTCGCGGAGCAGGATCCGCGCGACCTCGAGCGTCTCCCGAAACCGGCCCCGCCGGATGAAGTGAAAGGTCGAGACGATCGCGATCCGCCGAACCCAGAGGTTCTTCGACCGGGCCCAGGCGCGGAGCGGCGAGGAATCGCGCTCGAAGAGGTGCGCGCCCACCACGTGCTCGGCCGTGACGTCGACCAGGTCCCAGTTGTTGATGTGCGGGAAGCTGCGGACGTAGAGGCGATAGGCGCGCCCGCGCACCTTTGGATCGCCGCGACGGTATCGATTGACCAGGAGAAGGAGGCCCAGGAGGCGCTCTTCGTGGATCGGCGAGGCAATAAGCCGCCGCATGACCGGGGCCGGCGCCTCTTTGAACTCCCCGACGAGGCCGCGGATCACAGGCACGGTCAGGCCGATGAAGCGGTCGCCGTCGGCATACTCGCCGGGCCCGGTCTTGAAGAATCCCTGGAGGACCTTCGCCCTCGCGGGATCCGCGAGCCGCCGCACCGCGCTCCGCACCGTCGCGAGGTCGATCATCGGGCGCGTGGTGAATCAGCAAACACGGCGGTCTGCAACACCGCCACGAGTGGGGGCAGCACCCACCGCGCCCTCCAGATCGCGCCGACGTAGGTCAACAGCAGACTGCCCCCTTCGTAAGGTGGCGATGCGAGTGCAATTCTCGCCGTCGGCTCTATGGTTTCATCGCTTCATAGAGAGTGGGATGGTGTCAGCGGTAGCACGCCCGCCTGTTAAGCGGGAAGGACTGGTTCGAATCCAGTTCCCACTGCCAGGATTCATGGTGCGCACCAGGCCTTCCCGTTCGGGAACTCGTGGGCGTCGAGGGACTCTGGTCGCATCCGGATCGAGTAGCCCGGCGCCGTGGGCGGCATGTAGCGGCCGTTCCGGATGACCACCGGCTCGAAGAAGTGCTCGTGCAGGTGGTCGACGTACTCGAGGATGCGGTTCTCGAGCGATGCTCCGATGCAGAGGTAGTCGATGAGCGAAAGATGCTGGACGTACTCGCAGAGTCCGACGCCGCCCGCGTGCGGGCAGACCGGGACGCCGAACTTCGCGGCCATCAGCATCACGGCCAGGATCTCGTTCACGCCGCCCAGGCGGCAGGAGTCGATCTGGCAGAACCGGATCGCGCCGGCCTGGAAGAGCTGCTTGAAGATCACGCGGTTCTGGCAGGCCTCGCCCGTCGCGACGCCGATCGGCGCGAGCGCCTTCGCGATCGTCGCGTGGCCGAGCACGTCGTCGGGGCTGGTCGGCTCCTCGATCCACCAGGGGTCGAAGCGCGCGAGCTCCTTCATCCAGCGGATCGCCTCGCCGACATCCCAGCGCTGGTTCGCGTCGACCATCAGCTTCCGGCCGGGGCCGATCTCCTCGCGGACGATCGCGAGCCGGCGGAGGTCGTCCTCGAGGTCGGCGCCGACCTTCATCTTGAAGTGGCTCCAGCCGGCGGCGATCCCTTCGCGGCAGAGGCGCCGGATCTTCTCGTCGGGGTAGCCGAGCCAGCCGGCGGAGGTCGTGTACGCGGGAAAACCGTCGCGCCGCATCTCGGCCTCGCGCTTCGGCTTCGTCGCCTCGTTCCCCCGGAGGATCGCGAGCGCCTCGTCGGGGGTGAGCGCGTCGGTGATGTAGTGGAAGTCGATGAGCGAGACGAACCGCTCGGGCGACAGGTCGGCGACGAGTTTCCAGACGGGCTTCCCCTCGGACTTCGCCCAGAGGTCCCAGAGCGCGTTGACGACGGCGGCGGTGGCGAGGTGGGCGACGCCTTTCTCGGGGCCGAGCCAGCGGAGCTGGCTGTCCTGGGCCAGGCGACGCCAGAAGCCGGCCATGTCGGACGTGATCGACTCGAGCGTCCTCCCCTTGAGGATCGGCGCGAGGGCGCGGACCATGGCGACGACGACCTCGGTGCCGCGGCCGACGGTGAACGTGAGGCCGTGGCCCTCGAGCGCGGAATCCGTCGCGAGGACGACGTACGCGCAGGAGTAGTCGGGGTCGACGTTCATCGCGTCGGAGCCGTCGAGCGTGCGCGAGGTGGGGAAGCGGATGTCGCGGACGGAAAGTCCGGTGATCGTGACGGGCACCGCGACATTAGATCAAAACGCGCCCCCGTGGTGTAGCAGACGCACGTCCGTCCTCTAAACGGAAGGTCCCGGCGCGACCCCGGGCGGGGGTTCCGCAATTCGCCCTTATCTTCTAACCGGCTGAGGATGCCGCCTTCTCAGGGCGGAGATGCAGGTTCGACTCCTGCTGAGGGCTCCAGGCTCCCATCGGCTAACGGCAGGCCGCCACGTTCTCACCGTGGAAACGAGGGGTTCGACTCCCCCTGGGAGTGCCACGAGATCCGGGGATGTGGTGCAAGAGCAGCATGGCGGCCTTTCACGCCGTCGATTCCGGTGCGAGTCCGGGCATCCCTGCCAGCCTCCGCTCCTCCAGCCTTATCAGACGTGCTGGAGCTACAGCTTGGCAAGCCAGCGATCCGCCCCCGAACGCTTTAGCAAGATGAGCAGCGGTCCTTTAAACCGCCGAAGCAGGTGCGATTCCTGACGGGGGCACCAGGGCGCGTAGTGTCAACAGCAGCATAGCTGACTCTTAATCAGCCGGTGAAGGTGCAAGTCCTTCCGCGCCCACCAAGATCAACCTTTTCGTGACGTGAGTCCGAAGCCCTGGGCCGCGATCTTCTTCCACGCTCCCTCCGCCTCGGCGCCGCGGAGCCACGCGACGCTGCCGTCCATGAGGTGGATCGCCAGCTCGGCCTGGCCGGCGGAGTGGCCGGAGCCCTTGGGGTTGAACGTCACCGACTTGATCGTGTGGACCGGCCACGCGCGGAGCCTGTCGCCGTCGGTCCCGAAGATGAACATGGGGTCCTCCGTTTGAATCGGGTCTGGAACATTCTATCACGTCGCCAGAATACTTCCCGCACGTCCCAAGCCCACGGCCGTCCTGCAACGGGTCGGTCTCGGGGCCTCTCGGCGTGCGGCACCAATTTCATCCGGTCCCGTGGCGCAACCAGCAGACGCAGCCGCCTCAAGAGCGGACTTCTTGGAGGTGCAAGTCCTCCCGGGACCACCACAACCATGGACTCGTGGCGCAACTTCGGTAGACGCGCCGCGCTCAGAACGCGGATCTTGTGGGTTCGAATCCCACCGAGTCCACCACCCTTCGCTCGCCGGAGCGAAGCGGAGGCGGAAGCGAAGGGGGACTGCCGGCGAGCTACGGGTGGCAAGCCACCCTTCGACAGGAATACTGCGGGACGGAAGACCGGGTCTCGGGCGGTCTCATAAGCCGCCGACAGCGTGTTCGACTCACGGTCCCGCTACCAAACTTTCAGTCTTCCAGCCTTCCAGCTATCCAGTCTTCGTCCGGTTCTTCCAACAGCAGGATGCCTCGCTCACATCGAGGCGATGGGGGTGCAATTCCCTCACCGGGCACCAGGGAATCGCGGCCGTGGCGGAACCCGGCATACGCACCAGTCCGAGGCACTGGTTTTTGGAGGTTCGAATCCTCTCGGCCGCACCATCCTTCGCTCATCCATGCTCTGGGAGTCTCTTGGAGCTCCGGGTGGCAAGCCAGCATTTCAACGGAGACATGGGGAGGCAGCGCCCCACCTGTTTCGGGAACAGGCACAGGCCCGGCGCGAGTCCGGGGTCTCCGACCACAATTTTCGGACCGTCCGGTCTGTCGCTGAAAGCCCATGGGACGACGGCCCAAAAGGGTATCCGTAAGCTCCACGTCTCCCGTCCTCCTTCGCGCCCGGTCGAGTAGCGCTTCGGAGGACAAGTCCGCTGTTGGAGGCACGAGGCGAGGGAGGGGCCGCGAGGCTCCGATCGCACCTGCACCTTGGGAGTGAGCTCGGCCGGGTCGCGCGGCGGAGGAAACTCCGTCGGAAGCGTATGGGGTCAGACCTGCCGTCCGAAAGGGCGAGAGGAGGCATGAAAGGCCGCGGACGGCCTTCGCGACCAAACCTCCCCGCAGGCGAGTGGATAGTCGAAAGCGAGGTCAGCGGACGGTCCGTCACGCCCCCGTGGTGTAGCAGACGCATCGCGCGGTCCTAACGCGCGGGGCCCGGCGCGACTCCGGGCGGGGGCTCCAACTCATCGAGCTATTGAGTTATTGGTTATTGAGCTATTGAAGAGCATCGTCAATAGCCCGATAGAAAATAGCTCAATGGTTCAATGTCGAGTCCCGGTGGTGTAGCAG
>JBGPCZ010000034.1:0-41214 GCA_041482015.1 Planctomycetota bacterium | reverse complement strand
TGGTTGTAGCGGTCGTAGCTCTTGCCGAGGTCCTTGATCGAGGTCATCAGGTTGTTGTTCAGCCGCTTCGACTCCGCCGCCTGCGCGGAGAACTTCCCCTGCACCCACTGCTCGTTCTGTTTCGGGCTCGCGTGGATCGCCGCGAGCGTCGGGACCAGGTCCTCGAACTCCCCGGCCGGCGCCCAGCTGCCCGCGATCGCGCAGGCCCACGAGACCCCCATGGGGTACGAGATGCAGGTCACGGTGAAGATCCCCCGTCCGGTCTGGCCGGTCTGCACGTTTTCGAACTCGACCAGGAGCACGCGGTTGTCGACGTGCGACCCCTGCGCCCGTGCCTGCGCCCAGGCATCGTTCGCGTTCGGGTACAGGTCGGTCTCGGGACAGGCGGAGAGCACGCGGAGATTCTTCGCGGTGTTCTGCGCCCGCGTGATGAACGCCATCGCCTGCGGTGGCGGCAGCAGCGGGCTCTGCATCGCGTTCTGCGCGAATTGCGCGAGCCCCGATCCGGGAGTGTAGACGGTGTGCCAGACGCTGCACGCCCCGGCCAGCGCCCGCGCGTCCGAATTCGTCACCCACCCGAGCCCCGCGCCCTGGAACGTCCACCCCTTGGGCACCGCCATCGAGAACGACCCGTCCTGCGCGACGACCGGCGCAAGCTCGAGCTGCTTCCCACCCCGCGCGAGCGCCTCCTTGAGCAGCACCGCGGGATGGAGGACCTTCCCGTCCGCCGGCCTCGGTGCCTGCGCCGCCTGCTGCTGCCCCTGCTGGAGCACCCTGGCCACCCCCTCCGGAGCATACGCGAGGTTCGCGACGATCGACGTCAGCGTGGGCCGCATCGAGGCCAGCAGGTCCTCCCGCGCCATGAGCGCGTAGACCGTTCCCGCCCGCTTCGTGTGAAAGAAGTAGAGATGCCCCGCGGCCTTCTTCTCGCCCTGCGTGAACGTCACCGCCGCCGTCGTCCGCGCGCGGTCCTGCGTGGACGTCATGTCCGACACCTTGAGCGTGGGATACGTCTTCGCGAGGTTCCCGAGCACCAGGTTGGCGAGCGTCACCGAATCCTTGATCGAGTCGTTCAGCGTGAACGTGATGAAAAGGACCCCCGCGTTCTCGTCGGGCGCGTCGATCGTCACGCCGTACGTGCCCTCGCCGAACATCGCACCGTCGGCGACCTTCCAGCCCTTCGGATGGTAGAGGAGCACCTTGCCGTCCTTCGACTCGTAGCGCACGGTGTCCGGCGCCCCCGCGGCCGCCGCTTTCACGTTCGTCTTCGCGAGCTCGGCGGTCATCGCCTGGGCGCCCAGGCTGTAGGCCTGCCGGACGAGCCCCGTGCCCCTGGCGTACCAGGCCGACATCTTCACCACGCCTTGCGGGGTCTGGAGCGTCGCCGTGAACTTCATCGCCTCGACCGCCGCACCGGCGACCGTCACCGACTCGATCCCCTCGCACGCGTACTGGTACGTGTTAAGCGCCGGCCCTTCCTGGAGCGTGACCTTCCACGTGTCGCCCTTTGCGAGCGGGAACTTCGCGCGGAGGACAGGCTGCTCGTATTCCATCGCCCCGGCCGCGTTCTCCACCTTGAAGCTCTTTACCCCCTCGGGCGTGACCGCGATCCACTCGCGCGCCTTCTGGGGTCCCATCTCGCTCTCGAGGACGGCGCACTCGACGCCCTTCACCTTCGCCGTGCCGGTCACGCGGATCGTCATCGACTGGCCGGTCGAGAGGGTGTAGCTCCACTCGTTTCCAGGCTTCAGCGGGAAGTAATCGGCGTCCTGCACCGTCGCGGCGAGGAGGAGGGCGAGCGTCAGCATCCGGTCACCTCTTGAGTTTCCAGAAGTAGAGCGGGCCGGTCGTCTTGGCGTCCTTCGTCGCGTTCTTGGCGATGAGCGTCCCGCCCGCGAGTAGCGTGCGGCCGTCGGCGCTGAACGAAACGGCCCCGGCGATCCACGCCCCCAGGGGCGGGAGCTTGCAGATCGAGAGCCGTCGCTCCATCTTCCCGTCCCAGATCTCGACCCCCGCGTCGGCCACGATCGCCAGCTGGTCCCCGTCCCGGCTGAATGCGATCTGCGGGTCGGTCTCGTACCCTTCCGTGAGCTGCTTTACCATCTGACCGGTGGCCACGTCCCAGACGCGGATCGCGTGATCATCCCCGCCGGAAACCAGCCGGGACCCGTCGGGGCTGAAGCAGAGCGCCGTCGGCTTGCCTGCCAGTTTCTTCGTTTCCTTCTCGGTCGCGACATCCCAGATCCTGATCGTCCGGTCGGGCATCCCGAGGGCGAGGAGCCCGCCGCCCGCCCCCAGCGCGCGCGGCGAGGTGTCCCGGGCGGCGAATTCAAAGGAGGCCGTCTTCTCCCCGCTCTTGACGTTCCAGCGGGTGACGACCTGCGCCGCGGCGCGGGTCGAGACGGTGGTGAGCGTCTTCCCGTCGGAGCTGAAGGCCACCGCGCTCGTGGGCCCGGTCTCAAACGACTGGAACCGGCTCCCGCTCGCGGGGTCCCAGAGGGTCGTGATCGCCCCGCCTCCCACCGCCACGCGGGTCCCGTCCTCGCTCATCGCGACCGCGCGGGCCTGGTCGCCCAGCGTGTAGAGCTGCTTGCCGGTGTCGGCGATCCACACCTTCACGGCGCGGTCCGGCGTGCCGTTCGTGACCAGCAGCTTCCCCTCGGGCGTGAGGATGGCCGCGTCGGTGCCCTGTGGATGGGGCTGGAGGGCGCGGGAGGGGAGCTCTTGCGTGAAGAGGAGAGCCGCGAGGATCAGGCCCACGCCTACTTCACGCGCCAGACTTCGAGGCCGGCGAAGTTGGCCTCGCCGCCGCGCGCGCTGACCTCGAGGACCCCGTCGTTGACATCCAGGGTCCACGGGCCGACGCGCTCCCAGCGCCCCGCAGGCCCGCTCGCGTACTTCGACTGGGCGACCTTGCCCTTGATGAGGATGTCGAACGTCTCGGGCGCGCCGTCCTCGACCACGTAGAGGTAGACCTGGTAGGTCCCGGTGGGCAGGATCGTCAGCGTCACCGACGTCCCTTCCTTCGTGTGCGCGAACGACCGGAGCATCGCGGCCCGCGCGGCGTCGGTGGGCGGGTTCAGGTCGGCGTCGAGCCGGTCGGCGACGTCGCCCTTCACGGCCACGTTCCGGGCGGTCGAGGCCTCCCACTGGAGGCCGTCGATGCGGGTCGCGCTGCCGCCCACGTTGATCGCGCGGTAGAGTTCCACGTTCCCGACGCGGATCGTCACGGGCGCGGACGCGAAGACCGCCCCCGCCTTGTCGACCGCGCGCGCGGTGAGCGTGTACGTCCCCGACGGGACCTGCTTCCACGCGTGCACCCAGGGCCCCTGCGCGTCGGCGCCCAGGAGGTGCGTGCCCTGGTAGAACTCGACCCGGGCGACGCGCGCGTCGCCGCCGGTGACATGCGCGGAGATCGTGATCGAGGCGTTCGCGTCGAAGCGCTCGCCCGACCCCGGGCTCGAGATGCTGACGGCGAGCCCGCCGGCGGAAGAGACGCCCGACAGCGCGCGGACGTCGTTCGGCGCGAGGGCGCGGGCGTAGATGCGGACGTCGTCCACCGCTCCGTCGGCCGCCCACCGGCCCGCGGCGGCCATGCCGATCTTCCACGGGTCCTTCGAGAGGTCGCGCGCGGCGGCGCCCGCGGCGAAGGTCGCGCTCCCCTCGAGTTTTCCGTCGACGTAGATCTTCACCGTCCCCTCCGACCGGCTCACGACGCCCGCGACGTGGTGGAAGGTGCCGGGGGCGAAGGTCGCGCCGCTCGAGGCCGCCGCGGTCGCCGTGCCGGCGAGCGCGTGGTCCAGGAGGAATTTCTGGTCGCACCCGTAACGGATCCCCTCGACGCCCGCCTTCAGCAGCAGCGCGTGCGCACCGTCGTTGGCCGAGAGGTCGGCGCCCGCGGGCTTCGCGTTCGGCCGGAACCACGCGGCGACGGTGTAGTTCCCCTCCTGGATCTTGTCGAGTGTCGGCGAGGGCGGGATGTTCACGTGGCGGTCCTTGCCGTCGAGGAGGAGCGCGTTGCCGATCTTGCCCAGCCCGCGCGACGGCTCGCCCACCAGGATCCCCGTGTTGTCGTTGCCCGAGGCGTCGACCGCCGTGCCGCCCGCCTCGTCGAGCTTCCAGTGGCCGACGAGGGTCGGGTCGCGCGGCTCGACCCCTGGGACGGCGGGGGCGGGTTCGACGGCCACGTCCGCGGGTCCCTTCAGGAGACCCTTCATCTCGGCGTCGCTCGGCGGGACGGTCCGGCTCGTGCTCACGACCGCGTGGCCCACCGAGAATCCCTTGGACTCCGTGATCAGGCGGACGGTCTTGAGGCCGGCGGCCGTGTACTTCGGGAGGGCGACCGGGACCCACTCCCAGCGCTTGGGCTCCTTCGGCCCGCCGTGCATGTCGTGCCGCTGCTTGAGGAACATGATCGAGTGCCTGACGGGCATCGAGATTCCGGCGCCGGGGTCGACATTGATGGGCTGCTTCGTTTCGGGGTGGGGGACCGTGAGGTCGGTCGTCTGCATCCAGAAGGTGAGCGTCTCCTGGCAGCAGCCCCCGACGTAGACCCAGCACCGGTAGGGTGCGTCGGGGAAGGCGTAGAAGGTGAAGTCGACGGTGTTGTTCTTGGCCGCGGCCCCGGAGGTGTCGGCGTCGGAGGTCCAGCACGCGCCGGGCTTCGGCTGGCGCGAGGCCTTGAAGGTCCCGCCGCCGACCAGGTCGTCGCCGAGGAAGACGTAGTCCTTGGCGCTCTCGCGCTGCGCGGTGATGTGGGCGCGCCGGGACCGGACGATGTGGGTATCCGCGAAATCGTTCAGGAGGGTGCGGTAGCGGTCGATCGCGACCCCTCGCGATTTCACCGACAGGCGCTCGCGCTCCGCCGTGGCGTAGAGCTTTCGCGCGGAGACCTCGCGCTTGCCGGCCTCGCTCAAAAGGTTGCCCTTCGTCTCGGCCAGCTTGGACGCGCGGCCCCAGTACTTCCACCCGATCGACTCGGGCGGGCCGCCGAGCAGCGTGCGGGCGCCCTCGGCGTCGCCTTCGATGAGGCAGAGGAGCGCCGCCGCGCGGCCGTCGGTCTCGGGTTTGCCGCCGGCTCGCGCCTTGAAGATCTCGGCCAGCGAGCGCGGGGTGATCTCGCTGACCTCGACGACGAACGGCTCGCCGCCGCGCATCATCTCGACGGTCACGCGGTCGGCGCGGAGGAACGGGTCGTTGGCGCGGGACGGGTTCATGAGCTCGTCGAGGTAGTCGAACGAGACCTTCTCGCCCTTGGGCCACTGCGCGAGGACCTGGAGCGCGTCGCGGAGCGCCCCGCCGGCGAGGCGGATCGCCTCCTGGTCGGCCTGGGCCTCGGCCTTGGAGGCGTCCTCCTTCAGGAGGTCGCCCGCGCGCTTGAGGGCCGCGGCCGCGGCGTCGTAATCGCGCGCGGCCGCGAGGTCCATCGCCTCGGCCCACGGCTTCTGGTACGCCTTGAGCTCCTCGCTTTGGAGCTTGAGGTCGGGAGGGGTCGGGGTCGCGGGGCCGCCCGCCATCGAGAGGACGCGTTCGAGTTCCAGCACGAAGTTCGGGAGGTTCCAGCGGCTCACGCGCGCGGAGATCGTCTTCACCTCGTCCTCGGCCTTGCGCTTGCGGGCCTCGAGCGCCTGGTCGCGCAGCGGGATGAAGGCGGTCCAGGCGTCCTTGGAGTTGACGTTGCTGATCCGGAGGGTGATCGCGTCGGTCCACGCGGGCATCGCGTGGCGCGAGCGGGCCTGCTCGAAGATCGTGATCGCGCGGCGGAACTCCTCCTTCTCGCTCGCGGCCTTCGCGTCCTTGTCGAGGGCGGCGAGTTCGGATTCGATCGCGTCCTTGACGCGGCGCTGGGCCTGCTCGCGCTCGCCGCGGGCGGACTCCGCGTAGCCGGTGCCCTCGGACTCCCGCGCGGCCTTTTCGAACAGGTCGAGCTGGATTTCGAACGGGGCCTTGGAGGTCACCGACTCGCGCGCCTTGTCGAGCGCCGCCCTGGCCAGCGAATCGCGCGTGGTCGGCGCGGTGCCGGGCGTCTTGCCGCCGTCGGACTTGTAGACGCGGACGGGCGGCTCGGACGTCGGGGGGAGGTCGGCGGGCGGCTGGCCGTGCGGGTTGTCGAAAACGAAATAGACGGCGCCCAGGGCGACGAGGAGGAGGATGATGCCGAAGACGAAGATTCCGCTGAACTGACGGCTGGAGTCGATGGGGGGTGCGAGCCCGGGACCGGGCGCGCGGTTCGCGGCGGGGACGCGGAGGACGGTCCCCGACGGGCTGCGGGGGGGGGCGGGGGCCGGCGCGGGCGCCGCGGCGCGGCGCTGCTCGCGGGCGGACTTGAGCTGGAGGAGGATCTCTTCCTGCTCCTTGAAGGAGAGCGGGGCGATGACCTCGCCCAGGCAGTTCTCGCAGGCGATCTGATCCTTGACGCGGGCGCACTTCCCGGAATCGAGGTCGTCGCTGTCCAGACGGGACTGGCAGCGGACGCAGTAGTAGTATTCCCGACCCATACCCCACGACCTCTATGATTGGCGGCCCATCATTAGAACACCAAATTGAACCCGGCGGGGGATCATTCGGGCCTGATGGGATTGTACCCTGCGAACCCGCTCCCGGGCCGGACGGCCCGGCGGAAACCCCGGCTTTCTACTACTTATCGCCCCCGGGCGCAACCCCTTTCACGTGCAAAAACGGACCGTCTCCTTTTGCTTGGACAAAAACGTACCGTCTCATTTTGCCAACGACAAAAACGGACGGTCTGTTTTTGCTAGCCGAGTTCAAAGGAAGTGGCGGCGCGGATGGCGGGGCCCAGGAGGATGGCCTGGGGGCGCAGGTAGGTCATCCGGGTCAGGCGGCGGCGGACCTCGAGGCCGGTCCGCCCGACGATCGCCGAATTCTCCTCGCTCCGCGGGACGTCGACGATCACGGGTGTCCCCTCCAGCACGAATGCGGCGGCCTCGAGCAGCGACTGGAACTGGGCCGGGTCGGGGGCGACGATCGGCCCCAGGTGGGCACACTCGCGGCCGGGTCGGAGGACCGCGTAGCCCGCCGCGCCGCGGCCGTCGGTCGCCACCCACCCGACGACGTCCCGCTCCATCGCGAGGTGGACCAGGAGGCGCGAGCGGTCCGCGCCGCACGCGGTGCGGTCGAGCGCGAGCACGGCGTCGAGCGTCGCGTGGCCGAGGATCTCGAGTGGCGGCTCCTGCGGCGGCCGGATCATCGAGCCCCCCCACCGGTCGATCGGCGCAACGTCGACCAGCCCCTGCTTGAGATAGACCGGCCGGCCGAGGTCGGTCGCGTCGAGCCCGACCGCGTCCGACCCGCCGGCCCGGGCGACCCGGAGCGCCTCCGCGAGGATCGCCGACCCGAAGCCGCGCCCGCGGCACGAGTCGTCCACGATCACCATCCCCAGCCAGTGCGCATCGTTCGCGTACGACGCGACGCTCGCGGTCGCGACGAGGCGCCCGTCGAGCCGGCCGGCCAGGCACCCTCCGGGCGTGAAGTCGATCAGCCGCTGCCAGTCGCCCGCGAGCTGGTTCCAGCCCGCCTGCGTCGACAGCCGCAGCGCCGCGTCGAGGTCCGCGGGCGTGAGCGGGTCAAAGTGGAGGTCGCCCATCAGTAGCCGATGCGGTAGAGCTCGAACGTGCGGCCGCCGAGCTGGGCCGACCGGGTGTAGGTGACGCGGTACCGGCCCCGGATGCGGTGGGAGACGTCGCCCGTCACGAGGATCTCGCCCTTGCCCGCGAGGTCCTCGCCGACCTTCGAGGCGATGTTCACGCAGTCGCCGTAGACGTCGTCCGCCAGCTCCAGCGCGCGCCCGCAGTGGATGCCGATGCAGAGATGGAACTGCGTGGCATCTTGTTTTCCACGGTTGTGCGAGCGGAGCCGGCGCTGGACGGCGACGGCCGCCTTCACGGCCTGCGCGGGTTCGGGGAAGGAGGCGACCAGGTTGTCCGCCCGCTGCGAGTGGACCTTCCCGCCGTGGCGCCGGAGGATCGGCGCGACGAAGCCGTAGCAGCGCGTCATGACCGAAAGGAACTGGAGGATCCCGTGCTCGTGCGTCTTGCGCGTGAAGCCGGAGGAGTCGCTGACCCAGACCGTCAGCTCCCGCTCGGCGCGCTCGTGCAGCGCGTGGTCGAACGCGTCGGCGTTCCGCGCCGTGCGGCGGCGGAGGAGCCGGAAGAGCTCGTCGCGGCCGAGGGCCCGCTTCTTCATCGGTCCGCGGATCCTAACGCCTCCGGGTCGGCCCGTCAACGCGTGCGAAACTTCCGGCGGGTCGATTCCGGTACGGGGTGAAATGGGGGTGGAGGCATGATGAAGCGCGCGTGGGCCCTGGTCGTCGCGGCGGCGCTCATTCCCGCGTGCGGCGGAGGAGGAGGCGGCGGCGGTGGTGCCCCGGCCGGGAGCGGCGCCGTTCCCGCGGGCCTCCCGACGCACTTCTCGGTCGGCCTCACCAGCAACCCGACCGACCTCGCCTGGATGACGGGCTCCGGGGTCCCGTGGGGCTACCGCTACCAGTACCTCTCCGGTGGCGTGAACACGGGGAGCGGCTGGTCGACGTGGAACTCCCCCGCGGGCGACTTCGCACGGCTCTACATGGTCGCGAGCCAGGGCGCGGGTTACGTCCCCGTCCTCGACTACTACCAGATCGTCCAGTCGACCCCGAACGCGGGGAGCGAGAACCCCGACCCGAAGCTGCAGAACGGGGCGACGATGAACGCGTACTTTGCCGACTTCAAGCTCCTCATGCAGAAGGCCGGGCAGTTCGGCGGGACCGTGATCGTCCACATCGAGCCCGATTTCTGGGGTTTCTGCGAGAGCGTGCACGGCAGCGATCCCTCGGTCATCAGCGTCCAGGTCGCCTCGTCGGGGTTCGCCGAGGCGGCGGGCTACGCAAACAACCTCTGCGGCTTCGCGCAGGTCCTCTTCCACCTCCGCGATCTCTACGGGCCGAACGCCTTCCTCGCGCTCCACGCCTCACACTGGGCCACGGGAGCCGACCTGATCGCCAACCACGTCGACCCGGTCGTGCAGGCGAACGCGATCGCGGGATTCCTGGGTGCGCTCGGCGTTCCTTTTGACCTCCTGTTCCACGACCCGACGGACCGCGACGCCGGCTTCAAGCAGTACGTGGACGGCGACGGCGGGGCGAGCTGGTGGAACGCGTCGGACTTCGCGCGCTACCGCGCGTACCTCGCGCAGGTCTGGTCGGCGACAGGCCGTCGGGCGATCCTTTGGGAACTGCCGTGCGGGAACACGCTCTACCGGACCTGCAACAACTCGACGGGCCATTACCAGGACAACCGCGCGGAGTTCTTTCTCCAGGCGGGCAACGGCACGAACGTCGCCGACTTCGCGAACGCGGGCGTCATCGCGATTCTCTTCGGCGGCACGGACGCGGGGACGACGCACCACACCGACTCGCAGTCCGACGGCGTCACGAACCCCGCGGCGATCAACGGGAACACCGCGGCGGCGACGGTGCCGGACGACGACGGCGGCTTCCTCCGGAGCGCGGCGGCGGCGTACTACGCGGCGGGTGCGGTCGCGCTGCCTTAGGCTGGCGCGCTGTGGATGCTGGAGGAGGACCGGTCGGTGACCCCGCCGCCCGCGTTCCTCCCGATCACCTCGAGGACGCACTTCGGGCAGTAGCGGACGCGCGCGACGATCGCGGCGCGGCCCTCGTCGAAGTCGGAGCGGCTGATCTGTGCCCCGCAGCAGGAGCAGGGCACCGTCTCCCCGCGCCCGAGGATACGGTTGATGAGCCGCTTGAGGGCGTCGGCGAATCCCATGGACTTCCTATGTTCGTCAAATCACATCGCGGTTCAAGATAAATCCGCCTGCTCCCGGGGGGAGAATGTGATGGCTGAAGCGGGAAGGGCACGCGAGCCGGTATAATCCTCAACGATGGAGAACCTGGTCCTCGGCCACTGCCGCCTCACCCGGAAGATCGGCGAGGGCGGGATGGGCGTCGTGTGGCTCGCGCGGCACGAGACGCTCGACAAGGACGTCGCCGTCAAGGTGCTGCCCGCGGGGTTCGCGAGCGAGCCCGATGCGGTCCAGCGGTTCCTCCGCGAGGCGCGCTCCGCCGCCCGCCTCGAGCACCCCAACGTCGTCCAGGTCCTCGACGCCGGCTCCGCCGACGGCACGCACTTCATCGTCATGCAGTTCATCGACGGCACCGACCTCCAGAAGGTGCTGAAGAAAAAGGGCAAACTGGAGGTCGCCGACGCGCTGGCCGTGGCGAAGCGCGTGGCGCTCGCGCTCGCCGCCGCCCACAAGATGGGCATCGTCCACCGCGACATCAAGCCGGCGAACATCCTCCTCGCGAAGCAGGGCCGCATCATGGTGACCGACTTCGGGCTCGCCCGCGACATGAAGGGCGGCACCTCGCTGACGAACTCGATGGACGTGATGGGCACGCCGCAGTACCTCTCGCCCGAGCAGGCGCGCGGCGAGGAGCTGGATGGTCGCTCCGACCTCTACTCGCTGGGCGGCACGCTCTACACGCTCCTGACGGGCAAGCCGCCCTTCACCGGCGCGTCGCCCGTCTCGATCGCCGTCAAGCACGCGAGCGACGATCAGATGCCCGAGCCGGTCCGGAAGCACGTCCCCGAAATCCCGGCCGACGTCGAGGCGCTCGTTGAGAAGATGATGGCGAAGAAGGCCGCCGCCCGATTCCAGACGGGCGACGAGGTCGCGGCCGCGATCGACCGGATCAAGGGCGGTCCCGCGACGATGGTCACGGTCTCGCAGGACAAGGTGCTCACGCCCCAGAAGAGGCGCCGGCTCATCATGACGGGCGTCGGCGCGGGGCTGGGCGGGCTGTTCCTCCTGATCTTCCTCCTCGGGGTGCTCGGGCCGGGAAAGGCGGAGAGGGAGTTCCGCTCCGCGGGCCAGGTCGCAACCGACGCGGAGAGGCTGGTGCGCTACCGTGCGGTCGACAAGAACTTCCCCGACACGGAGTGGTCTGAGAGGTCGAGGAAGGCGGTCGCGGAGATGCTCGACCACCAGCTCCTCCAGGTCCGGGCGTTGTCGGCCGACGGGAGGACGCCGTTCCGGGACATCAGCGCGCGGCTCGACGCCCTCCGCGGCCAGTACCCCGAGGGAGTCAAGGCGGTCGACAAGCTCCAGGTCGAACTCGACCGGGCGCGCGCCCTCGCGCGGACCAAGGATTTCGCCGAGGCGCTCAAGACCCACCGGCCGCTGGACAAGGGCGGCGACAAGGGGGACAAGTTCAAGGACTTCGCCTCACCCGAGGCGATCCGGAAAATGGGCGAGGGGGGCGTCGCCAACTACGCCCGCTTTGTCTTCTTCCTGCTCTCGGAAGTCGGCGGCCGCCCCGAGGAGATCGACATCCTCAGCGACGGCGTGGTCGTCCACGATCGGAAGGAGGCGACGGTTCCGGTGAAGGCGGTGCTCCACAAGGTCCAGACCAAGGAGCGCAGCACCCACAAGTTCATCGTCCAGTGGCTGTGGCAGGAGGGCGACTGGTACCTTGGCGAGAAGGCCATCGTCGAGGAAAAATAGGGCTACTCCTTCCGGCTCTCCTCGATCGCCTGCTCGAGATACGACTCGAACGCCCTTTTGAGATCCGGCTGGAGCCCGATTGCCTTCTTCAAGTCCGCGGCCGCCTCGCGGTACCTTTTCAACTCGAGTCGGATCACGCCCCGGAGGCCCATCGCGGCCGCGAAGTCGGGTGCCAGGCGGAGCGCCTCGTCGAGGTCCGCCACCGCGTCGACGCGCCGGCCCGCCGCGTGTCGGATCCGGGCGCGCGCGAACCACGCCATCCGGTCGCGGGGCAGCGCCTCGAGGGTGCGGTCCAGGACCTTCTCCGCGGCCGCCCCGCGGTCGGCCTGCGAAAGCCCCTCGGCGAGCAGCGGGCCGATGTCCAGCTTTCCCGCCGCGAACGCCTTCTCCAGGTAGGGCAGCGCCTCCTCGAAGCGGTGCAGCTTCGCGTAGCTGACCCCGACGTCGCGCACGATCCCCGCGTCGTCGGGTGAGATCGCGTGCGCCGCGAGTTCGTCCTCGAGCGCGGCGTCGAGCTTTCCGAGATTCCCCCGGGCTTGCGCGCGGTCCGCCAGGACGTTTGCATCGCCTCCTTTGAGCTCCAGCGATTTCGTGAACGCGATCTCGGCCTCGGCGAACTGCCCCGTCTTCAACAGGGCCTGCGCCAGCCCCTTCCATCCGTCGGCGGTCGCGCGGCCCATCTCCAGGGCGCGACGGAACGGCGCGATCGCGTCGGCCGGCTTCCCCTCCCTCAGGCGCAGGAGGCCGAGGTTGTAGGGGACGCCCGCGTCATTCGGGGCGAGCTTCAGCGCGCGCTCGTAGTCCTCGAACGCTTCGGCGTACCGCCCGCGCTTCGACCGCATGGCGCCGCGGTTCGAGTAGGCGGGGCCGTCGGGACGGGCCGCGATCACGCGGTCGAGGTCCGCCTCGGCCTCCTCGAGGCGGTTCAGGGCCGCGAGCACCGCCGCGTGCGCCTCGAGGTAGTCGGGCGTCCCGGGGCTGCGTTGGAGCGCGTCCTCGTACGCCTTGAGCGCCTCGGGGTATCGGCCGTTGGCGTAGAGGACGTACCCCGCGTTCGAGTACGGGACCGCGCCGCCCGGCTCGAGGCGGATCGCCTCGGCGAAATCGTCGAGCGCTCCCTGCGAGTCGCCCTTGTCGAACCGGACGTTGCCGCGAACGTTGTGGAGGCGCGCGTTCGGAGCGGCCATCTGGATCGCGCGGTCGGCCGCCGCCAGCGCCTCGTCGGCCCGGCCGCCCATGAGCAGGAACATGGTCGCGTTGTAGAGGAGCACGTTGTCGTTCGGCGCGAGCCGCACCGCGTCGGCCACGAGGGCGGCCGCGCCCTTCGGATCCCCGCGGGCCTGCCGGACGGCGGCGCGAAGGAGCGGGACGTGGGCCGAGTTGGGGGAGAGCTCCGCCGCGCGGGCGAGCCGCGCCTCGGCCCGGTCGAGCCGCGCCGTCTCCCCGGGCCGCCACGAGACGTACTCGACCGCGCCCTCGAGGAGCGCCTTCTCGAACTCGCGCGCGCTGAGCCGCCCGGCCTCCTCCAGGTCCGCCAGGATCTCGGCCCGCTTCGACTCGAACCCGGAGTCCTTGGGGCGGAGGAAGAGCTGTGGGGTCCGGGTGTCGGTGCGGCGGGAAATGCTGTCCGGGCCGTAGCGGCTTGAGAACGCCGCGAGGCGCCAGAGGGCCCGCTCGATGCGCGCCCGGACGTGGCCCTTCTCGAGCTCGAGGGCCAGGGTGTACTCGTCGAGCGCCCGCGTGTCGTTCGGGTCGCGCCGGCGGATGACCTGGCCGAGCAGGAAGTGGGCGTCGGCAAAGCCCGGGTCGAGACGGAGCGCCTCGGTGTCGCTGAGCTCCGCCTTCTCGAGCAGGACACGGTACTGGTGGAGCACGGCGGTGGACAGGAACCGGATGCGGTCGGCCTCGGCGTAGGCGCTCTCGGCCTCCTCGTAGTACGGGATCGCGCGCTGGCGCGCGCTCTTCTCGCGATGGCGGAGGGCGAGCGAACCGCCGCCGATCGCCAGTCCGAGGAAGAGGGCCACGGTCCCGAGCGAGACCGCCTTGTGCTTCCGGATCCGCCGGACCATCCTCGAGAGCGTGCCGGAGGGACGGGCGTGGACGGGCTCGCCGTCCAGCCAGCGGCGGAGATCCGCGGCGAACTCGGCGGCGCTGGGAAAGCGGCGGCCGGGATCCTTCTCGAGCGCCTTGAGCGCGACCGTCTCGAGCTCGGGGTGGAACCGGGGGTTGTGGCGGCGGGGCGGCACAGGATCCTGGTTCACGACGTCGACCAGGACCTGGAGGGCGTTCTCGCCCTCGAAGGGAGCGCGCCCCGCGCCCATCTGGTAGAGGATCGCGCCCAGCCCGTAGACGTCGCTCCCCGGCCCGATCCGGGCCTGTTCCCCTTGGGCCTGCTCGGGCGCCATGTACGACGGAGTGCCGACCGCGAACCCGGAGCCGGTGAGGCTGGAGCCGGTGAGGCTGGAGCCGGTCCGCACCGATTTGGCGAGCCCGAAGTCCATGACGTACGCGCGGCCCTTGGGGTCGACCATGATATTCTGAGGCTTGAGATCGCGGTGGATCACCCCATGCTCGTGGGCGAACTCGACGGCCTCGGCGGCCTGGAGGAGGATCTCGACGAGCTTCCGCACGGGCGGCTTTTCGGGAGACGCGATGAGGCGGTCGAACGTCTGGCCCTCGACATACTGCATCGCGAAGAAATGCTTTCCGTCGTTCTCCCCGATCTCGTAGATGGGCGCGATGCCGGGATGGGAGAGCGTGGCCGCGAGCTGCGCCTCGCGGAGGAAGCGTTCGAGGTCCTCCCGCGCCTCCACGCCGCGGATGAACTTCAGGGCGACGAATCGCCGGAGGTCGGACTGCCACGCCTTGAAGACGACGCCCATTCCCCCCGCGCCCAGTTCGCGCACCAGGACGTACTTGCCGAAGCGGTTCTTCGGATCGGCGGCGGCGGCGATGACGTCGGGCGCGAGGATGGCGGTCTTGTCCCTTCCCGGTCGCGAGGAGTCCGGCGAGGTCGATTCCGCCGTGGCGAACTCAGCGACGCATTTCGGGCAAAGGTCGCCCGTGTACGGCGTGGCGCAGGCGGGGCACGTCTTGGGGGCGGGCCGGCGGTGGGAGCTGGAGATCTCGCGGTAGAGGTCCTCCGAGATGTAGCCGCGGTGGCGGAGCACGGCTTCGAGCGGCCGCATCGTCTGCCCGGTGGAGGAGGCCTCGCGCAGGCATTCTTCGACCTGCGCCATCGACGCGTAGCCGCGTTCGACGCAGAGCTTTGCCACGAGGAGGTCGCGATCGCTTGCCATCCCTATTCCGAAGGAGATCTGGAGATGAACGGGGATGGGGAGATGAAGATCGTCATCACCCGTGCCCCCCTCGAATCCCGGGTCTCCTCTGGGAGGATAGCAGAAGGGGAACGGGCGTGCGGTTACAAACGATTGCCCGCCCGCCCGGCCGCTCCGTATAGTAGTCGGCCTGGGGGTGAGCCGATGATCCTCGATCGACTGAGCGTCCTGACCGACGAAGTGTCGGACAAATTCACCGAGGCCCTCGACTGGGCCGTCAAGAACGGGTTCAAGCACGTCGAAGTCCGCATGGTCGACGGCGTCAACGTCTCCAACCTCGACGACGCGCAGGTCGACCGCGCGAAGGCGGAGATCGAGAAGCGTGGCCTCAAGGTCTCGGCGATCGCCTCGCCGCTGTTCAAATGCGCGCTCGACCCGGCGCGGCCCGTCCAGTCGGGCGACCTCTTCGGCAACAAGGAGGAGGACCTTGCGACCCATATGAACAAGCTTCCGCGCGCGATCGCGATCGCGAAGAAGCTGAAGACCGACAAGATCCGCGTCTTCTCCTTCTGGCGCGAGAAGGAGCCGCGGAAGCATTTTCCCGAAATCGTCGGCCATCTCAAGAAGGCCGCGGCGGTGGCCGAGAAGGAGAAGGTCCTTCTCATGCAGGAGAACGAGACCGCGTGCAACGGCGGCTACGCGGAAGAGGTCGCGGAGATCGTCCGGCAGGTCGGGTCGCCCGCGATGCGGGTCCTCTGGGATCCCGGGAACGAGAACTACGGCGGCCGCTCGTGCTACCCCGAGGGGTACGAGAAAGTAAAAGGACTGTTCGCGCACGTCCACCTCAAGGACTCCGTGATGGGCGCGGACGGGAAGCCGTCGTGCGTTCCGATCGGGAAGGGGAAGACGCCGCTGCGGGAGCAGATCCAGGCCCTGGAGCGCGACGGCTACAAGGGGCTCTACACGCTCGAGACGCGCTACACGCCGCCGGGGGGCACCGCGATGCAGGGCACCGAGCAGACGCTCGAGGGGCTCAAGAAGATCCTTTCATGAAGCCCCGCGCCATCGCCGTCGTCGGGAGCGGCTCGATTGCCGACCAGCACCTCCGCGCGCTCAAGGAAATCCCGCGCGCGCGCGTCGCGGGCGTCTTCTCGCGCTCGAAGGAGAAGGCGCAGAAGCTCGGAGAGCGCGAGGGCTGCCGCTGGACGGCCGACTACCGCGAGCTGATCCGCGACCGCGAGGTCGAGGTGGTCGATATCGTCACCTCGAGCGGGAGCCACGGGTCGATCGCGATCGAGGCGCTCCAGGCGGGGAAGCACGTGATCGTCGAGAAGCCGATGGCGATGACGGTCCCCGAGTGCGACCGCATGGTGGAGCTCTCCCGCAAGAAGGGGGTGTCCCTTTCGGTCGTCTCGCAGCGCCGCTTCGAGGAACAAAACCGCCTGGTCAAAAGAATGGTGGAGGAGGGCGCGATCGGGAAGCTGCTGCTCATCGAAGTCTCGTGCCCCTACTACCGTACGCAGGAGTACTACCAGTCGGCCGACTGGCGGGGAAAGATCGCGACCGACGGCGGCGCCATCATGAACCAGGGGATCCACGCGGTCGACCTCATGCTCTGGTTCGCCGGGCCGGCGCGTTCGGTGATGGGCCGGTGCGCCACCCAGACCCACACGATGGAAGCCGAAGATCTGGCGCTCGCGATCGTGAACTTCCGGAGCGGCGCCTTCGGGACGATCATGGCGTCGACGAGCATCCAGCCGGGGTTCCAGCCGTGCCTCAACCTGTACGGCGAGAAGGGGACGATCAAGCTCGACGGCGCGACGATCGCCCACTGGACGGTGCCCGGCGTCGCGAAGCCGGAGCTGGGCGAGCTGAAGGCAAGTGCGGGGGTCAGCGACCCGAAGCTGTCGAACCACCTCCACCACAAGCTCCAGCTCGAGGACGCGCTCGCGGCGATCGATGAGAAGCGCGCCCCGCTCGTCACCGGCGAGGACGGGCGCCGCGCGGTTCAGCTCATCCAGGGACTGTACGAGGCCTCGAAGTCAGGACGTCCGGTGGAATTATGACGCATGTCCAGGGCATCGACGTCCGCACGGGCGAGGGGATCCGGCTCCATTTTCGCGACGGAATGATCGAGCGGGCGGAGCGCGGCCGGAAGGGCCCGTTCGTCGGCCCGGGGCTCGTCGACCTCCAGGTGAACGGGTTCCGCGGGCTGGATTTCAACACGTTGCCGGTCCCGGCCGACCTGCCCGGCGACGTGACGCGCGAACTCTACAAGGAGGGGGTCACCTCCTACCTCGCGACGGTCATCACGAACAGCCCCGCGGCGATCGAGGAGTCGGTGCGGGCCGTCGCCCGCTCGTGCGCCGCCGATCCCGAGGCGTCGGCGGCGATCGCGGGGATCCACCTCGAGGGGCCGTTCATCTCTGGCGAGGACGGTCCGCGCGGGGCCCACGAGAAACGGTTCGTGCGCGCGCCCGAGTGGCGGCTGGTCCGGCGCTGGCAGGAGGAGGCGGAGGGGCGGATCCGGCTGATCACGATGTCTCCCGAGTACCCCGGCTCCGCCGCGTTCATCCGCTCGTGCGTGGCGAACGGGATCGCGGTCTCGATCGGCCACACGGCGGCGACCCCGGAGCAGGTGCGCGAGGCGGTCGTGGCGGGCGCGAGTTTCTCGACGCACCTCGGGAACGGCGCGCATCTCACGCTGCCGCGCCACCCGAACTACATTTGGGAGCAGCTGGCGCAGGACGCGTTGCGCGCGTGTATCATTGCCGACGGTTTCCACCTCCCCGACTCGGTCATCAAGGTGGTGATGCGCGTGAAGGGCGCCAACGCGATGCTCGCCAGCGACGCGGTCTACCTGTCGGGGCTCAAACCCGGCCGCTATATGACGCACATCGGCGGTAAGGTCGTGCTGACCCGGGAAGGCAGGCTCCACCTCGCGTCCAACCCGAAGCTTCTCGCGGGCTCGGTCATGATGCTGCGCCAGGGCGTCGACCACCTGGTCAAGGCCGGCCTCTGCGACCTGGCGGAGGCGTGGGAGATGGCCTCGACGCGGCCGGCCGACGCGATCGGCCTCGCCGCGAAGCGCGGGCTGTCGCCGGGGGCGCCCGCGGATGTCGTCGTCTTCGAGCGGAGAAAGGACCGGGCCCGGGTCCTCGAAACCTGGAAGGGCGGCCGGCTGGTTCACGGAGGGAAGTAGCATGCGCGACTGGGGCCGGTCGATGTTCGTCGTCACATTCTTCAGCGTCCTCGGGCTCATGCTCGCGGCCGGCGCGCCCGCCGAGAAGAAATGGTTCCGCGGCAACACCCACACGCACACGCTCTGGAGCGACGGCGACGGCGCGCCCGAGACGGTCGCCGCGTGGTACAAGGAGCACGGCTACCAGTTCCTCGTCCTCTCCGACCACAACATCATCGCCGAGTCCGAGAAGTGGTTCAAGGTGAGCGAGGACAAGGGAAGCCGGCTGACCCAGGAGCGGCTCGACAAGCTGGTCGAACGGTTCGGGAAGAAGGTCGAGATCCGCGAGAAGGACGGGAAGAAGGAGATGCGGCTCCAGCGGCTCGACGAGCTGCGCGCGGCGTTCGAGGAGGAGGGCAAGTTCCTCTTCATCAAGGGCGAGGAGATCACCGACAAGTTCGTGGAGAAGGTGAAGAGCGACGATCCTGCCGCCAAGCCCAAGACGATCGAGCGGCCCATCCACCACAACTCGATCAACCACGCGAACCTGATCAAGCCGCCCGGCGGCGAATCCGTCAGGGACGTGCTGGAGCGGACGATCAAGGCGGTGGAGGAGGAGGCGGCGAAGTGCGGCAAGCCCGTGCTGGTCCACCTGAACCACCCGAACTTCGGCTGGGGCGTCCCGCTCGAGGACCTCGCGCGGGTGACCGGGGAGCGGTACTTCGAGGTCTACAACGGCCACCGGGGCGTGAGGAACTACGGCGACGCGGCCCACCCGGGCACGGAGAAGATCTGGGACACGTCGCTCGCGATCCGGCTCGGGGAGCTCGGGGGGCCGCCGCTCCTCGCGCTCGCGACCGACGACGCGCACCACTACCACAAGGACCAGGCGGTCTCGAACCCCGGGCGCGGGTGGATCGTCGTGCGCGCCGAGTCGCTGGCGCCCGACGCGATCGTGCGGGCGATGCAGGCGGGGGACTTCTACGCGTCCAGCGGCGTGTTCCTCGAGGACGTCGTCGCGGGGCCCAGGAGCCTCGCCGTGAAGATCCGGCGGGAGCCCGGCGTGAGCTACACGACGCGCTACCTCGGGACGCGGGCGAAGGGCGAGCCGGGGATCATCCTGATGGAGTCGGAGGCGGCCGAGTCGGCGTACGAGTTCAAAGGGGACGAGCTCTACGTCCGGGCGACGAT
Organism: Planctomycetota bacterium; assembly: GCA_041482015.1. Classification (GTDB taxonomy): domain Bacteria; phylum Planctomycetota; class MHYJ01; order MHYJ01; family JACPRB01; genus JACQFK01. Next base: position 22,047 of record JBGPCZ010000034.1, on the reverse strand, counting down.
CGTCTCGAGCCGGCTCCATCCGAACGGCTACTCGGCGGGCGATCACGAGTCGGCCTGGGTCCAGCCGGTGGTGGTGAAGGGAAAGTGATGCGATGGGGCACGACACGTTTCAAGCCGGCGACCTGACGGCCGTCATCGGGGACAACGAGAAGTACGACGGGCACCCCCGCACGGGGTACAACGGCGTCCACAGCCTCCTTCACAAGACCTCGACGTCGTCGCTCTTCACGATCACCGGCCTCAACCACGAGCACATCTTTGACGGCGACCAGGACCTGAAGGGCGACACGAAGGTCTTCTTCGAGCCGCGCAACTTCCCGGTCGAATTCAAAAGGATCTCGGAGACCGAGGCGGAGCTCCACCAGGCGGCGACGCCGACGTTCTTCCTCGAGAGCTGGACGCGGATCAAGCTGGTCGCGCCCCACTACATCGATTTCACCTACCGGTGCGTGCCCCACCAGCACTGCTTCAAGAACGGCTACATCGGCCTCTTCTGGGCGAGCTACATCAACCAGCCGGAGAACAAGAGTCTCTACTTCCGCGACGAGAAGGGCTGGGTGCAGCTCTGCACGCAGCGGCACGACGACGAGAGCACCGTCCGCCACGTGAACGACACGTTCGATCTCAAGTTCACGCCCGACACGCGCGACACGCTCTACAAGAACATCTCGCCGCTCAAGTTCAGCGACCCGTTCTACTACGGCCTCTTCGGGAACCACATCTACATCCTGATGTTCGACCGGACCGAGGGGATCCGCTTTTCCCACTCGCCGAGCGGGGGCGGGCCGCCGTCGGCGACCGAGCCGGCGTGGGACTGGCAGTACATCATCCCGAAGTACGAGGTGCTCCAGGAGTACGGTTATCGCGCGCGCGTCGTGTATCGCGAGAAGTGCTCGCGCGAGGAGGTCATGAAGGAGTTCAAAACATGGCGGGACTCGCTGGGAAGGTAGCGTTCGTCCTCCTTCTTCTCTCTCCCCAGGAGAAGAGCGCCTATGACGCGTGGACGCACGGTCCCTCGAAAGACCCGGCGTTCTTCCCGATCGCGGTGTGGCTCCAGGAGCCGCGGAACGCCCCCGCGTACAAGGCCGCGGGGATCAACACGTACGTGGCGGTGTGGCGGGGGCCGGATGCGGCGCAGCTGGACTTGCTCAAGGCCGGGGGGATGAAGCTGGTCTGCCACCAGAACGCGTTTGCGCTGTCGCGCAAGGACGACGAGACGATCGTCGCGTGGATGCACGGCGACGAGCCGGACAACGCGCAGGCGATGCCGGCCGGCCGCGGATACGGCCCGCCGATCGCGACCGAGAAGATCGTCGAGGACTACAAGCGGATCAAGGCGGCCGACCCGACGCGCCCAATCCTGCTCAACCTGGGGCAGGGCGTCGCGTGGGACGGCTACGTCGGCCGCGGGGTGCGGACCAACCATCCCGAGGACTACGCCGAGTATCTCAAAGGGTGCGACATCGGCTCGTTCGACATCTATCCCGTCGTCCACGACAAGCCGGCGGTGACGGGCAAGTTGCAGTTTGTGCCGCAGGGGGTCGAGCGGCTCCGCAAGTGGTCGAACGACGAGAAGCTGGTCTGGAACTGCATCGAGGCGTCGCGGATCGACAATCCGAACGTCAAGGCGAACGCGTCGCAGGTCCGGAGCGAGGTCTGGATGTCGCTCATCCACGGGTCGCGCGGGCTGATCTACTTCGTCCACCAGTTCAAGCCGAACTTCATCGAGGCCTCGTTGCTGAAGGATGATGAACTCCTGAAGGGCGTGACCGCGATCAACAAGCAGGTCCTGGAGCTGGCCCCGGTCCTCAACAGCGCGACGGTGAAGGACGGCGCGATGGTGACGAGCTCGGTCGCCGACGCCCCCGTCGCGGTGATGGTGAAGCGCCACGGCGGAGCGACGTACGTCTTCGCGGTCGCGATGCGCGACCAGGCCGTGAAGGGCTCGTTTTCCGTGAAGGAGCTCAGAGGGGCGAAGGCCGAGGTCCTTGGCGAAGGCCGGATTATCTCCGTGACCGGCGGCAAGTTCGACGACGACTTCAAACCCTACGAAGCCCACCTCTACATGATAAAGTAAACCGTTTACTTTATCATATCGAGAACATAGCGGAGGCTTCGCTCGAGCTCGGATTTCTGGAAGGCGGGGTCTTCTGGATCTGCGGGCGCGGGACACGGCCGGCCGCGCTGGGCCATCGCGGCGAAGCGGGCGAAGCCGGGGTGGGGGGGCTCGGGGCGCGGGAACTCGCGCGGGCCGCCCGAGATGATCTCCAGGACGAACGGCACCCCGGGGCAGAGTTCGTCGAAGCGCTTCACGTACGCCTTCCAGTCGACGAGCCCGTCGCCCATCGCGACCCATTGGACGGTCAACCCGCCGGCCGACTCCCAGGCCATCGAATCGCGGATCCCCGTCGTCAGCGCATAGGGAGCCAGCGTCTCAAGGCTCTCGAGCGGGTCCTCCAGCGTCCACGTCGCATTGCCCGAGTCCATGGTCGCGCCGACAAAGTCCCGGCCCGCCTCCTCGATCAGCGCTACCAATTCAGTCGCCCTCATGTCCCCCGCGTGGTTCTCGACGGCGATCTTCACGCCACTGTCGATCGCGAAGCTCCGCACCGCGCGGCACGTCGCGATCGTGTTCCGAATGTGGGTCCCGATGCCGCCGTGCGTCGCGCGGTCCTCGCCGCGGCCGAGGAAACAGCGGGCCACGGGAGAGCCGAGCGCCCGGGCGACCCGGATCGTCGTCCTCAGGTGCTCCTCCGCCGTCCCGCGTCTCGCATCGAACATCGACGACGTGGGGCAGATGCTGCCGGTGCCGACGTGGATCGCAACCCCCGCCGCGTCCGCGCGCGCCTTGACCTCGCGGAGAGCGGCGTCGCCCAGGCTTTCGTGGACGTCGAGGTCGGAGAGGAGGAGGACGTCGACCTTGAGCGAGGCGGCATACTCCACGAGCCGCGGCGCCTTCCAGCGGAGCCCCCGCACGGCGTAGTTGTCGAAGCCGAGGCGGATCGTCACTCCGATTTTTCGCGCTGGAACCAGATGCTCCGGGCAAAGATCGCCGCCGTCTCGTCCTCCATCGACTGGACGGGATTGTAGTTCGTGTAGCGGTAGAACGATCCGTCCTCGCCGACGAGCTTGAGCCGGAGCGCGCCCTGGCGGCACTGCCCGTGGAGCTCGGCCTTGACGTAGAGCACCTGTTCGCCCGGCGCGAGATGCGGGTAGGCCTTCCTGAGCCGCTCCAGGCCGGCGAGATCGTAGACGCCGCCCTCGATCGCGATCTCGATCGTCGAAGTCTTCCGGCCGGCCTCGTCCTTCCCGGTTGCCGCGCCCGCTAAGGCCGCCCCCTTCGGCGGCCACTCGGGGACGGCGATCTTCGGGTCGAAGTCGTAGGCGAGCGAATAACCCCAGAGGCAGCTGGTGTCGCTGTAGCGTTCGCCGTTGATGATGACGAACGCCTTGAGATGATCCATCGTGCGGAACGTGAAGTTTCCGGTCGTGGGCTGCGGATCCTGGAACATGGGCATATAGGCCGGGGGCACGAACGCCGGCTTCTTGCGCGGGGCCGTGGCGGGCGGCGGCGCGGGCGGAGGCGCCGGCATCCTCCTCTTCTCGACGACGACGACCGGTGGCGGCTCGACCGGTTCGGCGGGGGCCGGAGGGGGAACCGGGCGGACGACGGGCGGGGGCGGTTTCTTGATGGGGGCGGGCTCCGGGGCGGGTGCCTCGTCCGCGCCGCACGCGGTCAGCAGGAGCAGCCCCAGGACGGCAAGTCTGGATTTTGTCGTACCGCACCTTCTCCCAAGCGTCAATATGTAAGACGAACGGGACACGTTCCTTTATTAGAGTATAATCCCGTCCCGGGCGGGTTACATCGGGCGAGCACATGGGGAAGTCGATTTCGTACTGCTACAAGTGCAGCACCCTTCTGCGCGAGGATGACTTCGAGAAGGGGAAGGCCTTCCAGGACGGCGACCGCGTCGTCTGCATCAAGTGCGCCCCGCAGCTCCGCGGGACCCGGGTCACGAAGAAATCCACGACCGTCCTCAAGACCGCCACGACCTCGCGGAAGATTCCCACCGTCCCGGCCCAGGCGCCGCCCGTCGCGCCGCCGGCGGTGCGCTCGCGCCTGCCGATGATCCTCGGCGCGTGCGGCGGCGTCGTCGCCGTGCTCGCCGTGATCCTCGTCCTGGTCTTCTCCCGCCGGAACGAGCCGGCCCCTCCTCTCCCCGCCGAGGTCCCGCCTCCGGTCGAGGTCAAGAAGGAAAAACAGCGCGCCCCCGTGGTCGTCACGCCCGAGCAGGAACTCCTCAAGGCCGCGCGGAAGTTCGCCGCCGAGCACGCCGACGACCTCGGCGGACAGATCAAGGAATACGAGAAAGTCGTCTGGGAATTCGAGCGCACACCCTCCGCGACGGAAGCGAAGAAGGAGATCGAGACGATCAAGGCGACGGTGGCGGAGAAGGTGAACGCCGAGCTCGCCAAGGTCGAGAAGGAGATCGAGGAGTTGCTCAAGCGCGAAGCCTTCGGCCAGGCGACGAAGGCGCTCGAGGATGCGGGCGGCCGCCTCGCCGTGACCGACTGGTCGCTCGCCCTCGCGAAACGCTCCCGCCAGATCTTCGACCAGGCGCGCGGGATGAACGCCGACCTGGTGGCCAAGGTGGAATCTCTTGCGACCGAGGGCAAGACGAAGGAGATCCAGGAGATCGTCAGGCGCGTGCGGGGCTGGGAGATCGCGACTCTCATCGCGAAGATCGAGGAGGCGGCGGGGCCCGCGTTGACCGCGAAGGCCGAGGACACCGCCAAGCCCGTCCCGGGTTCCCCGACGGCCGCGGTTCCCGTGGAGACGAAGCCGCGGAGCGAGGAGGGGAAGGCGTACCTCGGCCGGTGGGAGCAGGCGATGGCGAAGGTTGCGGCGCGCGACTACGCGGGGGCGCTCGACGATCTCGCGCGCGCCGGAGCCGCGCTCAAGGAGGCCGACAGCGCCGCCGAATCGAAGGCCGACGTCGAGGACGTGAAGGCCCTCCAGGCGCTCGTCAAGGGGGCGATCGAGGAGACGGTGGCGAAGCCGCCCGGCTGGATGTCCGTCGAGCTTCGCGACGGCCGGAAGCTCGCGGGCCGCGTGCTGGGGGTTGACGCCGACCGCGCGGAGCTCGGCTCCAAGGAGATCGCGTTCGCGGAGTGGAGCGAGGCGACCGCCGGGTCGATCGCGGCGCTGCCGCGGAAGCAGAAGCCCGAGCCGCGGCTCCTCGCGCTCTTCTGCCTCTCGGAAGGGGAGACCGAGTCGGCGAAGGCTCTCCTGGGTGCGACGCTCGACGCGGTGGCGCCGAAGTACTGGGCGTGGGCGCCGGCCGCGAAGGGGAGGATCCCCAGGGCCGAGGGATTGGAGCTGAGCGCGCGCGAGCTCTTCTACTCCGCCGAGCGCGAGTACCGGTCGATAAAGACGCGCGGCCTCGCGGCCGACAAGTACAAGTCGCTCCGCAAGGACTACCTCGCGGCCCCGGTGGTGAAGCGGGCGATCGACCGCATCGAGCGCCGCAGCGACGCGTGCCGCGAGTACTATTTCGCGCCGGCCGATTTCGAGCGCGAGGGGTCGCTGAAACTCACCAAGGCGGGGAAGCTGGAGTCGGACGCGGACAGTGACGCGAACTTCGCGAACCAGAACTGGGCCGAGTTCGAATTCTACGTCCTCCCCGGCGCGACCTATCGCGCGTGGATCCTGGCGGGAGGCTGCTGCCAGGAGGTGCTCGGCTTCCTCTGGCAGGGCTCGGAGCTGATGGAGACCAGCCCGAAGACGAAGAAGCCCGACTCCGCGGACATCGGGGCGAGGCTCGCGGCCTTCGCGAAGGTCTCGGGAATCCGCGGCCTCAAGCCCACTCACGATCCGAAGACCCCCAAGGCGCCGACGCGATGGGAGTGGCTTGAGCTCCCGCTCCCGAAGTATTCGGGTCCGGGACCGAAGCGCGTGCGGATCATGACGGACCAGAAGGGCTTCTCGATCGGCGCGGTGGTGGTCTCGTCCACGCGCAAGGGGCCGCCGAAGGACGACGAGCTGAAGGAGCTGGACAAGGCGCGGGCTGCCGAGGCGCCGGCGGTGCGGGTCGATCCCGACCTCGTGGCGTGGTTCACGCTCGACGAGGGGGCCGGCGCGGCCGTCGAGGACGTCGCGGGAGGCCACAAGGGCACGATCGTCGGCAAGGCGTCGTGGATCACGGGGAGGCTGGGCGGCGCACTCGACCTCGACGGGCAGACGCACGTGACGGTGGGCGATGCCGAGGATCTCCGCCTGGTGGGCGACATCACGATGGCCTTCTGGTTGAACAAGAAGGCGGCGGGTGGCGACTGGCAGCGGATGGTGGGGAAGGGCGACGAGAGGCTGCGCAGTTACGGCTGCTGGGTCGGCGGAGGCAACGAGAAGGTCCTCTTCCAGCAGTACAGCGACGCCGCGCAGGCGGTGGTCAGCTTCACGACCCAGAAGGACGTGCAGATCGGCAAGTGGCACCACTTCGGTGCGACCGTGCAGGGCACGAGGGTGGTCCTGTATCTTGACGGCGTGATGGACAGCGAGGGCATCCGCACCGGCACGCCCGCGAAATCGAGCGAGCCCCTCCTGCTGGGCTGGGGGACCATCCACGCCAAGTTCACCGGCAGCCTGGACGACGTCCGGATCTACAAGCGCGCCCTCGCGCCGGAGGAGATCCGCGGCTTGTTCGAGATGGGCCGTTGATGCCGCACGCCTGAGACTTCCCCCGCCCCACTCTGGTACCATTGGGGAGGAGGAACTGGAATGATCCTGTCACGCCTTTCGGTCGCCGTCTTCCTGCCGCTCGTCCTCTCCGCCGCGACGCCCGTCGCGACCCCGGAATGGCCGCAGTGGCGCGGGCCGAACCGGGACGGGGTCTCGACGGAGAAGGGCCTGCTCCAGAAGTGGGCGCCGGCCGGCCCGCCGCTCGCGTGGAAGGCCTCGGGGCTCGGGAAGGGACTCGCCAGCGTCGCGCTCTCCGGCGGGCGGATCTACACGATGGGAAAGCGGAAGGGCGCGCAGCTCCTGCTCGCGCTCGACGCGAAGGACGGCCGCGAGCTCTGGGCCGCCGTCGTGCGCGAAAAGGGGAACGAGGACCCGCACTGCACGCCGACCTTCGACGGCGAGCGCGTCTACGCGATCGGCCCGCAGGGCGACTTCGTCTGCGTGACCGCGGATACGGGCAAGGAGCTGTGGAGGAAAAGCTTCACGTCGGACTTCGGCGGATCGCAGCCCGGATGGAACTACTGCGAGTCGCCCCTCGTCGACGGCGAGCGCGTCGTCTGCACGCCCGGCGGCAACGCCGCGACGATGGTCGCGCTCGACCGCAAGACGGGCGAAGTCGCCTGGAAGTGTGCGGTGCCCGGCGGCGCGGGGAACGGCTTCGGGTACTCGTCGATCATGATTTCAGAAGCGGCCGGCGTCCGGCAGTACGTGCAGATGCTGGGGCAGGGCACGGGTTGCGTGGGGGTCGCCGCGAAGGATGGCGCGTTCCTCTGGAAATATCCCCGGATCGGGAACGGCACGGCGACGATCCCCACGCCGATCGTGGACGGGGACCACGTCTTCTGCTCCTCGGGCTACAACACCGGCGCGGCGCTGCTCAAGCTGTCCCGCGACGGTGACAAGGTGAAGGCGGAGGAGGTCTACTTCATCAAGGGGAACCGGCTCCAGAACCACCACGGCGGCCTCGTCAAGATCGGCGACTACATCTACGGCGGGCACGGCCACAATGACGGCCGACCGTTCTGCCTGGAGATGAAGACGGGGCGGACCGCTTGGGGCGGCGACCTGCCGGGCCCCGGCAAGAAGTCGGCGGCGGTCGTCTACGCCGATGGTCAGCTCTACTTCCGGTACGAAGACGGCGTCATGGCGCTGATCGGCGCGTCGAAGGACGGGCTCAAGATCAACGGCGCGTTCCAGATCCCCCAGGTCGCGGGCCCGAGCTGGTCGCACCCCGTCGTGGCGGGCGGGCTGCTGTACCTGCGCGAGCAGGACAACCTGTTTGTCTACGACGTGACCGCCAAGTGACCTCCCCCACGCGGGTCCGCTACGGCGTGGTCGGATTTGCCGTCACGCTCGCGGTCATCACGTACATCGACCGGGTCTGCATCTCCAAGGCCACGCCCTACATCATGAAGGACCTCGCCCTCACGAAAGTGCAGATGGGGTATGTCTTCATCGCCTTCGCCTGGATGTACGGAATCTTCGAGATCCCGTGGGGATGGCTCGGGGACCGGATCGGGCCGCGGAGAATCCTGATGCGGATCGTGCTGTGCTGGTCCTTCTTCACCGCGGCGACGGGATGGGTCTGGAACCTCGGCTCGCTGGTGGCGTCGCAGGCGCTCTTCGGAGCGGGCGAGGCCGGCTGCTTCCCCAACGTCGCCAAGTCCTTCACCACCTGGCTGCCGACCCACGAGCGGGTGCGCGCCCAAGGAGTGCTCTGGCTAAGCGCCCGGTGGGGCGGTGCGTTCACTCCGCTGCTGGTGGGGTTCCTGCTCGACAAGGCACACTTATCGTGGCGACACGCCTTCCAGCTGTTCGCGGTCGTCGGGGTGGTGTGGGCGATCCTTTTCTACCGCTGGTATCGCGACGATCCCCGCCAGCATCCGGGAGTCAACGAGGGGGAACTTGCCCTCCTTCCGAAGACGGGAGGGAGATCGACCGAGGAGACGGGCCCCGTGCCGTGGAGGAGATTCCTCACCTCGCGCAGCGTCTGGATGCTCTGGTGCCAGTATTTCTTCCTCGCCTACGGGGCAATTTTCTACATTACCTGGCTTCCGACCTATCTGGAAGAGGGGCGGAAGGTCGTTCTGTTCCAGGGCGCGATGCTGGCGGGATTCCCGCTCTTTTTCGCCGGATTGGGGTCGCTCTTCTGCGGCTTCTTCCTTTCGCGGCTCGCCCGGTGGATCGGCGGTCCAAACCGGGCCCGGCGACTGATGGCCAGCACAGGGATGTTCGCATCGTGCGGCTTCCTCCTGCTCTCGGTCCGCATCGAGAATCCCGTCCTGGCGATGGTTGTCATGGGCCTGGCCGGCTTCGCGAATGACCTCGCGATGCCGCCGAGCTGGGGCGCGAGCATGGACATGGGCGGAAGGTATGCCGGCACGCTCTCCGCATGCATGAACATGATGAGTTGCATGGGGGCGGCGCTTTCCGGGTGGGTCACACCCCACGTTCTGGAATGGACCCACAACAACTGGAACCTCGTCATCACGATCTCTGCCGCGGCGTATTTCATTGGGGCGTTCTGCTGGTTCTTCATGGATCCGGTGACGCCCCTGGACCTGGAACCAAAGGAGGCGACCGCATGACCCGGACGATGGTCAGTCCCGAGACGATGGATTTCGACTCGCCCGGGAGGCACGACTACTTCGTCAAGCTGGAGCACACCTCCATCTGGGCGCACCACTTGATCCCGGTGACGGTCCTCGTGGGCCGCGACGCGAAGCCCGGCCGCGGGATCCTCGCGATCGGTTCCACCCACGGCGACGAGATGGAGGGTCCCGTCGCGATCAAGCACCTCGTCCGCGACCTCAAGATCGAGGACGTGCTCGGCCGGATCGTCCTTGTCCCGGTCCTGAACGTGATGGCGTTCAAGGCCAACCGGCGCGAGACGCCCGACGACGGAGTGAACCTGAACCGCGCGTTCCCCGGCGATGCCAAGGGGAGCGTGACCTACCGTCTCGCCGACTTCGTGACGCGGTTCCTCTTCCCGCCGGTCCACGTCTGCCTCGACATCCACGCTGGCGGCGAGGTTGCGCGGTTCCCGGCGACGGCGAACATCCATTCCATGAAAGATGCGGCCCAGCGACGGGCGATGGAGGAGGCCGCGCGCGGCTTCGGGACGAAGTTCATCATGGTCTACCAGAACGTGACGCGCGGACTTCTGACGAGCCTCTCCGAGGACCTCGGCAAGATCACCGTCGGTACCGAGATGGGGTGGGGGCGCGCGGTCCAGGCGGGCGGCGTCTCGATGTCCGGCCAGGGCGTGGTGAACGCGGCGATCCGCCAGGGCCAGCTGCGAGGCGAGCCGCTCAACCGGAACTATCCGGCGGCCGAGCAGGTCATGGTTGACACCTCCGATCCGGCTTCGAATTTCCTGGCCCCCTTTGAAGGCGTGTTCGAGCCGACCGTCGAGCTCGGCCAGAAGGTGACGCGCGGCCAGCGGCTCGCGTGGCTGCACGACTTCGACCGCATCGACGAGGCCCCGATCGAGCTGGTCGCGCCGCACGACGGCTACATCATCTGCCAGGCGTGGGGCTCGCGCGTGATCCAGGGCCAGGTGATCACGCAGATCGGCAAGCCCGTCGAGTGGACAAAATGAGACGGTGTAAGAGAAGGGGAAATGGGGATGGTTGGAGAAATGGGGATGATCTTTAGACTCTTATCCCCCTTTCCCCCTACTTCCCCTTATCTCCTTTCCTTACACTCTTAGGGCCTTTCTATGAAGATCGTCAACGTCCGCACCATCGCGCTTCGCGGCGCCACCCACGACACGGGATGGCCGGGCGGGACCGACCCCGACGAGCAGATGAACACGCTCCTCGAGATCAAGACCGACGAGGGGCTGACGGGGATTGGAAGCTGCTTCAACAGCGCCGCCCTCATCGAGGCGTCCCTCGCCCTGCTGCGCCCCCACCTGATCGGGGAGACGGCCTTCGAGCCCGAGCGCGTGAGCGAGAAGCTCCGGCAGTCCACCTTCTGGCAGGGACGGGGCGGCCCGGTGGAGCACGCGATCAGCGGCGTCGACATTGCGCTCTGGGACCTCATGGGGAAAGCGGTCAACCAGCCGGTCTCACGGCTTCTCGGGGGCAACTACCGCGACCGCATCAAGCCGTACGCGTCGATGCTCTTCGACGATCCGCCGGTCCTCCGCGACAAGCTCCTGGCGCAGCTTTCGCGCGGGTTCCGCGCGATCAAGATGGGCTGGCGGCCGTTCGGGCGCGTGAGCCGAAAGCTGGACGAACTGCTGATCAAGACCGCGCGCGACACGGTCGGCGAGGACGTCGAGCTGATGGTCGACGCGGGCGGGAGCGAGCAGTTCTGGCCGCACGGGGTCTCGTGGGCGCGCGAGACCGCGAAGATGCTGGGCGACTACAAGGTCACCTGGTTCGAGGAGGCGCTGAAGCCCGACGACCTCGACGGCTTCAAGGAGCTGAGGCTGACGTCGCCCGTCCTGATCGCGTCCGGCGAAGTCTTCACCCGACGCCAGACGTTCCAGCCGTTCATCACCCAGCGCGCGCTCGACATCATCCAGCCCGACCTGACGAAGTGCGGGGGGTTGAGCGAGGGGCGCCGCATGGGCTGGATGGCCTATGATCACGGCGTGCTCCTCGTCCCCCACGGATGGAACACGGGCATCGGCGTCGCGGCCGACCTCGCGCTCAGCGCGGCCATGCCCGTCGCCAAGTGGGTCGAGTACCAGACGGGGGTGCCGTACATCGAGGAGATCATCGACCCGCCGTTCAAGCTCGACGCGGAGGGGCTGCTGCGCGTCCCGACGGGCCCGGGCCTGGGGATCAAGCTGAACCCGGACGCGCTCGCGAAGTATTCGCGGTGATGGAGGATGGCATGATGCGACTGGCGGCCGCCCTTTGGATTTTTCTCGCGTTCGATGACGGCCTCGAGCTGATCGGCGACACCGGCCTTGAGAAGTGGAAGAAGCCGGGCGCGTGGCTCGTCGCGGGCGAGGCGTCGCTTGATCCCACGGACGGGAAGAAGCTGGCGTGGAAGGAGGGCAAGGGCGTGATCGTGAACGGCAAGGACGGCCGCACGGCGAACCTCCTCACGGCGGACGAGTTCGGCGATTGCGAGCTGCACGCCGAGTTCATGGTCTCGAAGGGCTCGAACTCGGGCGTGTACTTCATGGGGCGCTACGAGGTCCAGGTGCTCGACAGCTTCGGCAAGGAGACGGTCACGTACGGCGACTGCGGCGGGATCTACCACCGCTGGGACCCGTCACGGGGGAAGGGGAACGAGGGCTACGACGGCCACGCCCCGCGCGTGAACGCCTCGAAGCCGGCGGGCGAGTGGCAGACCTTTGACGTGGTCTTCCGCGCGCCGCGGTTCGACGCGGCGGGCAAGAAGACGGCGAACGCGACGTTCGTGAAGGTGACGCACAACGGGCAGGTGATCCACGAGAACGCGGAGATCTCGGGTCCGACGCGCGCGAGCGCGTGGGAGGACGAGAAGCCGGCGGGCCCGATCATGCTCCAGGGCGACCACGGCCCCGTGGCCTTCCGCAACATCCGCATCAAGCCGCTCAAATAAGGCCACTGCGCTAGACGAAGAAACAGACCGTCTCCTTTTGCGCAGCAAAAGGAGACGGTCCGTTTTTGCGCGGGCGGCCCGGTTTTCCACCCGGCGCGGCATTACAGGGTGGATGGGAAACCGGGGCCGATTCCTGGCGTTCCTGCTGGGCGCCGCGTGCCTGGCGGGCCAGGCCTCCTGGAACCGCCTGGCGAGCGCGGTCGTGGGCGGCACCACGGCGGCCGCGGCCTTCACCCTCTCGGCCGCGATGGTCGGGCTCGCCCTCGGATCGGCCCTCTCGGGCGCGCTCCTTTCGCGGCGATGCCCGCGCCCGGTCCTGCTCGCCACGATCCTCTCGAGCGCGCTGGCGCTTGTCGCGCTCCCCGGGCTCATTCTTCAGATCGGGGCCCTCGAAGGCTGGCCGCTCCTCCGGCGGACCCTCGCCATCGGCCTGCTCGCGCTCGGTCACCTCCCCTTTGGAGCCGTGCTCCCGTGCCTCGCGGCGTGGCGGCGTCAGCCCGCGGGCGCGCTCTACTCGGCGGGGGCGCTCGGCTCAATCGCCGGAGTGCTCGCCGGAATGGCGGTCCAGCCGCACGTCGCACTCGACCATCTCGGCCTCGTCCTCGGCGGCATGGTCCTGCTCTCCACGTTCCTCGTCGGGCCGTCGGCGTTCTCAACCCCGGCCGCGGAACGCGCGTCGTCGGAACGCCCGGGCCGGCCGCTGCTCGCGATGGCCTTCGCCACCGGGTGTCTCGGGCTGGCGGCCGAGTTCCTCTGGCTTCGCGTGCTGGGGTTCGCGTGGGAGTCGAACGCGACCACGTTCTCGCTCGTGATCGCGGGACAGATCGCGGGCCTCTCGATTGGCGCGCTCGTCGCCCGGCGGAGCGCCCCGCGCCTCCACCTCGTGCTCGGGCTCGCCTCCTCCGGCCTCGCCCTCTCGGTCCTGGTTTCGCCCCTGGCGGCCGACGTCTTCAGCCCCGCGGCGCGGATCGCGACGTCCCTCGCGCTCGTCGGGATCCCGGCGCTCTTTTCGGGGGCGGCGTTCGTCTTTCTGCTCGACCGCGCGGAGCGGGAGCGGTCCTCCGTCGCCCTCCTCTGCGCGGCCTCCAACGCGGGCTCCGCCGCCGCGCCCCTCGTCCTCTGGATCGTCGGCCCGTGGATGCCGCAGGCCCCGCGGGTCCTGGCCTTCGTGGCGTGCGGGTACGCGCTGCTCGCGCTCGCGTCCCGCGGTCCGCGGCTCCGGCTCACCGCGGTCCTGCCCGCGATCCTCGCCATCGTCGCGATCCTCCCCGCGGGACCCTCGGTGCGGGACACCGCCGACGCCTCGGCGATGGCGCCGGACTTCGACGTCACGGTCCTCCCGTTCGTCCACACGGAGCTCGACTCCACGGTGGCCGTGACGCGCGACACGCGGACGGGGATGGAGATCCTCTGGATCGACCGCGGATTCCAGGGGGATACCTCTCCGCTGGGGCGGCGGATCCCGGCGACGCTCGGTCGCGTGCCGTGCGAGATCCTGGGTCGCACGCCCCGCCGCGCCCTTGTGATCGGGCTCGGAACGGGCATCACCCTGTCGAGCGTCGTCCGCAGCGGCGCCTCCGAGGTGGACGTGGCCGAGCTCTGTCCGGGCGTGATCGAGGCCGATCGGACCATCCTGGCGGAGGCCAACGGACACGTCCTGGAACGGGACGGCGTGCGTATCCATCACGCCGACGGGCGCACGCTGCTGCGCGACGCGCGCCTCCCGTATGACCTGGTCGTGACCGACATGGTGTTCCCGACGGTCGTCGGCGCGGGAAACCTCTTCAGCCGCGAGTTCTACGGTCTCGCGCGGCGGCGCCTGTCGTCGAACGGACTCTTCGTTCACTGGCTCCCGTGTTTCCTCCTTTCCCCCGAGGACCTCTCGTCGACGTGCGCCGCGTTCCTCGAGGCGTTCCCCGAGGGAACGGCCTGGATCGGGACGTTCGGGCCGCGTCGCCTGGTCCTCGGTCTCGTGGGCGGGACGGTTCCGCCGGGGCTGCCGGAGAAGACCGGGTCCCGTCTCGCGCTCACCCCTTCTGAACTGCGGACGCTGGCGGCGGGGGCCGCGCCGCTGCGCGATGCGGATCCGCGGCTGGAGATCCGGAGCATCGGCGGCCGGGCGGACGGCCGCGCCAATCTCCGCCGGATTCTCGATCTCGCGAAGTCCTGCCACCCCGCGTGGAGGAACGTCGCGGAAGCGGGGATGGACGAAGCGCGTGAAGAGGAGCTCCTCCGGGAGGCGGTGCGTTCGGGGCCCGGCCTGACCGACGCGGAATTCCTTCTCGAGGCGCGCGCCTACGAGCGGAACCTCGACGAGGCCCGCGAAATGGCCGGGAAGGGCGACCCTGCCGCCGAATTCCTGCGCCTGCGCCGCGCGGCTCTCTATCCGCACCACGGGATGGGCAACCTCCACCTCGCGAACGCGCTCGCGGCGAAGGGATTGTTCAGGGAGTCGATCGAGCAGTTCGAGGCGGCGATCCGGAAGTCGCCCCGGTCTGCGGACGCGCGCCTCAAGCTGGCGCTGCTCTCCGATCCCGCCCGTGCGAGACGGGCGTTCGACGACGCCTGCGCGCTTCGTCCCGACCGCCCGCCCCTCTACCTCGAGATCGCCCGGCGATTGTCGGACTGAATCAAGGGCGGGGCGAAACTTCTTTTGCCGGCTACTCCGGCGATTCCTAGACTTCTCCCATGTCGATGAACGGGATCGTCGTGAAGTTCGACGCGGAGAGAGGCTTCGGGTTCATCCGATTCCGGGACGGGGGGGACGACGTCTTCGTCCATATCAGCGACGTCGAAGGCCGGGTGGCGCTGACACCGGGACAGCAGGTGACGTGCGACGTCGTCCAGACCGCGAAGGGGCGCGCCGCCAAGGGGGTGAAACCGGGTGCCGTCGCCGCCTCCCCCTCCGGGACCTTCTTACTGGTCGCGCTCATCATCATCACGATGGGGACGGTCGGGGGAGTCTACGCCTCCATCCCCTGGATTTTTGGGTTCCTGGCCGGGGTGAACGCGGCCACGCTGATTCTCTATGGATACGACAAGGCGGTCGCCGGCGGCCGGCGTCTCCGGGTCCCCGAATCGGTCCTTCACCTGCTCGCGTTCGTGGGCGGCACGCCCGCGGCGTTCGTGTCCCAAATCCTCTTTCGACACAAGACGTCGAAGCGCTCGTTCCAGGCGGTGTTCTGGCTGATCCTCCTCGCGCAGGTCGGCCTCCTCGTGGCGTACGTCTGGTGCTGGCAGAGCCGGCCTCCCTGGATGCCCGGGTTCCTCCAGTTCCTCTTCCCGCGTCGATAGATTCCGCCACGACGGTATAATCACGGCACATGTCGATACTTCTCTGGTTCCTCGCCGTCGGTTCCCAGGACGACGCGTCCCGGCTCGTCGAAAAGCTCCGCTCCGAGAAGGTGGAGGAGCGGGAGGAGGCGACGCAGAAGCTGCGCGAGATGGGCGAGGCGGTGGTGCCGGAGCTCGAGAAGGCCGCGAAGGGCGGCGATGCCGAGGCCGCGTCGCGCGCGAAGGCGCTGCTCGAGGAGCTCACGCCCGCGGGGACGATCCAGCGGATCGAGCAGAGGCTCCTCCGCCTGAAGTCCGCGAAGGTCAGGGTCCGGGTCATGGAGGTCACCCCGGCGGGAGAGGAGGAGCGGAGTTCGGCCCACGTCACCTTCAAGGGTGGAAACCAGGTGAGCCTGCAAGTGAATCCGGGCCGGTATTGGAAAGAGGGCGCGCTCGTCTGCAACGGCAAGCGGGTCTGGACCTCCCTCCAACGGGCCACCACCGATGCTCCTGGGAGCTTCCGTGAAGGCCTCACGATCTGGCTCGTGCGGATCGGCGTGCACCCCGGGCGGTTCGAGGAGGACCTGGCCCGTGCGACGGTGAAGTGGGGCGAGCACGCGCTCGTCCAGGAGGCGCGCTTCGGGTCCGCCGGGAGAGGGACGATCCTCTTCAAGGTTTTCGATGAGGAGATCGAGCTGACGTACGATCCGTTCACGCTCCGGCCGCTCCGGCGGAAGTCCAAGGGCGAGTCCGCGTTCGTGGAAATCTACGACGAGTGGGGTCCGGGAGGGGAGGTCTCCGACGACCTCTTCAAGCTCCCCGGGGACCGGATCGAGGAGCAGACGCGCCTCCTCGAGGCCCAGCCGCGGAACGCCGCCGCGTGGGCGGAGCGGGGGGCGGCCCGGATGGACGCGGCCCTGTGGGACGAGGCGCTCAAGGATTTCACCCGCGCGATCGAGTTCGACCCGAAGTCGTTCAAGGCGTACGCGGGCAGGGGCGGCCTCCGCGTGATCGAGGGAAAGGACGCCGAGGCGATGCCGGACCTCGATCGCGCGATCGAGCTCGATCCAAAGGATTCGCGCGTGCGGGTCGATCGCGGGTGGGCGCGGGTGAAGATCGGAAAGTTCCGCGAGGCGCTGGAGGACTGCACGGTCGCGGTGGAGATCGACCCCCAGTCGCTCGGGGCGTGGATCAATCGCGGGGTGGCACGGATCCTGCTCGACGAGCCGGCGAAGGGCCTTCCGGACTTCGACGCGGCGGGGAAGATCGACCCGCGATGGCCGACGGTCTACAGCAACCTCGCGCTGGCGCTGGCGATGCTCGGGCAGGAGAAGGAGGCGCTGGCGCAGGCCGACCGTGCGCTCGCGCTCAACGCATTGATGCCCTACTACGCCCACGCGGCCAAGGGGCTGGTCTTTCATCGCCAGGGGCGCCGGGGGGAGGCGCTGGCCGAGTTCGGCCGCTTCGAGGAGCGCGTCGTTCCCGGGGATCCGCTCCTCCCCCGGCTCAAGAAGTGGAAGGCCGAGGCGGAGAAGTAGCAAAAACAGACCGTCTCTTTTTGCGTTGGCAAGAACGTACCGTCGCATTTTGCAAATGACAAAAACGGACGGTCTGTTTTTGCTGGGCCTACCCCAGCGCGTAGAAGCGGATGGCGTTGTCGTGGAGCAGGTTTCGCTGGTCTGCGACCGGGCGCCGGCGGATGATCTCCCGGAGGGCGGCGACCCACTCGGCTCCCGGCGCGCCCATGGTGCAGACGGGCCAGTCGCTCCCGAAGACGACGCGGTCGGGGCCGAACGCGTCGAGGCACGCGTCGACGATCGGCGCGAGGTGCTCCGGGCCCCACGAGGGTTTGGGCGCGCGCGCCACGATCCCCGAGATCTTGCAGATCACGCTCTTCCGGCCCGCGAGATTGTCGATCGACCGTCGCCACGCATCGGCGTCGTGGCCCGGCTTCTCGGCGGGCGACTTCAGGAACGCCTTGGGGTCGGCGTTCCCGCAGTGGTCGAGGATGAAGCGCGTGCCGGGGCAGAGGTCGACGAGCTTCGCGGCGTCGCCGAGGTCGCCGGGCGGCACGCAGAGATCGAAGGTGAGGCCGCGCTCGCCGAGGAGGCGGATTCCGCGGACGAACGCGGGGGC
The DNA here is from genome assembly GCA_041482015.1 of Planctomycetota bacterium. Taxonomy (GTDB): domain Bacteria; phylum Planctomycetota; class MHYJ01; order MHYJ01; family JACPRB01; genus JACQFK01. The sequence continues at coordinate 4,352 of JBGPCZ010000034.1, read as the reverse complement.
GAGCGCGCCGCCGTTGAACAGGACCTGGCGGACCCCTTTGACCCGCCGGTTCCCCTTGAAGCGCTCGAGGTACGCGGCGAAGCCGTCGTCCGCCGGGTGGCCGCCGATCACCGCCCCGCGCGTCGGGGCGCCCGGGTCCTCGCAAAGCGAGAGGATGTACTCCGCCTCGGCGACCTTCTGGTCGGCGGCGACGTCGACCTCCATGTAGACGGCCTTCTCAATGCCCGAGCCACGGAAGGCCTCGAGGTAGTCCTTGAGCCGGTGGCTCTTCGCGAGCGGCCCGCGGCCCTGGAGCCACGGCAGCGTGAATTTGTCGAGGTCCCAGAGGTGCTGGTGCGTGTCGACGATCGGGATCGCGGCCGGGTCATCCTTTGGGGATCCGCCGGCGACGCAGCCCCCGGCCGCCATGGCGGCCGCGGCGCCCAGGAAGTCGCGTCGTCTGATTTCCACGCGCCCATCATACATTGAGGGGCGCGCGGCTTGTTATACTGTCTCCCCTTCGGAGGGATGACCATGGGGAAGATCGCGGAAGGGAAGAAGGCGCCCGAGTTTTCGCTCGAGGACGCGGGCGGGAACACGGTCTCGCTCGCGGACTTCAAAGGTCGGGACGTCGTGCTCTACTTCTATCCCAAGGATGACACGCCCGGCTGTACGAAAGAGGCCTGCGGGTTCCGCGACTTCAACAAGGACCTGCAAAAGCTCGGCGTCGCCGTGCTGGGCGTCTCCGCGGACGATGCGGAGTCGCACCGCGACTTCATCGCGAAGTTCAAGCTCAACTTCCCGCTGCTCTGCGACCCCGACCGCAAGGTCATGAAGGCCTACGGCGCGTACGGCGAGAAGATGATGTACGGAAAGAAGACGATCGGCGTGATCCGGTCGACCGTGTGGATCGGCCCCGACGGCACGGTGAAGAAGCACTGGGCGCGAGTGCCGGAGGCGGCGGTCCACCCGGCCAAGGTTCTCGAGGCGATCAAGGGTTGAAGAGAGCCGCGATCCGCTTCATGTAGATGTCGTTCGGCTTCGTCCATTTGATGTCGGTCTTGGGCAGTTCCTTCCGGAGTCGCTCGACGTCGGCTTCGGGCATGTCGATCCCCTCCAGGATCAGCTTCTTCAACTCCGGGAGCTGCTTGAGCTGGATCAGCACGTCGACGTTCAAGCGGGCTTCCTCGAGCTGCAGGGACTCGAGAGACTTCAACTCCACGAGCACGGCGATCGTCTCGTTCGAAAGAGTGGTCGGCGGCTTGTAGGCGAGGCGCTGGCCGAGGGTGAGGCTCTTGAGATTCTTGAGTTCCCGGAGGTTCTTGACGCCCTCGAGGGTCTGGCCCGCGTGCCAGGAGCGGAACTCCTTGAGGCGGGCCAGCTTGCCGACGGCGGCCATCCCCTCGTCGCCGAACGAGAGCGAGCCCGCGACCGTGAGCCGTTCCAGCGCGGGATGTGCGGCCAGGTGGGCCAGCCCCGCCCCGGTGAACGATTTTCCCGGATGGAAGAACTTCAGAATTTTCAACTTGCCGAGGGGCAGGAACAGTTTGACCCCCTCGTCCGTGACCTGGCTCAGGTTGGTCTGGAAGGATTCGAGCTCGGAGAGGCCGGCGAGGAGGGCCAGGGTCTGGTCGTTCAGGCCGGCCCCGAGCGAAAGGCTCTTGAGGCGGGTGAGCCGTCCGAGCTGGCGGAAGTCCTCGTCCGTCCACTTCGAGCAATCCGCGGCGTCGAGAGAGGTCGCGACGCCGTTCGACTCGACCACCTTCGCGCCTTTTTCCGTGAGGAACTTGGCGATCTCGGCATCGTCGGCGAGGAAGGCCAGGCACGCGAGGGCGATCGGGATCATCCTATGGAACTGAACGCTCGGAGGACTTGAACGGATTCTTTCCGTGCAGGAGATCGAGACACCGGCCCGCGGCCTCCTTCGTCCGGCGGTCTGGATCGTTGACCAGCTCTTGAAGCACGTTTCCGAGAGAGCCCACCGTCTTCCCAAGGCTTTCAAAGGATCCCTTCAGCGCGACCACCGGGTCGACTCCCGAGAGCACGAAGTTCCAGCGGGCCGCCGCGACGAGCCAGTGGAGCGACGCGAAGTCGCGGAGGACCAGCGGTTCGATGGCGGAGAAGTCGGCGCTGCAGCAGCGGACGCTGTCGGCGAAGAGCACCCAGCGCGCCTCCTCGTCGTCGGGGGTTTCGTGAAGCAGGTGCCGGCAGAGGTCGACCACTTTCGCGAGGGTCGGCCGGCCGTCGCTCCCCTGCCAGAGAGCGTGCGTTCTCGGCACGGCATCGAGCCGCTTCAGGCCGGCGGTGAGCTTCACGTCGAGAAAGCCGGCGAACTCGGGATCCACCCGGACCGCCTCCCGGTCGCGGATGAAGCCGAGCTCGCGGTCCAGGTAGTCTTCGATCCCGTCCGCCGCCTTCTTCCGCGCCGGTCCGGCCGCGCACGCCGGGCACGTCACGCGGAAACGCCAGCCGATCCTGCCGTGGCGGAGGCAGACGGGTCGCGTGCACGTCTCGCACCGGTTGTTGCACGGCCGCCCGCAGGAGGCGCAGTTCCGGTTCCTTTTCCGGAAGAGATTCAAGACCAGGTGGTCGAGGCGGGGGCTGATGATCTCGAGCGGGCTGACGCCCTTCCAGGGCGCGAGTGCCCACGGCGCGATCATGAAGACAGAGACGAGCACGAAGTTGACGGGGTGTCCCAGCTGCAGGTTCGGGTGGAACTCGAAACCCTTGACCTTGTTGACCGGCCAGAGGAGATGGAGTTCCCATCCCGAGAGCTTCATGTCGGTGAGGATGTGGGACGCGAAGCAGATTGCGACGAGGGCGATGGCCGCCAGCCACGCGCGGTTGGACGCGTTTCGGAAATACCAGGCCGCCGCGGCGACGCAGATCATGCCCGTGAAGATGTTGTGTCCAAAGGTGTGGTGGTACTTGGTGTAATTGTCGGGCCCGGCCAGCATCGCGAGCGCGTCGACGTCCGGCAGGATAGCAGCCGCCGTGCACCAGATCCTGAGCCGGCGGTCCGAGGTCGGCGCGGCCATGCCGATCACCCACCCCAGCCCCGCATGGGTCTGCCCGAACATGTGCTGGAATTATGACACCGGCCGGGCGGATGGAGACGCGAATCCGCGGGTTCAGCGCGGCGGCCTCAGGCCCGCCGCCGGAACCTCGAACCCTTCCAGGACCAGGCCGTCCTTCTCCTTGAAGGGAAGCGGCGCCAGCTTGATCATCCGGCCAGCCGCGTCCGCCCACGCCACGTAGCCGCTGTTGCCCCGCAATCGAAGGGTGAGCCGGTCGAGCGCGATTCTTGTGCCTTCGTGCTCCATCCCGTCGCTCCCCGCCTTCTCGACGGTGAACGTCAATCGCTGCGTCGGCTGCTCGGGATGGATCCACAGGCCGGTGAAGGACTGCAGGCCTCCCTTCACGCGATCGTACCGGCGGCAGAGCAGGAGCGTGTCGGTCCAGTCCGGCGCGGAGGTGACGATGATGCCCGGCGGGACCTCCGAAAGCGGTGCGGTCGCACTCAGCCGACGTTCGCCGGAGACAAGCGTCACGTCGGCCCCAGTCAGACGTTCGTCGGGGCCGTACCGCGCGTTGACGGTCATCGTCGCTTTGCCGCGACCCGTGACGCTGGCGATGGACCAGCCGTCGTCCCCCCGGCGGATCGTGAACTCGCACTCGGTGACGAACCCGCCCTGCGCGGGCCGAAGGTAACGGATCCTCTCCTCCGTCGGGCTCCTGGCCGGCCCGGTGCACCCAGAGCACGCCAGGATCAGGAGCAGGGCCGGGGGCCTCACTTCGCGGCGGCGCGAATGCAGTAGATCCGCGCGGAGGTGCGAAGGACGAGCCGGTCGCCCGCGATCGCCGGCGTGGCCATGCCCATGTCATCGTCGGCCAGCCGGTTCGAGTGGAGAAGCTCGAACGTGTCGCCCGCCTTGAAGACGAACGTCACGCCGTCCTCGTTCAACGCGTAGATCTTCCCCTGCGCCGCCCATGGGGAGGCGCTGAAGCCGCGGCCGTCGGGGATCTTTTCGCGCTCGAAGAGCGGCTTCCCGGTCTTCGCGTCGTAGGCCGAGAGCGCGCCGCGGTCGAGGAGGACCGTGAGCCGGCCCTGGTAGAGCAGCGTGCTCGGGTTGTACGGCGCCGCCCGCCAGTCGCACCACGCGATGGACGCGCCCGAGGTCGCGTCCTTCGCGAGGGAGAGGTCGCCCTCGCCGCCCGGCTTGATCGCGTAGATCGGCCGGAGCGGGCTCCCGACGTAGCCGGAGGTCACGTAGAGCAGATCGCCCTCGGCGAACGGCGTCGCGATCGTGATGCCCGACATCCCCGCGAGCCACCACAGGAGCTTCCCGTCGAGATCATAAGCGCGGACCTTG
>JBGPCZ010000033.1:0-41323 GCA_041482015.1 Planctomycetota bacterium | reverse complement strand
CGTTCACAACAACAAGAAATGCCTCATCAACCAGCGCGAGGTGCACGCGCACACGAAGAGCTTCGCGAACGCCCTCCGCGCGGCGCTCCGCGAGGACCCGGACATCGTGCTGGTCGGCGAGATGCGGGACCTGGAGACGACGCGGATCGCGATCGAGACGGCCGAGACGGGCCACCTCGTCTTCGGCACGCTCCACACCAATACCGCGCCCTCGACGGTCGACCGCCTGATCAACCAGTTCCCCGCCAACGAGCAGGACCAGATCCGGATGATGCTCGCCTCCTCGCTCAAGGCGGTGATCTCGCAGACGCTGGTCAAGAAGACCGGCGGCGGCCGCATCGCCGCCCTCGAGACCCTCTTCGTCACGCAGCCCGTGGCCTCGAACATCCGCGAGGCCAAGACCTACCAGATCGCCTCCGTCATGCAGACGGGCGCCAAGTCCGGCATGGTCCTCCTGAACGACGCCCTCCTCAAGCTCATCAAGGCCAAGCTCGCCGACGCCAAGGAGTGCTACATCAAGGCGGTCGACAAGGACGACTTCATCCGGAAGTGCACCAACGAGGGCATCCGCGTGGACCTCGCGTCGGCCTGACGGCCGCCCCCCGCCCCCGCTTTTTCCTTGACCCGTCTGCATAAATGTGTACTATTACTGCATAATTATGAGCACCAAGTCGGACCGGCAGAAGGCCATGCTGGACGTGATCGCGAAGCACGCGGTGGCGACCCAGTCCGAGATCAAGGAGCTCCTCAAGGCCCGCGGGATCGGGGCCGACCAGGCCACGCTCTCGCGCGACATCAAGGAGCTCGGGCTCGTGAAGACGAGCGAGGACGGCGCGCACTACCGCTACGCGCCGCTCGAGTCGGTCTCGCCGTCACACCACATGAAGGCGAGCGCCATCCTCGCCCGCCTCGTCCGGAAGATCGAGTGCTCCGGGAACCTCCTCGTCGTCAAGACCGACCCCGGCGAGGCCTCGCCGGTCGGGCTCGCGCTCGACCGCATGAGCTGGCCCGAGGTCGTGGGCACCGTCGCGGGCGACGACACCCTCCTCCTCGTCGTCAAGGAGGGCGTCCCCGCCCGCAGGCTCGCCAAGCGGATCATGGACCTGAAAACCCATAAGAAGGACACGGCATGACGAAGAAGATCGTCCTCGCCTGCTCCGGAGGATCCTCTTCTCCGTGGACCCTGTGTCTCCGTGGTGAAATTTAGGGTTGCTTGAATGTCTCAGCTCATCAGGGAACGGTTCTCGAAGCCGGCGGACGAGTTCGCGGCGAAGTTCGTCGCGTCGATCGACGCCGACCTCAACCTCGTCGTGCACGACATCCGGGGCTCCATCGCCCACGCAAAGATGCTCCACCACCAGGGCCTCCTCACCGAGCAGGAGCTGATCGGGATCGTCGGCGGCCTCGAGCAGATCCTCCACGAATGGGACACCGGGAAGTTCGAGCTCACCGTGACGAACGAGGACGTCCACATGAACGTGGAGAAGCGCCTCATCGAGCTCGTCGGCTCGATCGGCGCGCGGCTCCACACCGCGCGGAGCCGGAACGACCAGGTAACGCTCGACCTTCGCCTCTGGACGCGGAAGGCCGGGGAGGAGATCCTCCAGGAAATCGCCGCGCTCCGGGCCTCGCTGGCCGCGAGGGCCAAGGAGCATGCCGGGACGATCTTCCCGGGGATCACCCATCTCCAGCACGCCCAGCCGATCGTGCTTGGCCACGTCCTCCTCTGCTACCACGACCGCCTCGAGCGGGACGCGGGGCGGTTCGAGGACACCCTCAAGCGGGCGAACGTCTCGCCCCTCGGCGCCTGCGCCATGGCCGGGACGTCCCTCCCCATCGACCCGGCGGTCACCGCGAAGGAGCTCGGCTTCGACCGGGCCTTCACGAACTCGATCGATGCGGTGAGCGATCGCGACTACGCCGTCGAGTTCGTCTCCGCGTGCGCGATCCTCATGTCCCACCTCTCGCAGATGGCCGAGGACCTGATCTACTGGTCGACGCCCGAGTTCGGCTTCGTCGAGCTGCCCGACGAGCTCTGCACGAGCTCGTCCATCATGCCCCAGAAGAAAAACCCGGACATGATCGAGCTCGTCCGCGGGAAGGCCTCGGGCGTGACGGGCCATCTCGTCAACCTGCTGGGCACGCTCAAGGGGCTGCCCCTGGGCTACAACCGCGACCTGCAGGAGACGAAGCCGCCGGTCTTCGCCGCGGCGGAGACGGCGCGGCTCTCGCTCAACGCCATCCGGCTCGCGATCGACGGCATGAAGGTCGCCGTCCAGAGGATGCTCCTGGGCGCGAGCGATCCGCAGATGCTCGCCACCGACCTCGCGGAGTACCTGGCCGGGCGCGGCATGCCGTTCCGCGAGGCGCACGGCGCGATCGCCCGGCTCATGAAGCACTGCGCCGAGAAAAACGCGTCGCCGGTCCACATGAAGATCTCCGAGCTGCGCCAGTACTCGGAGACGTTCGGGGACGACGTCTACGCCCTCCTCACGCCGAAGGCGTCGGTCGAGGGGAAGAAGTCCCCGGGCGGGACCGCGCCTGGGCTCGTCGAGGCGAGGGCCACGGAGCTGGCGAAAGGAGCGGAGTCGAAGTGAAGATCGAAATCGGCAGGTTCGCGTCGGTCACAAGCCCCCTCAAGCTCGCCGGCCCGGTCGAGGTCCATCGCACGGGCGCCGCGGAGGCGGGACAGCTGGTCGTCGTCCGCGCGCTCACGGAGAATCCGCTCTACCCGGAGATCGAGCTTGTCGGCGGCGACCGGGTCAGCATCCGGAAGGGCGATGTCATCGCGGCCGTGCTGGGCAGCCGACAGGCGCTCCGCGGGTTCGTGGGGTACGCGCCTTACCGGATCGCCGCGGGCGACAAGCTCCACATCCTGAACCTGGGCGGCGTCGTGGGCCGCTACGTGAGCGGCCACAAGGACCTGGGCGAGCCCGTCCAGGTCGAGGTCCTCGGGATCTCCAAGCGGAACCTGAGGGAGGCCGCCCTGCCGAAGGTCGACGTCCTCGCCCAGGCGAAGCCGATCATCCTGGTCTGCGGCTCGTGCATGAACGTGGGCAAGACGGCGGTGACGGAGGAGCTCATCAAGGGGCTCTCCTGGCAGGGGCTGAAGGTCGGCGGCGCGAAGATCACCGGCATCGCCTGCCTCAAGGACACGATCCGCATGAAGAACGCGGGCGCCGTGAAGACGCTCAGCTTCCTCGACTGCGGCGTCCCCTCGACGGTCGACACCGAGGACATCGCGGGGATCGCGCGGTCGATCGTCGCGGAGATGAACGACGTCGACGTCGTGGTCATGGAGCTCGGCGACGGCATCATGGGCCACTACAAGGTCGACCGCTTCTTCGACGACCGGGTGCTCATGAGCCACATCGACGCCGTGGTCTTCTGCGCGAGCGACCTCACGGCCGCCTGGGGCGGCAAGGAGCTCCTCTCGCAGCGCGGCATCGCGGTCACCGTGGTCTGCGGACCGGCCACCGACACCGAGGCGGGCGTGACCTATCTCGAAAAGACGATCGGCGTCCCGGCGGCGAACGCGCTCACCGATTCCCAGAAGCTGCTCAGCCTGCTTTCCCCGGTGCTGGCCTCATGAAGAAAGTCCGCACCGTCGTGATCGGGGCATCGGGGTACATCGGCGGCGAGGCCGTGCGGTTGCTTCTCGGCCATCCGCAGATCGAGCTCGTCGCGATCACCGCGAACGAGAATGCGGGCAAGCGGCTCGACGAGGTGCAGCCCAACCTCCGCGGCTACTCCGACCTCTCCTATTCAAAGGAGTGGCCCGAGGCCGACGCCTACATGCTCTCCCTCCCCCACGGCGAGGCGATGAGCGTGGTGCCGAAGCTGAAGGGCAAGGTGGTGGACCTGTCGGGCGACTTCCGGCTTCAGGACACGAAGGCGTTCGAGAAATATTACAAGGCCCCGCACAAGGAGCCGGAGCTCCTGAAGAAGTTCGCCTACGGGGTCCCCGAGATCAACCGCGGGCGGATCAAGGAGGCGCAGTACGTGGCGGCCGGCGGCTGCTTCGCGAGCGCGGCCATCCTGTCCCTCTGGCCGCTGCGCGAGCTCGCCGCGGGCCGGGCGATCGTCGACGGGAAGACGGGCTCGTCGGGCTCGGGCATCAAGCCGGGCGAGAAGACGCACCACCCGTTCCGGGCGACCAGCTTCTTCGCTTACGAGATGTTCCACCACCGCCACACGCCCGAGATCGAGGCGGCGTCGGGCGTCGAGGTCCTCTTCCAGCCCCACTCGACGCCGCTCGTCCGCGGCGTCTTCACGACGAGCTACGTCCCGCTCAAAAGGGAGATGACGGCGGACGAGGTGCTCGAGGTCTTCAAGAAGGCGTATGCCGGCGAGCGGTTCGTGCGGCTCGGCAAGGGGACGACGAACGTCAACAACGTGAAAGGCTCGAACTTCATCGATATCGGCGTGGCCGCCGAGGGAAAGACGGCGATCGTCTTCGCCGCGATCGACAACCTGGTCAAGGGAGGCGCCGGCCAGGGCGTCCAGTGCCTCAACCTGATGTTCGGCCTGCCCGAGGACGCCGGCCTTCTCACCCCCCCGGCCCAGCCCTAAGGATGCTATGACGCTTCTCAAAACCTACAAGACCCTGCCTCTCGAGCTCGCCCGCGGCGAGGACGTCTGGGTGTGGGACACGGCCGGCAAGAAGTACATGGACCTCTACGCCGGCCACGCGGTCTGCTCGACCGGCCACTGCCACCCGCACGTGGTGAAGGCGATCCAGGAGCAGGTCTCGAAGCTCATCTTCTACTCGAACGTCGCCGCGTTCCCGCTCCGCGAGGAGGCGGCCGCGCTGCTCCTCAAGCACGCGCCGGCCTTCTCGGCCGCGCTCTTCGCCAACTCGGGCGCGGAGGCCAACGAGAACGCGCTCAAGATGGCCCGCCGCCACACGGGGAGGCACGAGGTGATCGCGATGCAGGGCGGATTCCACGGGAGGACCGCGGGGGCGATCTCGGCGACCGGGATCGAGAAGTACCGCAAGCAGTCGGAGCCGCTGGTCCCGGGGATCAGCTTCGTCCCTTTTGGACAGCTCCCGGCGCTGACGGACCGGACCGCCGCGGTGATCCTCGAGCCGATCCAGTCGATGGCCGGCTGCCGGACCGCACCGGCCGAGTACTTCCAGGAGCTGCGCGAGCTCTGCACGAAGAACGGCACGGTCCTCATCTACGACGAGGTCCAGACGGGGATCGGCCGCACGGGGACGTGGTTCTTCACCGGCCGGTACGGGGTGAACGCGGACCTCATCACGCTCGCGAAGGCGATCGGGAGCGGCATCCCCCTTTCGGCGGTGCTCGCCACGAAAGAGATCGCCGACAAGGTCCAGTACGGCGAGTACGGGGCGACGTTCGGCGCCGGTCCGGTCGCGATGGCCGCGATGAAGGCGACGATCGAGGTGATCGAGGGGCTGCTCCCGAACGTCGTGGAAGTCGGGCGCTATCTGGCCAAGCGCTCGGAGCACACGCCGGGCGTGAAGGAGGTCCGCGGGATGGGCCTCCTCCTCGGCCTGAAACTCGAGGGCGACGCGCCCGCGGTCCAGAAGGCGCTCCTCGAACGGGGGTTCATCGTCGGCACGGCCGACGAGCCGGGCGTCATCCGGCTCCTCCCACCGCTCACGCTGACCCATACGCAGGTTGATTCGTTCGTCAAGACGCTGGGAGAGGTCCTCAAGACTTCCCCGGTCCAGGCAGGAGCACGCTGATGGCCCCCAAGCTCAAAGGCCGGTCGTTCATCAACACGCTGGAGTTCAAGCCGGCGGAGCTGGAGCACCTTCTCGCCGTCGCGCGGAAGTTCAAGAAGGGCGCGTCGGGGCACCCGCTGGCCGGGAAGAGCGTGGCCCTCGTCTTCTTCAACCCGTCGCTCCGCACGCGCGTCTCGTTCCAGATCGGCGTGCAGCAGCTGGGCGGCCACGTCGTCAGCATGTCGGTCGGCAGCGAGTCCTGGACCCTCGAGTACCGCGAGGGCGCGGTCATGGACCAGGACAAGACGGAGCACATCAAGGACGCGGCGCGCGTCCTGTCGCGCTACGTCGACGCGATCTGCGTGCGCTCGTTCCCCGGGATGAAGTCCTACGAGGAGGACATGGCCGACCCGGTCATCGAGTCTTTCCGCAAGTACTCGGAGGTGCCGGTCATCAACATGGAGTCGGCGCTCTGGCATCCCTGCCAGGGGATGGCCGACGCGATGACGATCGGGGAGAAGCTGGGGAAGATCAAGGGCGCGAAGGTGACGCTCACCTGGGCGTACCATCCGAAGGCGCTCCCGATGGCCGTGGGCAATTCGTTCGCCGCCATCGTCTCGCAGCTGGGGGCGGACCTGACGATCGCCCACCCCCCGGAGTTCGCGCTCGAGAAGAAGTTCCTCGACTCGCTTCCGCGGAAGCCCCGGATCGTCCACTCCAAGGAGGAGGGACTCGAGGGCGCCCAGGTCGTCTACGCGAAGTCGTGGGGCGGCTCGGCCTTCTACGGAAAATGGGAGGAGGAGAAGAAGATCCGCGACGGGTTGAAATCCTGGATCTGCGACCGCGTCCCCAAGGGCGCGCGCTTCATGCACTGCCTCCCGGTGCGGCGGAACGTCGAGGTGGCCGACGCGGTGCTCGACGCCGGAGACATCTACGACGAGGCGGAGAACCGCCTCTACGTCCAGAAGGCCATCCTTTCGGAGCTCGTGGGATGAACACCGAAGATCTGGGCCTCCTGCGGCAGGCCCTGCCCTTCATCAACCGGTTCAAGAACAAGACCTTCGTCGTGAAGATCGGGGGCGAGATCGCCGACGACGAGGCGACGCTCCACTCGTTCTGCGAGGAGGTGGCTCTCCTGTCCCAGGTCGGCATCCACGTCGTCATGGTCCACGGCGGGGGCAAGCAGGCGACCCAGCTCTCCCAGCAGCTCGGCATCGAGCCCAAGATGGTCCAGGGACGCCGCATCACCGACGAGAAGACGCTCGACGTGGTCATGATGGTCTTCGCGGGCACGATCAACACGGAAATCCTGGCGGCGCTGCGCGAGTACGGCGCGGAGGCGGTCGGAATCTCCGGCGTCGACGGCGGCATCATCAACGCCGTCAAGCGCCCGCCCAAGAAGGTCGTCGACGAGAAGACCGGCCAGGAGGAGATGGTCGACTACGGCCACGTGGGCGACATCGAATCGATCGACCCCAAGCTCCTCCAGACGCTCCTCGCGGCCGACTTCGTCCCCGTCATGGCCTCCCTCGGCGGCGACGACGCCGGGAACATTCTCAACATCAACGCGGACACGGTCGCCTCCGAGATCGCCTCGGCGCTCAAGGCGGAGAAGCTGATCCTCGTCACGGACGTCGAAGGGATCCTGCGGGACGACAAGTCGCTCATCTCGCGGGTCACGCCGCAGGAGATCGACGAGCTCATCAAGTCGGGCGTGATTCGCGGCGGCATGGTGCCGAAGGCCCAGTCGGCGGTGGAGGCGCTGAAGGACGGCGTGCAGAGCGTCCACATCATCACCGGAAAGAAGCCGTCGACGCTGCTGGCCGAGGTCTTCACCGAGACCGGCTCGGGCACGATGATCCACCGCAACGTCCCCGTGGCGAAGCCGCGGACCCGGAAGCGCCGCGATCCGGGCGCCCCGGGCAAGGACGCGTCGCCTCCCGGAGGGAATTGACGCCGCGCGACGGCCCCGCCTACGGGACCTTCGGCTCCGGGATCGTCGTGTGCTCCGTGAGCGACTTCAGGAACTCGATCATGTCCGCAATCTCGGCGGGCTTGAGGTCCTTCTTCTGCAGGTTCGCCTTGTCGAGGTAGGGATTGTCGCCGCCGCCGCCGAGCATGAACTTCACCGCCTCCTCGAGCGTCGCCACGCTGCCGTCGTGGAAGTAGGGTGCCGAGCGCGCGACGTCGCGGAGCGTCGGCGTCTTGAACGCGCCGGTATCCTTGTCGATGCTCGTCACCTTCTGGCGACCGACGTCGGCGGGCTTGCCGTCCTTCAGGCCGACCCCCACGTTGTGGAACTGGAGGTCGGTGAAGAGGAAGCCGTTGTGGCAGGATTTGTTGCACTCGGCCCTCTGGAAGACGTCCCAGCCCCGCACGGCCGCCTCGCTCACGGCCTTCTTGTCGCCCTTCTGGTAGCGGTCCCAGTCGGTGTCCTTGGAGATGATCGTCCGCATGAAGGTGGCGAGCGCCTGGACGACGTTCTTCTCGTTCGCCGGGGCTCCGAACGCCTTCTGGAACAGGTCCTTGTAGGCCGCGACGGAGTTGATCCGCTCGATCACGTCCGCCCGGATCTCATCCTTCTCCTTGTCCTTCGCCCCCATGTTCGCGAGCTTCCAGGCCGCGAGCGCCTGGCCCTCGAGCGTCGCCGCGCGGCCGTCCCAGTACCAGTTCTGGTGGTAGCCGATGTTCCAGAGGGTCGGCGTGTGGCGGGCGAGCGGCTTCCCGTCCACCGCGTTCGTGTTCTTCACCATCCCGTCGGTGAGCCCCTTCTCGTTCACGTGGCACGAGTAGCACGCGCGCGACCCGTCGCCCGAGAGCCGCTTGTCGAACCAGAGGATCCATCCGAGCGTCGCCTTCTCCTGCGTGATCGCGTTCGTCTCGGGGACCTTCATGTTCTCCATCTTCTCGAGCGGCCCGTAGCTTTTCGGGTCGCCGGGAAGCGTGAGCTTCTGGTCCTGCCCGCCGCCGGCGCAGGCCGCCAGGACGATTCCCGCCAGCAGCGCGGGGATGGACACGGCGAGCGCGATCTTATGCATCATGGAAATCCTCCGCTCTTCTCTACGCTGGAAAGGCCGCGATTATATGGAAAACTCCGCACTTCCGTCCATAAGGAGATAAGCCAGAGCGACAAACAAGGTGGGAGGAATTAACCGAGGCGTTCCCCATATCCAAGGTGCAGGAGATGTGGAGACAAGATCCCCGCCCCCTCTCACCTCATCTCCATGTCTCCGGGACTTCTTGTCCCCCGATCTCCTGCACCACGAAACTGTAGAGAGCCCGGGTTGTTCCCCTGGACCTCGTTCGTTGCTGGGGCTTATCTCCTGACGAAGAAGAACCACATCCCCCAAAGGATCGCGACATCGACCGCCCAGTGGCTCAGGAGCGCGGGCCAGAGCGAGCGCGACCGCGCCGTAACGAACGCCCAGCCGCCGCCGGCGAGCCCCGCCGGAATTGCCAGAAGCCAGCCGGTCCCGCCGAGCGACTTCCCCATCGCCGCTGCGTGGAGCAGGTAGAAAAAGGCCGCATTCCCCGCGACCGCGACGGGGAGGCGCGCCGCAGGATCCGTGACCGCGCCGCGCCAGAAGATCTCCTCGAGCGGGCAGTGGACGATCATCGTGTACGCCGCGAAGATCGCGAACGCCGCCTCCGAGTCGTTCCACGGAAAGAACGCCCGGCCCTGTTCGCGGATCGTCGACGGACTCCAGAAGAGGAGTGGCACGGCGAGTCCCGCGAGGAAGACGACCGTCGTCCAACCCGCCCACGTCCCCGTGGAGGACGTCCACTTCAGAAGGGGGCGGATCCGGTGGCGCGCAAGGATGATCCCGATAACGCAGGTCGCGTGGTAGGCCCCGATCGCCGGCTCCGCGCGTCCCGTCGCCCAAAGGATTCCCGCCATCACGGCGGGCGCCAGCGCCGCGAAAAGCCAGTTCATCCCTTGAGCCAGGCGAGGACGTCCCCGGCGTTCCGATCCGTCGGGAACACCGGGTAGAAGACCTTCGCGATGCGCGACGCGCGAGCCACGATCGTCAGGCGCTTGATGAGGCGGACGCCCTCGAAGTCGAACGTCGGGAGGCGGAGCGCCTCCGTCAGCCGGAACTCGCGGTCGCTCAGGACTTCATAGGGGAGGTGGATGCGCTCGACGAGTTCGCGCTGGTACTCCGTCTCCTGCGAGCTGACGCCGAAGACCTTCGCCCCGAGCGCAACGATCTCCTGGTGCAGGTCGCGGAACGCGCATGACTGCGGCGTGCAGCCGCGCGCGCCGGGGACCTGGTCCCATCCGGCGGGGATGGGGACGCCCGGCTTGCCCGTCCGCGGATAGAAGAAGAAGACCGCGGTCGACTTCGCGACCTCCGCGAGGTCGACCGCACGACCGGCCGTCGAGTCCAGCTTCAAGCGCGGCATCTCGAGGCCCGCGAGGTGGCGGCACGCACCGTCGTCCTGGGGGACGGGGAGGTCGGGCGGGAGCGGGAAGAGTTCGGCCATGGCGTGGATTCTCCCATCCGACGAACCGGGTGTGAACTTTTACTTCGCGCCTTTGAGAGCGTCAGACAGGAAAGCAGTCGGACGGCGCCGGGATGGCCTCGCTCATCCACCCACCCGGCGCCGTACTTTTTTCCGGGCGGACGCTCAGGCGCACTTCTCCTTCACCGGGACGCCCGGCCCGAGCCGGATCATGACCTGCCACTCCCGTCTCGAGGCGGGATAGGCGAGCAGGGTCTGGATCGCCGAGCCGTCGGTACGCCGGCGGATCTGGTCCAGCAGGTCCGACTCGCGCGGCGCGTTCATCATCATGATCGAGGGGGCATCCAGCGAGCGGGCGCCGAAGATGTGGCGGAACGCGCGGCAGATGTCGATCGGCGTGATGGCGCCTGCTGCCTGGCCGCCGTCCAGGACGGGGAGCGCGGATCGTCCCGTCTCGAAGAGAAGCTGGGCCGCGCGGTCGAGCGGATCGTCGGGCGTGACCGAGGCGACCGACCGGGGAAGGAGATCGGCAAGCGATTTCCGGCAGAGCAGGCCCGACGCGCCCCCCTCCAGTTGCTCGTAGAGGTCGATCCGCGTCACGATCCCCGCCACCTCCCCGGAGTGCAGGACTCCCAGCCGGGCGATCCCTTTTGAGTTCATGCATCGCAAGGCCTCCATAAGGTGGGTTTCCGAAGGCACCAGGACGATCCCGGGGGACATCCACTCGCGCACCCGCATGGTCTTCCTCCTTCGACTTCACTCAGGCCGCATCCCGCGCCTGGCGTTCGATCAGGTCGTCCGCAAACAGGCTCGCGGCGACAAGATCCAGTTTCTTCTCCAGGAGTTCCCCCAAGCCTCCGGAGGGCATCTCCCAGTCCAGCCACGCCTGCTCGCGCGCCAGCCTGCCGAGCGCCTCCTCGATGACGTGCTTGGCGAGCCCGGGCTCGACCAGGAGTGTCTGCCCGGGCGACAGTTCGATCCCCGCTCCGGAGAAGACGTACTCCAGGTAGGGGCCGAAGACGGGCACGGGCTCGCTGTCCATCAACAGGACGGTCTCGCCTCCCCGCAGAACCTCCATTGAAAACCCGGGGGACATGTCCCGCCGGGGTTCCAGTCCCACCGACATCGCGAGATACGTGAGGCGGAGCCCCCCGAGGATCAACCGTACGAGTTCCGGATCCTCCCCCATCTTGCGCGCCAGGTCCACCTGGACCCTGGCCTCCTCGATCTGGCGGGCGATCAGGACAAGCTGAACTTCCTTTTCCACGCGGACCTCCGGGTTCACTTCCTTGCCTGGAGCAACCGTCGTGCCAGCGACGGGCGAGTCGTGACCTGGAACGCGCAAATGCGGAAGCCTGCGTATTCCTACGGATACAGCGGCCTACGAACGGGTGCCCGGCGAGCGGAATCCCGACCGTGGCGTAGGATGTCTCTCAGAACGCCCCGCCGAAGCCGTGCGTGATGGCGTACTTCACGAGGCCCGCGTTGGTGGGGATGCCGAGCTTCTTCCTGAGCTTCGCGCGATGGGACTCCACGGTCCGGGCGCTCAGCGAGAGTTGGAGCGCGATCTCCTTGCTCGTCATCCCGTCGACCAGGCACGACAGCACCTGCCGCTCCCTCATCGACAGGCGGGGCGTGGCCGGCTTCGATCGGGACACGGGAGGCAGGTCCTCCAGGAGGAGGCGCGCGCGCCCCGAGGTGAAGAACGAGTCGCCCGCGCTCACGGTTTCGATCGCGCGCAGGAGATCCTCGGGCCCCGAGTCCTTGAGCACGTACCCGCGGGCGCCGGCGCGAAAGGCCTCCATCAGGTACTCCCGATCCTCGTGCATGCTCAGGATGAGGACCTTCACCCGGGGAGCGATGTAGAGCAGCTGCCGGGCGATCTCGATCCCGCTCAACCCCGGCATCGTGATATCGGCGACGACGACGTGGGGGGAAAGCTCCCGGATCCTCTCGAGGGCCGTCAGCCCGTCCGAGGCCTCGCCCACGACCTCAATCGACGGCTGCGATCCCAGGTACGCACGGATCCCCTCGCGGACGACCGGGTGGTCGTCCGCGATCACCACCCGGATGGCCGGGGGATTCTCTTTCATCATCATGATCCCGCACTCCACGGAAGTTCAAAGAGGACCTTTGTGCCGCGGCCCGGCGCCGAGCGGATCGAGAAGCGTCCGCCCAGCAACCGCGCGCGCTCCCGGAGGTTCGAGAGGCCGAGACGCGCCGCGCGGAGACCGCCCCGCTCGAGAGCCAAGGGGTCGAAGCCTTTCCCGTTGTCGCTGACGCCGACGCCGATCCAGGGGTCCCTTCTCCACAGCCTCAGTCTCACTTGCGTCGCGCCGGCGTGTTTCTCGACGTTGGCGAGCGCCTCCTGGACGACGCGGTAGAACTGCGAAGCCAGGTCGAGGGGGACCCGCGCGGGAAACTTCAGGTTCGACAGCCGGACCTCCGCCCCGGTGCGCTCCCCGAATTCCTCGCCCAGCCTCCGGACCCCCGGGACGAGACCAAGGTCCTCGAGCAACCTCGGGCCCAGGTCGCGGGAGATCCTGCGGATCTCGCCCATCGCGCCATCGAGAAGGGCTCTCGCCTGCGCGGCATGATCTCCCACCACCATCCGCAGGCGGAAGGCGGCCGAGGACAGAATCTGGTTCACGCCGTCGTGGAGTTCCCGCGCCACGCGCGCGCGCTCCGATTCCTGCGCCTCGAGCGTCGCCCTCGAAATGCGGAGCGCCCGCTCCGCGAGGTTTCGCCGGAGGATGAACCCGAGCTGGGCCGCGACCGCGGTCACGAGTTTGACCAGCCGGTCGTCCTCGTCGCGCGGCTCGAAGACGAAGAAGCCGAGGACCGCGACCACCTCCGACCCGGCCAGGACCGGGACCGCAAATCCCCCCTTGAGGCCGACCCTGGAGGCGATCGCCGCTCGCGGGAAATTGGAGTCGAGCCGGACGTCGCGGATCCAGAGGGGCTTCCGGCGGCGCCAGACGCGACCGGGAAGCCCCTCGCCCGGGGCGAACGAGTACCGCCGGCTGGACCGGGCGAAGGCCAGGAGGCGCCGGGAGGAGACGTGCCAGACGGGTCCCCATTCCAGCCGGCTCCCGTCCGCGCTGGGGATCCACGCCTCGCCGAACGCCCAGCCGGTGACCTCGCAGACCCCCTTCAGGACGATCGCCAGCGCGGGCGCGAGGCCGTGCGCCTGGCTCAACGCGAGAATGACCGACTGGAGGAGACGGAGCTCCTTCCCGGTTCGATCGTCCTCGCGTTCCATCGCAAGCCGCCCGCCGGCTAGAAGTCCACCGTCATCTGCACGAAGAACCAGTTCATGTCCTGGTCCTGTCCCGGCGTCTGCCGGACGTACGGACCGGTGAAGAAGTGGGACCAGCCCGCCCAGAACTTCACGTACTTCCCGGCCGCGATGCGTGCGTGGACGTCGATCTCCTGGCCCACCCGGTCGGTTGCGACGCCCGTGGCATCCCGGCGGACCTGCGTGCCCGCGGCGTTGTACCAGGCGTCCTTGTCCCGGGCGAGCCAGAAATTGTGGAGGTCGACGTGGACCGACACGCCGGTCGCCGGCACGACCTTCAGGTAGACCGCCGCGTCCTTTCCGTTCTTGAACGCGAACTCGTCGGCAAAGCCCTGGTAGTAGTGGCCGAAGGGGAAGAGCGGATCGAACGTGTTGTGCTTCGAGTCGCCCGGCCGGCGGTCGCCGCTCGCGAAAGTGTACTCCACGCCAAGCCGCGGGGTCCACGGAGCATCGAAGGTGTAGCCCAGCGTTCCCGCGTAGGCGTAGGCCGTGATCCGGTCGGTCACGAAGCTCCCCGACTGGTCCATCACCTCGGCCGTGTAGTCGAAGCCCAGGGCCTTCCCCTTCACCCGCGCGCCCACCGTGAGGTCCACCAGGTTCCCGACGTTGCCTTCCTCGTCCGTCGTGGTGTTGTTCCGCAGCGTGCGCTTGAAGGCGTAGAGATCGAATTCGTGATCGGGCACGCCGATGTACGACCCGTACAGCCCGAAAAAGTCGTTGTTCTCGGCTTCGCCCACCCCTTCCTTGATGCGGGTGAAGAAGCCCTCGATCCACCAGTCGGCGGGCGAGAATCGAACCTTCGCCCCGTCCCACGCGCGGGCGATATTGCTCCAGTCGAGCGGGCTGACGAGGCGCTGGTCCCCGTAAGAGAGCTCCATCCGGCCTCCCTTGATCGAGAGCGGCTCGCCCAGGAGGTTCCGGACCTCGAAGTACCCCTGGTGCAGATCCATGTTCTGCGTGTCCGTGACCACCGTGGGCTCCTGCCCCCAGTGACGTTCGTCCTGCGGCTGGATGAAGATCTCGATGTCGTCGGTCGCGAGGAATTTCAGGTTGAGGCGGATGCGCTCCAGGAAGAAGTCGTCCGTCCTGGTTGCGGCGACGGCGTTCACGTAGTCCGCCGGGCTCCGGTACTCGTACCGGAGCCGGACCTGGCCGTCGAGCGACACCTGCTTGACGAGCGACTTGAAGATCGTCTCCTGCGGTACGTCGACGGGCCTGGCCGGCGCCGGGTCCTGCGGAGGCGGCTTGCCCTCGGCGGCACCGCCGGATTGGGCGAGAGCGGCCATGCAGAGCGCGAGAAGGGTGAGCATGGAGTATCTCCTTGGTCAAGTTCTCTCGAATCCAAAAGGGTCAGGAGGACAGGGCGGCCAGGGGAGGATCGAGTCCCTTCGACGCCCTCGCGAGTTCCTCCTCGACCGGGCCTTCAGGCTCCGCCTCCTTCCGCTGGGGCCCCTCCAGGAAGGAGATCAACTGCGCCCGCAACGGGTAGTACCCGGGGTGCGCCAGGACCGCCGGGCGGCTTCGCGGTCGGGCGAACGGGACGTGAAGGATCCCGCCCAGCGTCGCCGCGGGGCCGCTTGTCATCATCGCAATCCGGTCCGAGAGGAAGAGCGCCTCGTCGACGTCGTGCGTCACCATCAGCGCTGTCTTCCGGTCGCGCCTCCAGAGATCCAGCAACACCTCCTGCAATTCCATTCGCGTGAGGGAATCGAGCATGCCGAAGGGCTCGTCCAGGAGGAGCATCTTGGGGTCCAGGGCGAACGCGCGCGCCAGGCCCACGCGCTGGCGCATTCCGGCCGAGAGCTCCGCGGGTTTCTTCTGCACGGCGTCGCCGAGCCCCACGAGCGCCAGCATCTCCTCCGCGGCGCGGCGGCGGGCCGCGGGGCTCCGGCCCTTCTGAACCTCCTCGACCCCCAAGAGGACATTCTCGAGCGCGGTCATCCACGGATAGAGGCACGGCGACTGGAAGACCACCCCGCGGTCCGGGCCGGGACCGTCGATCTCGCGACCGGCCAGGATCATGCCTCCGCCGCTCTTCTCGCTCAGCCCCGCCACCATCGAGAGGACCGTCGACTTGCCGCACCCCGAGTGGCCGATCAGGCAGACGAACTCGCCCTCCCCGACCGACAGGGTGAAGTCGCGGACGATGACCGCATCGCCCTTGGGGCTGGGGTACGACTTGGCGAGCTGCCAGATCTCGAGAAAGCCGCTCATCCCACGCCTCCCGCCGCCACGAGACCGGTCTCCCGCGGCCGCCGGGTCCCCTGCCTCGTGAGATAGTCGATGATCGCGTTGCGGATCTCCCTGAACCGGGGGTCGTGGTTGAGTCTCTTGCGGTCGCGCGGACGGGGGAGGTCGACGATGAACGACGGGCCGAGGGCGGCCCTGGGTCCAGGGGTGAGAGGCAGGATGCGGTCTGCCAGGAGCACGCCCTCGTCCACGTCGTTCGTGATGAGGACCACGGTCTTGCGATTCTCCTCCCAGATGCGCTCGATCTCGTCCTGCAACGTCGCCCGCGTGAGCGCGTCCAGGGCGCCCAGCGGCTCGTCCATCAGCAGGACCTCCGGATCCATCGCCAGCGCGCGCGCCACGGCGACCCGCTGGCGCATCCCGCCGGAGAGCTCGTGAGGTCTCTTGTCGCGGGCCTCGGACAGCTTGACCATCGCCACGAACCGCTCCACCTGCTCGCGCCGCCGGGCCGCCGGCCAGCCCGGGAAGACCTGGTCCACGCCGAGGGCGACGTTCTCGAAGACGGTCATCCACGGGAGGAGCGAGTAGTTCTGGAAGACGACCGCGCGGTCGGGACCGGGCCCGCGCACCTCGCGTCCTTCGAGAAGGACGCGGCCCGAGTCGGGCGCGAGGAGGCCGGCCAGGATCGAGAGCAGCGTCGTCTTCCCCGAGCCGGAGCGGCCGACGATGGCGACGAATTCGCCCTTATGGATGGCGAGGTTGATGGCGCCCAGCACCTCGGTGCGCCGGCCGGGCGGGCCGAACCCCTTGGCGACGTCGTTCAGCTCGAGGAATACCATGGCATCACGCCCTCTTGAACCGGGCTTCGACGAGACTCATCAGCCGGTCGAGCGCGAACCCGACCACGCCGATGGTCACGATGCACAGGATGATGTGCTCGTAGATCAGGCTGTTGTACTCCTGCCAGAGGAAGCCGCCGACGCCCGGCGTGCCCGTCAGCATCTCCACCGCGACGATCACGAGCCACGCGATGCCGAGGCTCAGCCGAAATCCCGTGAACATGGAGGGGAGCGCCGCGGGGAGGAGCACCTTGAGGAGGGTCTTGCCCCGCGAAAGCCGGAGGACCCGTGCGACGTTCAGGTAGTCCTGCGGGATCGCCCGGACGCCGAGCGCGGTGTTGAGCACGGTGGGCCACATGGCGCAGATCGCGATCGTGAAGACAGCCGCCGGCTGGGACTTTCCAAACAGGACGAGCCCGAGGGGCAGCCACGCGAGCGGCGACACGGGTCGCAGGATCTGGATGATCGGATCGAACGCGCGCGTGAAGACCTTCGAGACGCCCAGCCAGAAGCCGAGGGGCGTCCCCAGGAGCAGGGCCAGCGCGTATCCCTTCGCGACGAGGATCAGCGAGTACCACGTGAACCGCAGGATCCCCTGGTCGAGTTCGCCGCGCTTCTCGAAAGGCTGCATCACGTACGGCTTGCTCGCCTCCCAGGTCCTGGCGGGCGAAGGAAGGTTCGTGGTGAGCGTCGAGCTCGCGACCGCCCAGAGGAGGAAGACGATCCCCACGCCCACGAGGGGGAGGGCCATCGCATCCAGGCGCAGTCGCGACCGCAGGCTCACCATCGCTTCGTTGGCCATCTCCTCATCCCTTCAGCAGGTTCACGGAGAACGAGGCCGCGTACTCCTCGGGCTTCGCGGGATCGAACATCTTCCCGTCGAAGAGCGTCTCGGGGTCGGAGTTTGGCCCGCCATGCGCGGCCCCGATCTCCTTCATGGCCTCCTCGTAGAGGTCGGAACGCATGACCTGCCTCGCCACCCCGGCATAGTCCGGCGGTCCGTCCACCATGCCCCAGCGGCGGAATTGCGTGAGCCACCAGGCGACGTACTTCGCCTGCGGGTAGTTGCAGTTCCGGTCGTGGAAGATCATGTAGTTCGGATCCTTCTTCTTCCTCCCGTCGCCGAAATCGTACTCGCCGAGCATGCGGCCGAGGATGATCTCCTTCGGACAGTTGATGTAGGTCGGGCGCGAGACGATCTCCGCCTGCTCGGGGCGGTTCTCGAGGGTGTCCAGCCAGACGCTCGCCTCGTGAAGCGCCTTGAGCGCCGCCTTGACGGTCTTCGGATTCTTCTCCGCGAACTCGGCGGTGAAGGCGCAGACCTTCTCGGGATGGTCCTTCCAGAGGTCCTGCGTGTTGATCGATGTGAAGCCGATCCCGTCGGCGATCGCCCGCGCATTCCACGGCTCGCCCACGCAGTAACCGTCCATCTTCCCGATCTTCATGTTGGCCACCATCTGGGGAGGCGGAATCGTGATGAGCGCGATGTCCCTGTCGGGATGGATGCCGCCCGCGGCCAGGTAGTAGCGCATCCACATGGCGTGGGTCCCGGTCGGAAACGTCATCGCGAACGTCAGGGGCGTCCCCTTGGCCTTTGCTTCATCCACGAACGTCTTGAGCGACTTGGGATCGTCGGCGACTTTCCCCTTGTACCCGGCCTTCAGGGTGATGCTCTGCCCGTTGCGGTTGAGGATCCAGGGGATGATCATGGGCTTCTTCGGGGATCCGAGGAGGCCCATCGTCGAGGCGATCGGCATCCCCGTGAGCATGTGGGTCGCCTGGAGGTCGCCGTTCGAGAGCGAGTCGCGGATCGAGGCCCAGCTGGCACCCTTGCTCACGGTGGAGTTGATTCCGTACTTCTTGAAGAAGCCCTTCTCGTGCGCGATCACGATCGGCGAGCAGTCGGTGAGGGCGATCATGCCGAACTTGAGATCGGTCACCTCGGGGCCGTCGTTGGGAGAAAGGGCGCCGGGGGCGACCGACGCCCCCGGCGCGGGAGGGTTTGAGGCTTTGGAGTCGCAGCCGTCGAGGAGCGCAAGGCCTGCGAGTCCCGCCGTCATCCCGAGGAATCGACGGCGGGTGGACCCTGCACCCGGACCGGCCTTCGCCTGGACGTGCTTTCTCTTCATCGCGGGTCCCCTTCAGGCTGCCGTGATTCCCTGCCGACCACGGACGCGCATGACCACTTCGAGCCCGCCGTCCGGGGACGGGCAGGCGACCAGGCTCCGGACCACGAGGCCCCGGCTCTTCAGGCGGACCTGCTCCAGGAGATCGCCGCGCTCCGGCACGCCGAGGAAGAGACGCGCGCCGCTCTCGCAGACGCCCATCACGTACGTGAAGGCGCGGAGGACGTCCGAGGCGGTGAGCATTCCCACCAGCCGGCCGTTCTCCAGGACGGGGACCCCGCTGACCCCGTTCAGCAGCATCATCTCGGCCGCCCGCTCGACCGGCAGGTCGGGGGTGACCGTCAGAATCGGGGGGAAGGCGAGGTCCCCCAGGCGCCGTGCCCGCGGCGCAAAGGGATCCGCCGACGCGAGGGCGCGCTGGAGGTCCGCCGACTGGACGACGCCGACAGGCCCGTGGGCCCCCGGGACCGCGATGTGACGGATCCTCCTTCCCTCCATGAACCGGAGGGCCTCGGGCAGCGGGGTTTCGGCCGGGAGCATCACGACCGGCGCGGTCATCCAGCGTCGCACGAACATGTCCGCCTCCAACAAAAAAAGCCGGCGCCCCTCCCGGGGCGTCGGCTTGAGTCCATGTTGGCTCCGTGCCGCACGAGGTCCGCCTCGCTGCGTTCAAGCAACGCAAGCCCCGTGCCACGTCCAGGCCAGCGCCATTGCGGTCCGGAGGAACCCGTGGGTAGATTCCCGCATCGAGAGCTTCCGTTCGGTAGCTGTAGCGGAGTATATGTGACCTATAGAGTCACGTGCTCGAGGGATGGAAGCGCCCGGTGGGTGCAGGGGTGGAATCGCGGGCGCTCAGCGGGTGCCTTCGACGACCCCGATCGGCTGGGCCGCGAGTTCGTCGTTCGCGCTCTGTTCGAGCAGCCAGAGCCACTTGGCGCGGACGACTCGAAGGAGCACGAGGTTCGCGACGCCGGCCAAGGCGAGGCAGAGGAAGCCGGCGCCGTAGGTGCCGGCGGCATCCTTGAGCACGCCCAGGAGGCTCGGAAGGAGGAATCCCCCCAGCCCGCCGGCCGCGCCCACCACGCCCGTCGCGACCCCGATCTCCTTGCGGAACCGCTGGGGGACGAGCTGGAAGACCGACCCGTTCCCCAGCCCCAGGATCCCCATGGTCAGGAAGAGCAGCGGCGTGACGATCCCCACGGGCGGCATGAACGACACCGCCACGAGGGAGAGCGCGGCGCCGGCAAAAAGCGCCGTCAGGACCCGCGCGCCGCCGAACCGGTCGGAGAGATACCCGCCGAGGGGCCGCAGGAAGCTCCCCGCGAAGACGCACAGCGCCGTCAGGTTCCCCGCGGTCACTTTCGACACGGCGTACTGGTCGTGAAAGAAGATGACGAGGAAACTCGCCAGCCCCACGAACCCGCCGAACGTGAAACAGTAGAAGAGGCAGAACCAGAGTGTGTCCCGGTGACGCAGGAGATCGAAGTACGCGCGGATCGGCTTGGGCTTGGGTTGGTCCGGGCTTTCCTTCGCGAACAGGGTGAACAGGACCAGGACGATCGCCACGGGGATGAGCGCAAGACCGAAGACCCCGTGCCACCCGAAGGACTCGGCCAGCCGCGGGGCGAAGAGGGCCGCGAGCACCGTGCCGCTGTTCCCCGCCCCGGCGATTCCCATCGCCAGGCCCTGGTGCTTCGGCGGGTACCACCGGCTCGCCAGCGGGAGCGCGACCGCGAAGCTTCCTCCCGCGACGCCGAGGAGCAGCCCGAGCGTCATCACCTGCGACAGGCTGCCGCCCCACTGCCAGCCCCAGAGGAGCGGGAGCATGACGATCAGCTGGCCGAGGATGCCGGTGCGCTTGGGGCCGATGCGGTCCGCGAGGATCCCCATCGGAATCCGGACGAGCGTGCCGCCCAGGATGGGGATCGCCACCATCAGCCCCTTCTGGCTCGCGGTCAGTCCGAACGGCCCCGCGATGGTGGCCCCCAGGACCCCGAGGAGGACCCACACCATGAAGCTCACGTCGAAGTAGAGAAAGGACATGAGCAGGGTCGCGGGATGTCCGCTCCGGGCGAAGTCCTTCAGTCGCATCTCCTGCCGCCTCCGTCAAAAAGAAAAACCGGCGTCCCCTGGGAAACGCCGGCTTGAGTTCTGCTCCGTGCCGTACGCGGACCCTGCGTTGCGTTACATCGCTACTTCCCGATCCTCATCATGCCCCATGCATTGCAAACCCCGTGCCATGGCGGCCCCCTAGGTAAACTCCTCCGGGAGGCCTACCTCCGCGTAGCCTCGCCCTTTGGGGGCTACCGGGAGGTCGTTTGAAATCTCCGTTTCCCCCGCTTAGAATGACCCCATGGCCGAGCCGGATATCTTCGAAGGCGCGATGCGGATCGCCCGGGTCGAGTACCCGCGCCTCGACGCCGCCCGCTACCGCGAGCGGCTCGAGGAGTTCGCGCGCCAGGGCGGCGAGACGGTCACGGGCCGCGGCCGCCGCGCGATCGGACAACTCAACACGTTCTTCTTCGAGACGCTCGGCTTCCACGGCAACGCGGACGACTACTACGATCCGCGCAACAGCTACCTGAACGAGGTGATCGACCGCCGCACGGGGATCCCGATCACCCTCTCGACCGTCTACTGCGAAATCGCCCGCCGCCTGGGCATCCCCGCCTTCGGCGTCGGCTTCCCCGGCCACTTCCTCGTCAAGGGCCTCGCCGGCCGCTCCGAGGTCATCGTCGACTGCTTCAGCGGGAGGGTCCTCACCCGCGACGACTGCCGCGAGCTGCTCGACTCCATGCAGGCGGGGCCGCTCCCGCTCTCCGACGAGATGTTCGCCATCGCCTCGCCCCGCGACATCCTCTCCCGCATGCTCAACAACCTCCGGCGCATCCACGCCGACCGCCGCGAGTTCCCCCGCGCGATCCGCTGGATCGAGATGGACATGGAGCTGCGGCCCGGCGAGCCGCACCCCTACCGCGATCGGGGCATGCTCTACGTTCAGACCGAGGAGTTCGGCAAGGCGATGGCCGACCTCGAGCGCTACGCCCGGCTCCTCCCCGCCGCGCCCGACCTCCCGCAGGTCCGCGAGCAGCTGAAGCTCCTGGGCAAGCTCCTGTCGCACTTGAACTGAAAGGAGATCAGGTGATGCGGGGAGATAGAGTGATAAGATCCAACGGGGTGGAATCCTGATCACCGTATCTCCATTATCTCTCTATCTCCTCCATGGAAATCGACCCGGCGACCCTCGGCGGACGCGACCTCTACCGCCTGATGATCTCGTGCATCATCCCGCGGCCGATCGCGTTCGTCACGACGCTCTCGCGGCAGGGCGTGACCAACCTCGCGCCGTTCAGCTTCTTCAACGGCGTCTCGAGCGACCCGCCCGTCGTCTCGATCGCCGTCGGCATGAAGCGCGACGGATCGAAAAAGGACACGTGGCGGAACATCGAGGAGACCGGCGAGTACGTCATCAACGTCGTCGTGCCCGGGCTCATGGACGCGGTCGTCACGGGCGCGAAGGAGCTGCCGTACGACGTGAGCGAGCTGGATCTTTCGAAGGAGCCGTCGCTCCCCTCGGTCAGGGTGAAGCCGCCGCGCCTCGCAAACTCGCCGGTGAACCTCGAGTGCACCCTTCTGAAGATCGTCGAGGTCGAGAAGACGGCCCTCATCCTCGGGCGCGTCGTGCTCTACCACGTGAAGGACGAGGTGGCCCGCGACGGGCGCGTCGACCCGCGGAAGCTCACGTTCGTGGGCCGCCTGGGCGACGACCTCTACTGTCGCGTCACCGACCTGTTCGAGCGCACGCGGGAGTGATCAGCGCCAGGCGGGGATGCCCCACATCCCGGGGATCTCGGTCGCCGGCACGCCCTCGCTCTCGCCGATCTTGAGGATCACGGGCTGCGGCGCCTGCCCGGGGCGGAACCGCATCATGAGGATCCGCTTTCCGTCCGGCGCCGGGGAGGGGAAGCCGTAGCCTTGCAGGCCGTCCCCATAGGGCTTCGCGTTCTTCCCCTGCAGGTCGCAACTCTTCCACTGGCCCGAGTCGTGGAACAGGATCGTCGTTCCATCGGCGAGCAAGACGGGGAAGTCGCCGCGCACGAGGGGCGTCAGCGTACCCTCGAGGTCCATCGTCGAGACGGTCGCGATCGCGGGCTTTGATCGATCGGGATACTCCCGCTGGATCAGGAAGAACCCCTTCCCGTCGGGTCGCCACGAGACGAACGCGGTGTCGAGCGGCTTGCCGACGTAGTTCGCCCCGCCCGAGGCGAGGTCGATGACGGTCACCTGCGACTCGAGGATCTGGCCGGCGCCGGACTTGTGGAGCGCGGCGAGGCTCTTCCCGTCGGGAGAGACGACCGGAAAGAGCGCGAACCCCGTCTCCAGGAGCTTCCCACCGAGGCGGCGGTTGGCGCCCGTCGAGAGGTCCACTTCATAGAGCCCGAGCGCGCCGTCGTCCGTGAGCGCGGAGACGACGACCTTGCGCCGGTCCTTGAGGAAGCAGCCGGGGACCGCGGTCGGGCCCTTGAAGGGCACGCGCCGGAGCGCGCCGCTCTTGAGGTCGAGGAGCCGCGCCTCGAGTTCCCCCTTTGGGAATCCCGGGCGCCAGAGCCCGTTGTGGCCCAGCATGAGAAGCTCGCCCGGATCGCCCGCCACCGGGTCGCCCGTCGCGTCCGTCCACTTCCGATCGGGGACGGCAAACTCCTTCTCGTCGAGTTTCTCGCGCCACTGGAAATTGGAGAGCGACTGGCGGCGCTGCGCGTTCGCGAGTTCGAGGACCATCCCCGTCTTCACGTCCAGTTTCATGGAGAGGCCGTGCTCGAGGACATCCTTGAGATCGGCCAGCGGCTTCTTCACCTGGGGCAGTCCGGTGGCCTCCATCTGGGCCGCGATCCGCTCGACCAGCGCTCGCGCCGAGTCCGGCAGCGGGGAGCGGTACGTCGCGACGCCCGCGGCGACGTCCTCCCGCTTCCATCCCTCGAGCGCGGCCGCGTCGCTCACCAGGAGCACGTCCGACTTCGTGAGGTAGAGATACGCCGTGGGCAGCGAGAGCGGGGCCTCGTAGGGGCGGTATTTCCCCGCGCTCTCCCCCTCGGTCAGGTACCAGGCGCCGTCGCGCTCGAGGATCCGCGCGAGCTCCACGATCTGCCCGCCCCCGCCGCCCGAGAGGATCATGCGACGGCGATCCTTCGCGCGGAGGACGTCGACGACGAACTGGGCGCCGGTGGGGGTCTGGTGGGTGACGGTCCAGGAGGCGGCGGTCGACCCGAGCCTCTTTGCCGCCTGGAGCCCCGCCTCGGCGATCTTCGCGGGCTCCGCCGCGCCGGCCTGGAGCGCGAGCGCGAGGAAGAGCGTCAGCGTCATTGCCCCCCGGTGGTCGTTTTCAGGATCGTCCCGTTGTCGCCGACCGCGTACACGAGCCCGGGCACGATCGGGCTTGCCCAGACGCTCCGAAGCTGCCACTTCGTATGAACGTAGGCGCGATTCCACGAGGCCCCGCCGTCCGTCGTGAACGAAGCCCCTCCCGTGAACGGGACCGGGCTGTTGACGGTCCAGCCGCTCAAGGGATCCGTGAAGGACATCGAGAGGGGAACGCCGGCCGGAAGGTTGCCGGGGGTTGCGGCCCAGGCCCCGGTGTTCTTGTAGACCTTCCCGTCGCCTGCGGCGGCATAGAGGATGGCCCCCGTGGTCGGCGCCTGGAACGCGTTGATCGTCACGGCGCCCGGCGAGGCGAAATCAACCCAGGTCGACCCCAGGTTTGCCGAGTGCGCAACCTTCCCGCCGTCCCCCGCCGCGTACGTGTTCACGCCTCCCGCATCGGCGCCCAGCGCGAGCCAGTTGCCCGTCGTCGTTGCAGGGAGGCTCCCCCCGGTTACCTGGCTCCAGCTCGTACCGTTGATCGTGAAGTACATGGTCAATCCGGCTGAATTCCCAACGGCACAACCCGTGTTGTCCCCCGCGGGAAACAGGATCGCATTGAGCGAGGGCTTGGGCGCGCCGGCCCCGACCGTCGACAGGGTCCAGGTCGGGACCGCGGCCCGGACGTCCGCCGACCGGATGATGACGCCGTTGCCGCCGCTTGCATACGCGACATCGCCGGTCGCGGTCGGCCCCTTGGGGATCGCGACCGAGAGAAGATCCTCGGGCGTTCCAAGGCTGCCCAGGGACTCCCACGTGGTGCCGCCATCCAGGGTGCGAAGGAGGAGTCCCGTATTCCCGGCGACGAGCCCGAGCGAACCGTCGTTCGAGAAATCAACGGCATTGAGCTGGATCAGGCTATCCGTGCCATTGGCCCCCGGTGGAGCACGGAGCCAGCCGGTGCCGGGAGTCGTGAACACGCCTGCGGTGATCGTGCGCAGGACGATGCCGTGATCCCCCACGATATAACCACTGTTGGCGTCGGTGAACCAGACATCCCACAAGTTTTCGGGCGTGGGTGAAGATTGGCCGAACCAGGAGGCATTGTAGGTGGCGCCGCCGTTGGTGGTCCTCCCAATCAGGCCTCCGTCCCCCACGACCCATCCCGTCAGCGCATCGACTGGGAAATGCAGGCTGTGCAAAACGATGGCGCTCGCCCCGGCATAATTCGAGAGGAGCCAGGTCGTCCCCGCGTTGGTGGTCCTGAGGATCGTTTCAAAGTCGCCGCAGGCGAACCCGTTGTTCGCATCAAAGAAGAAGATCTTCTTGAGGTTGTACTGGGGGTTCGGAGCCGGGAGGGGAGAGGCCGGGGTTGCCTGCGGCGTCCAGCTGATGCCGCCCGTATACTGGGCAATAAGCCCGCCGTCGCCGGCCGCGTAGCCCACTCCCGTGATCCCGATGAAACTGATCGAATTCCAGGTGCCGGCAGGAAGCACGGGGAGCAGCGTCACGACCCCCGCCACGTTCTTCTCGACGACCCGGTCCGAGCGGAGGGCATAGTAGGTGTCGTCCGAGACGACGTCCACGCAGACGTACGACGCCACGGTCGCATCGAGGTCCGGTGTCGAGAAGTCCAGGACCCCGTTGATCGCGGTCCAGACCCGGCCCTTTCCGGCGATTTTCGAGTCGGGCCCCACGCATTCCAGGTGGGCGTTGAAGAAATCCATCGAGACGATGTCGCCGCCGCGCGAGACGGGGCGATGCTCGATCTGCACCCACGTCTGCCCGGCGTTGTCCGACCGGAAGATCGACGTCGCTTCGCCGGCGACGATGACCGTGTTGGCATCGGCGGCCCGCACCGCCCGCAGGTTGCTCGAGGTCGGCTGCCGGTACTGGGTGTACCAGCTTGAGGGACCCGGCACCGGACCCGGGGGGGTGCCGCCGCCGCCGCTCCCCTTGCCGCCGCACCCGCATCCTTCGAGCGTGAGTGAGAAGACCACTCCGAGGAAGAGGACGCTACCAATCAATCTGTTGTTCGCCACCGCGTTTGTTCTCCACACGGGCCAGCATGAAAAGAAGATCCGACAGCCGGTTGACGTACTTGAGGACGAGCGGGGGGACGGAAACCTGCCGCGCCAGCGTGACGATCTTCCGCTCCGCCCGCCGGCAGACCGTGCACGCCAGGTGGAGCGCCGCCGCACCTTTCGTCCCGCACCGGAGGATGAAGCCCTTGAGCGGCGGAAGCTCGGCCTCGTAGCGGTCCATCATCGATTCGAAGGCCGCGATCTTCTCCTCGGTGATCACGGTCTTGGGCTTGACCTTCCGCGATTCAAACTTAGGGTCCGCGAGCTGCGCGCCGACCGCGAGGAGGTCCTTCTGGATTTCGAGCAGCGCCGCGTCGATCTCCTTGTCCTCCGCGAGCGCGCGCGCCAGGCCGAGCGCCGCGCTGAGCTCGTCGACGTCGCCGTACGCGTCGCACCGGAGGTGGTCCTTGGGGACGCGCGTGCCGTCGAAAAGGCCCGTGGACCCGTCGTCGCCCTTCTTCGTGTAGATCTTAACCATGGAGCGCGTCCCGCACGGCCCGGCGCTTCGCCTCGAACTCGGCGTCGCCGAGGGCGGGCGCGGCGGCGACGACCGGGATCTCCTCCCGGAGCTCGACCCAGGAGCGGCAGCCGTCGTACGCCCGGGCGTCCTCGAGCGGGTGCGCGCGATCGAGCCGCCAGGCGCGGAGGACAAGCGCGTGGACGCCCTTCTCGTTCCCGTAGTGAAAGCGGCGCTCGACGTCCTCCCACGGGACGGCGTGCAGTCCCTCGAGCCGGCGGAGCAGGTCCAGGTCCGTGACGGGCAGGTCCTCCTCGACGCCCGCGTAGAGGCGGAGGTCCACGCGCGCGGGAGGCTCCCCGCCCTGGCCGTGGAAGCGCGTGGGGAACAGGAAGAACTCGCGATGCTCGACGCGGAATCCGTCGCGCCGCTCGAGGATGCCCCCCTTGCGGAGGAGGAGGACGTCCTCGCCCCGCCCCAGGCGGTCGCACACCATCTCCCACTCCTTGAGCGCGTACCGGTTGCGAGGCAGCATGACAGACTCCGGATCACCCCGTTAACACCCGCGAAAGGGCGGAAGCCCCCGGGCTTTCCCGAAAAGACGTGGCGCTACTTCTTGACGAAGTTGATGACCGGCCGGGGCGCCGCGGCGTGCGCGGTCGCGTGCTTCTCCGCGGGCTTGCCGGCGGGCGGCTCCGCCGAGGGCATCTTGACCGTGGCGGATTTCGAAACGTGCTCGCCCTGGAGCGCCTGGAGCGCCCCGAAGATGCGGGCCTCCGCCTCCCTGCGACCCTCGGTCTGCGAGGCGAGCGACCTTTGGGCCTCGACGAGCGACTTCTCGGCCTGCGCGGCGCGCTCTTCCGACTTCTTCAGCGCGGCCTCGGAGGACTCGGCCCTCGCCTTCATCTTCGCCAGGTCGTCCTTCTCCATGCTCGAGGAGAGGAGCACGGCGTCGACCTTCCCCTGGAGATCCTTGATGACCTCGTCGGACTTCGCGGACGCCTCGAGCTGCTTGCGGGCGTCGCCCAGCTCGCGGGCGAGGGCCTCGCTCTTGGCGCGGAGCGCGTCGCGTTCGGCCGTGACCTTCCTGAGCTCGACCAGCTGCTGCTCGAGGCGCTGGACCTTGGTCTTCTGCTGCTCGGCGTATTGGCGGAGGAGCTTCTCGGGATCCTCGTCGGCGGGCTCGGCGACCGGGGCCGGCGCGGGACGCGAAGGCTGGGGCGCGATGGAGCCGGGCCTCCGCATCTCCGAAGCCTTGCGCGGATCCGACGCCTGGACGGGGGCGGCCGGCCTGGGCGCAACCGCGGGGGCCGGCGCGGGCCTGCCCGCCGCAGGCTCGGCGGAGGCGGGCCTGCGGATCTCGGTCGTCGGGTTCCGGCGAGGTTCGGCCGGGAGCTGGGGCTTCGGTTCGTTCACGGCGGGCACCCCTTCAGTTGAAGACTCCGTGGGAAGGCTGATCACGGGCAGATCGTTGTCGTCCATCTCGTCACCCATAAAGGCAGGCCCCCCGGTCGTCCAGATTGTAGGCGGCTGGCGGAAAGAGTTCAACTATCTTCACCGGAACAACCGCTATATAATGCATCAGATGTCGACGAACAGCGATCTGCTCATCGGGCGGATCGCGCTGGAGCGCGGG
Source organism: Planctomycetota bacterium (assembly GCA_041482015.1). GTDB lineage: Bacteria > Planctomycetota > MHYJ01 > MHYJ01 > JACPRB01 > JACQFK01. The sequence goes on along the minus strand of JBGPCZ010000033.1, from coordinate 13,179 downwards.
CTCGTCTCCGAGGCCCAGCTCGCGGAGTGCCTGAGCGACCAGCGCGGCGCGCCCGCCTCGACGCTCCCGGCGATCATGCTCCGCAAGGGGCTGATCAAGCCGGGCGACCTCGACGTGCTGGTCGAGGAGCACAAGAAGCGGCTGGCCGACGCCCTGGAGCTCTCCGACCCGAAGCTCGAGGACGCGCTCCTGGGGCGCCTGCTCATCAAGCAGGGCCTCGTCAAGGAGGCGCAGCTCTACGAGTGCCTGCGCTCGCAGGCCGAGATGGGTGAGGCGGGCCACAAGGCGCCGCGGCTGGGCGAGATCCTGGTCCGCAAGGGCTTCCTCGCGACGGACCCGGGCGCGCTTCCCTCCCCTTCCCCCTCCCCCGCGCGCAAAGACACGCTCGTCTGTCCCGCGTGCAGCGCCCATTTCTCGACGGCGGGCACCGACGCGTCGAAGCGGTACACGTGCAAGCAGTGCGGCGGCGTCCTCGAGCGGCAGGAGAAGATGGGCGAGACGACCGAGGCCCTCCGGATCGACATGCCCGACGACGCCGCGAAGGTCGCGAAGGACCCGCTGCGGCAGTTCGCGGCGGGCAAGTACATCCTGATCGAGGAGGTCGGCCGCGGGGGCATGGGCATCGTCTGGAAGGCGTGGCAGACCGACCTCCGCCGGTACGTCGCGATCAAGATCCTCGTCGGCACGGCGTGGACCGACGTGGAGATCAAGCGCTTCTACCGCGAGGCGCAGATGGCGGCCAGCCTCTCCCACCTCAACATCGCCTCGATCTACGAGGTGGGTTCGTGGGAGAACAAGCACTTCATCTCCATGGAGTACGTCGAGGGCGACTCGCTCGCGCGGCTCATGGCGCCCCCGCCGGGGAACAGGCAGGGGACGCAGCGCGCCGTCAAGCACCTGCCGCCGCGCCGGGCGATCGAGATCGTCCGCGACACGGCGCTCGCCGCCGACTACGCCCACTCGAAGAAGATCATCCACCGCGACCTCAAGCCGCACAACATCATGGTCGCGCGGTCCGACGGCCGCGTCTACGTCATGGACTTCGGCCTCGCCAAGCCCATCCGGTCGGCCGACTCGATCACGATGTCGGACGCGATCGTGGGGACGCCGCAGTACATGTCCCCGGAGCAGGCGCGCGGCGACGAGGTCGACCGGCGCACCGACATCTTCTCGCTGGGGGCGGTGCTCTACCACGTGCTGACCGGCAAGCCGGCGTTCGACGGCCACTCGCCCGCGGAAGTCATGATGTCCGTCCTCGCGGACGACCCGGTCTCGATGCGCAAGCTCAACCCGCGGATCCACGCGGACGTGGAGACGATCTGCCTGAAGGCCCTCGACAAGGACCGCGACCGCCGCTACGACTCCGCGCGGAGCCTGGCGGAGGACCTGGGCCGGTACCTGGACGGCGAGCCGATCGGCGCGCGGCCGCTCTCGCGGCGCGAGCGGCTCTGGAAGCAGATCAAGCGCAACCCGATCCCCTCGGTGATCGTCGCGGCGGGGCTCGTCGCGGTCCTCCTCCTGGGCGCGATCGTCGGCACGATGCACTATTTCAAGGGCATGCAGATCGACCAGTTCATCGAGGAGGCGCAGCAGTTCAACCGCGAAAAGAAGTACGAGGAGGCGAAGGCCGCGTGCGAGCGCGCGCTGGGGCTCGACCCGGGCAACCCGTTCGCCCAGCGGGAATGGGAGTACGCCGAGACGCAGCTCCTGGCGATCAAGAAGGAGCGCGAGGGATCCGAGACGCAGAGGCGGCGGGAGATCGAGAAGGCCTACCAGGACGCGGACACGTACATGCAGGCGCGCCTCTACACCCTGGCGCTCGGCGTGTACGAGCGCATCCTCGCGCTCAACCCCAAGGACCCGGTCGTCCACGACAAGCTGGAGGCGGTCAAGGACGCGATCCTGCGCGAGGACGAACTCCAGAACAAGGTGGGGGAGGACTACGCGAAGCTGATCGAGCGGGACCTCAAGAAGAACCAGGCGGACGAGAAGCAGCGGCAGGACCGGCGGGCGGCGTTCATCTTCTACGAGAAGGCGCGGAGGGCGGTCGAGGCCGCGAGCCACATCAAGCTGGACGCGACGGGCCTGACCGTGGCCGACGTCCGCAAGCTGCTCCAGGATGCGCGGGACGCCCTCCAGGAGGCGATCCGGAAGGACCCCACCTACGCCGAGGCGCTCGTCTACCGGGGCGAGGTGATGCACAAGATGGGCGAGTACGACCTCGCGGAGGCGCTCTTCAAGGACGCGCTCACCAACAGCTCCGACGCGGGCCCGGCGTCCTTCCACGCCGCGATGGCGACGCTGGCGATCTACATGATCCACCGCCACTCGCCGCAGGTCCCGAACCTGCAGGACGACGCCCTCAAGAGGATGGGCGACTGGGCCGAGAAGGTCATCAAGTCGAACAACCCCGACCCGTTCCAGCGGTGGTGCTCGAACGCCCTGGTGAAGTTCAAGGGCGGGAGCTACTCCCAGGCGCTGGAGCAGGTCCGGACCGTGGAGCACGACGGCCGGACCGAGTACTTCTACCACTTCCTCCTGGGCTGCATCCTGCTCGAGAGCGGCGAGGTCCGGAACGCCACCCTGGCCTTCGGGGCGGCGCTGGAGCTCCGCCCCGCCTCCCCCGAGGCGCTCTTCCTCCACGCGGTCGCCGCCATCAAGACGCAGAACCTGACCGGCGCGCTCGACGACGCGAACCGCGCCGTCGAGACCATCCCGACCGACCCCTCGCAGCCGAGGCCCTCGATCGCCTTCCGCCACTTCCTCCTGCGCGCGTCGATCTACCACGCCCTCGGCGAGGAGCAGCGCGACAAGGCGCGGGCGGACCTCATGAAGGCGGCGCACGACGCGCCCTCGCTGGCCGCGGAGATCATCGCCCTCTCGAGCCTCTGGGACAAGCAGGCCAACAAGTAATCCCCCCGGGTTTTCACGCTCTTCACCCCACCCCTCTTGACAAGTAAAGTACTTTGTGGTACAAAGTATATAAGCGATGGACGAACGCGACGCCGCGGCACGGGACCTGGAGCGCATCCGCGTCCTCATGGAGCGGGCGGGGAAGTTCTCGCACCTCTCCGCGGCGGCGGCCTTCACGGCGGCCGGCCTGGCGGTCGCGGGCGTCCTCATCTCCTGGAAGTCCGGAGCGGGCTTCGACGACCCGCGGTCCGCGCGGACCCTCGCGTGGATCTGGGGCGCGATCCTGGCCCTGGCGCTCGCGCAGGGCTTCGCCTTCACGCTCGCCGATGCCCGCCGCCGCGGAGACCCCTTCTGGAGCCCGCTCACGCGGCAGGTCGCGGTGGCGATGCTTCCCGCGTTCTTCATCGGCGCCGCCGTCACGGGCTTCGGCCTCCAGACGGCGCGGCTCGACCTCCTTCCCCCCTTCTGGTCGCTCGCCCACGGGAGCTCGCTCGTGGCGCTCGGCCTCTTCGCGGGACGGAGGATCCAGGCCGTCGGCGTCCTCCTCCTCCTGGCGGGCGCCGCCGCCCTGTTTTTCTGGAGGGACCACGGCCTCATCGTGATGTCCGGCACGTTCGGCGGAGGCCATCTCCTTCTTGGAGCACTCATCTTATGGAAGCGTCGCAGATCAGCCGCCTGAACGCCGTGATCCACGAGCGCGCGCGACTCGGGATCATGTCCGTCCTCGCCGCGAGGGCGGCGGTCACGTTCACCGAGATCAAGGCGCTGCTCGACCTCACCGACGGCAACCTATCGGTCCACCTCAGGCTCCTGGAGAAGTCCGGCTACGTCGAGATCGGGAAGAAGTTCGTCGACCGGAAGCCGCAGACGACCGTGAAGATCAGCCGGAAGGGGAGGATCGCCTTCGAGCACTACGTGCAGGTGCTTGGGGAGATCGTGAAGGGGAGATGACCGCCCTCGTACACGCCCTGCTCCGGAGACGCGAGGAGCCGCAGTCCGTCCCGGGACTCCTCATTCTCACGGTGGCCGCCAGCGCCTGCTTCGGCGCCGCCGTGGGGGCCTACCAGGCGCGACTGCAGATCCTCTACGCTGCAATCAAGATGCCGGCCTACTTCCTCGGGACGCTGGGAATCTCGTTTGCGGCGATGCACCTCTTCGCGGCCCGCGACCTCCGCGCCCGCCAGACTTTCGCGGTCGCGCTGGAGACGGTCGCGCTCACGACGGTCGTGCTGGCCGCGCTCGCCCCGGTCGAGGCGCTGGTGAGCCTCTCCTGCCCGAAGCCTTCGCACCGCGCCTACAGCTTCCTCATCCTCCTCCTCACCGGCTCGATCGGCGCCGCGGGCGTATGCGGCGTGGCACGCGCGTACCGCCGGCTCGGCTCCGTCCGCCTGACCGTGACCTGGGTCCTCCTCTACCAGTTCGTCGGCGCCCAGCTGGCCTGGCTCCTCCGTCCCTGGGTCAACGACGGGCGGACCGGCCAGCCGTTCCTCCCCCTCCGCGAGAACATGCACGGGAATTTTTACGAGGCCGTCTTCCGGGCGTTCCGGGACCTGCTGGGATGAATTGGATGAAAGGTGAGGCATGACGAACACGCTGCACGTGAGCGCCGACTCGAAGCTCTTTGACAAGCTTGAGCGCGACCAGTTCGACGCGTCGACGCTCGCCCGCGGGCCCTTCGGAATCGTGGGGGCCCTCCTCCGGGCGCAGGGGGCGGTCCTGCGCGACCTGAAGAACGAACAGCACCTGGGCCGCTACCTGGCGAGCCTCGGGCTGACGACGCTCCTCTTCACCGCCGCCTACGGGGCGATCATGGGGCTCTTCCAGCCCGGGCTCCAGACGCTCTACTCCGCGGCGAAGCTCCCGATCGTCATCCTGGGGACCGGCCTCCTCTGCACGCCGACCTTCTACGTATTCAACGCGATCCTCGGGTCGCGCTTCACGTTCCGGCAGACCCTGACCACGGTGCTCTTCCTCGGCGCCGCGACCACGCTCGTCCTGGTGGCCTTCGCGCCGATCGCCTGGTTCTTCACGGTCTCGACGAACGGCGCGGGCTTCCTCGTCTTCCTGCACCTGCTCGTCTTCCTGATCGCGACGGCCTACGGCATCGGCTCGCTCAACACGGCGCGACGGTACCTGAACTACATCGACGCGAGCCACACCCCGATCAACGGTGGCTTCCTCCTGGTCTGGTTCCTGATCGTGCTCTTCGTGGCGCTCCAGATGGCCTGGTACGTCCGGCCGCTCTTCATCCCCGACGTGGACGTCCCCCTGATCTTCCTCAAAGGGGAACGCGGACTCTTTTTCGACGCGATCGAGGGCCTCTTCCAGCGGTCGCCGCGGGGATACTGACGGCGGCATTGAACCCACCGGGATGACGCGCCTACAATCAGGCCATGGAGCTGGGCCCGCTTTTCGAAGCCGTGGACGCGAAGCCGTTCAGGCCCTTCGGGATCGACATCATCAGCGGCCGGCAGATCAGCGTCTCGCATCCCGACAACATCCTCATCCTTCCGAACCGGCAGAACGTCCGCATGATCCTAATGTTCCGGACGGACCCTTGGGAGTCGGCTCCCATCTGGCCGGAGGGATCTCCGGACGGTTCATGGCCGGCAATGGCGACGGGAACGGGCACTAGAAGAAGTTGTTGACGAAGACGCCGCGCACTTTCGTCAACATGACTCGGCGTTGAAGTACTCCGCCTGGGAGTGGTGGAAGACGAGCGCCGAGACCGACGCCTCCGGATCCATCATCTGGCCCTCGGTCAGCCGCACCCCGATCTCCTCGGGCTGGAGCAGCCGGAACAGCTTCTCCTGGTCGGCCAGGTTCGGGCAGGCCGGGTAGCCGAAGCTGACCCGCACCCCCTGGTACTTCGCCTTGAACCGGTCCGTCATCGAGAGCCCCGGCGGGTCCGGGAATCCCCACCAGGTCCGCAGGTCCCGGTGCAGCTTCTCCGCGTACCCCTCCGCCGCCTCGATCGCGAGCGCCTGGAGCGTGTGCGACCGCACGTACTCGCCCTTGTTCTTAAGCTCCTCCGCCCTCGCGCGGATCCCCTCCCCCGTCGACGTCACGAAAAGGCAGACGGTGTCGGGCTCCCCGCCGGCGGGTCGCACGAAGTCCGAGAGGCACAGGCCGTCGGGCTTCCGCTCGCGCGGAAAGTCGAACCGCTCGATCTCCCGGCCCGCGGAGTCATAAAGATACAGCGTGTTCCCCTGCCCCGCCGCCTTGAAGAACCGGTAGACGCCCCGCGCCTTCATCCACCCGTCCTCGCACCGCTTCTGGACGTCGCGCACGACGTCCTGGATCTCGAGGAACTTCGCATCTCGCGCCTCGGCCAGGCGGTCGAGCGCCCCCTTGACCCCGAGATGCTTGCCGTAGAGCATCGCGGGACTCACGTACGGCCAGAGCGCCCGGAGATCCGGGACGCCCACCACGTGCCGCTCGAGGTCGGGCGGCACCCGGATGGGTTCGTCGGCGCGGATGCGCGACGACCGCACCGCCGGCGCGGGGGCCGGCTTCTCGTCCTTCGCCGCGTCCGTCGCCGCGAGCTGGATCGCCTCCTGCGCGATCTTCCGGTCGAGCGTGGCCCGCAGCTCCGGGTTCATCACCTGGTTCGCAAGGTCGAGCCCCTGCATCGCGTCCCGCGCGTACCCCACGAAGTTCCCGTAGGTCGGCCGGATCCGCGTGTACGTGAACTTCCTCGTGAGCGCCGCGCCGCCGACCAGGATGGGGAGCGAGATGCCCGCGGCCTTCAGGTCCTCCGCTGTCACCACCATCTGCTGCGCCGACTTCACGAGCAGCCCCGAGAGGCCGATCATGTCGGGCTTGTGCTCGTGCGCGGCCCGGATCAGCGTTTCCGGCGCGCACTTGATCCCGAGGTTGACGATCGAGTACCCGTTGTTCGAAAGGATGATCTCGACCAGGTTCTTCCCGATGTCGTGGACGTCCCCCTTCACGGTCGCGAGGATCATCTTCCCGCGGTTCTGCGCGTCCGCCTTCTCCATGAACTGCTCGAGGTGCGACACCGCCGCCTTCATCGCCTCGGCCGACTGCAGCACCTCGGCGACGATGAGCTCGTTGGCATTGAAGAGCCGGCCGACCTCGTCCATCCCCTTCATGAGCGGTCCGTTGATGATCTCGAGCGGCACGGTGGTCTTCCGTTTCTCCTCGAGATCCTCGACGAGCCCCTCCTTCGTGCCCTCGACGATGTAGCTCGCGAGCCGCTCGTCGATCGAGAGCTTCTTCTTGTCCGCGACGACCGTCTTTTTCCCGCGGAAGTGCGTGACGAACGCGGCGATCGGGTCGGCCCCACGGTTGAAAAGGAGATCGTCGCAGAGCCTCTTCTCCTCCTCGGGGATCGACGCGTAGCGGACGAGCTTCTCCGAGGAGACGATCGCGAAGTCGAGCCCCGCCTTCGTGTTGAGGTAGAGGTAGACGGCGTTCAGCGCCTCGCGCCCCGCGGGCGGAACTCCGAAGGAGACGTTCGAGATCCCGAGCACCGTCTTCGTCCCGGGGAAGCGGGCCTTGAGCTCGCGCACCGCGTCGATCGTATGCTTCGCGGAGCCGACGTAGTTCCTGTCCCCCGAGGCGCACGGGAAGACGAGCGGGTCCCAGAGGATGTCCTCGGCGGGGATCCCGTACTTCCCCGTGAGCAGCGCGAAGCTCCGCTCCGCCACCTTGATCTTCGCGTCGGTCGTGATGGCCTGGCCCGTCTCGTCGATGCACCCGACGATCACCGCCGCGCCGTAGCGGCGCGCGACCGGGCAGACCTTCTCGAACTTCTCCTCGCCGTCCTCGAGGTTGATCGAGTTGATGATCGACTTCCCCTGGCAGTAGGTGAGGGCGAGCTCGATCCCCTTTGGGTTCGTGGTGTCGATCATGAGCGGGACCTTCACCATCCGGATCAGCTTCTCGAGGAACGCCGCGGTGGCGGGCAGTTCCTCGATCTCCGTGTGCTGGATGTTGACGTCGAGGATGTGGGCGCCGGCCTTGACCTGCCTCCGGCCGACCTCCGCCGCCTCCTCGAACTTCCCCGCCATGATGAGCTCGCGGAACTTCTTCGAGCCCGTGACGTTCGTCCGCTCGCCCACGATGAGCGGCCGGCTCGACTCCTCGCTCGGGACGTACTCGATCCCGCTCACGTGGGTCACGCGCGCCGTCGAGGGGACGCGCGGCTTCCCCGCCCTCGCGACCTTCGCGATCTCGCGGATGTAGTCGGGCGTCGTCCCGCAGCAGCCGCCGACGAGGTTGACCCAGCCCTCCTCGATGAAGCGGCCGAGCGTGCCCGCGACCATCGATGCGGTTTCGTTGTACTTCCCGTCCGAGTCGGGGAGCCCGGCGTTCGGATAGCAGGTCACGAAGCACTTCGAGAGGCCCGCGAGCGTGCGGATGTGGTCCGTCATGAACTCGGGGCCGGTGCCGCAGTTGAGGCCGACCGAGAGCGGCTGCGCGTGCTCGACCGAGGCGTAGAATGCGTCCACGCCCTGGCCCGCCAGCATCGTCCCCATGGGCTCGATCGTCGCGGAAATCTGGATCGGGACCCGCCAGCCGACCTCTCCGAACGCCTTCTCGATTCCCAGCAGCGCGGCCTTGACGTTCCGCGTGTCCTGCGCGGTCTCGAGGAGGAGCGTGTCGACGCCACCCTTGAGGAGGCCGGCCGCCTGGACGCGGTAGCTCTCGACCAGCTCCGGGAAGGTGATCCCGCCCGTCACGGTGATCGTCTTCGTGGTCGGCCCCATCGATCCCGCGACGAAGCGCGGGCCGGGAAATCCATTCGCGGCCTCGCGGGCGATCCGCGCGGCCGCCTCGTTGATCTCCCCGGCGCGGCCCTGGAGCCCGTACTCGGCCAGGACGGTCGGCATCGCCCCGAAGGTGTCGGTCTCGACCATGTCGGCGCCGGCGGCGAAGTACTCGGCGTGGATCTCGCGGATGACGTCGGGCCGCGTGAGGACCAGGTTCTCGTTGCAGCCCTCGAGATCGGGGCCGCCGAAGTCCTTCGCGGTGAGGTGGCGCTGCTGGATCATCGTCCCCATGGCGCCGTCGAGGACGAGGATCCTCTGCATCAGAAGCTCCTGGAGCTCCCTGGCAGACTCCTTGAAGGGCACGTCCTTGTTCACGCTTCGCTCTCAGCTGTCAGCGCTCAGCTGTCAGCCGCCCGGCTGAGAGCTGATCGCTGAACGCTGACGGCTATCTTGGTTTCCGCCCGCTGGCGACGATGACCTGGAAAGGGTCGCCGCGCTTGCGGGCGCCGATCTCGACGCGGACGTCCTCGAGCCCGACCTCGCGCAACATCTTCCGGAGCGACTTCTCGTCGAAGCCGAGCCAGCGGTCGCCCAGCTTCTTCACCCACTCCTCGCGGTGCGCCTTGAGGTCGAGGAGGAGGAGCTTGCCGCCGGGGGCGAGGATCCGGACCGCCTCGCGCACGGCGCGGAGCGGCTCCTTCGCGTGGTGAAGCGCCTGGGAGAGGAGCGCCACGTCGACCGAGCCCGTCTCGAGCGGCAGGTCCTCGATGTCGCCCTGTTTCCAGAGGATGGAGCGCACGCCCTTGGCGCGGGCCCGCTCCCGGGCGCGGGCCACGGCGGTCTCGGAGACGTCGATCGCGATGACCTTCGACGCCCAGCGCGACGCCTCGATCGCAAGGTGGCCCTCGCCGCACCCGAGGTCGGCCACGCGGACGGGGCCGATGAGGTGGCCGAGCCCCCGCGCCCACGCGGCCCAGCTCTTGCCGGGGACGAGCCCCCGCTCGTGGGTGAACTCCTCGACGCGGTGGCGGAGGATCTCCTGGAGACGCGCGTCGTCGCCCTTCCCGTCCAGGATCCGGACCTGCGCCCGGAGGACGTCCCAGGTCCGGGCGAGGGGGCCCTGGACGCGGGCCAGGCGGTAGTAGGTCCAGCCGCGATCGCGCTCCTCCTCGACCAGGCCGCCCTCCTTGAGGAGGCGGAGGTGGCGGGAGACGCCGGGCTGCGCGATCCCGAGGATCGAGGTGAGCTCGCTCACGTTCATCCGCTCCTTCTCGAGCAGCCGGAGGATGCGCAGGCGCGCCTCGTCGCCCAGCAGGCGGAAGAGCGCGGTCGCCTCTTTCATATGTGTGAATATACATATCGTTATGAGGTTCGTCAAGGCCCCGGGAGGCCGGCCCGCCCGGCCGCGGGAATCTTTCAGGGGGCCGCTGCATGGCAAATGGGACGGGCTATACTTTCTGGGGGTATAGGGGATGCCGTACGAAACCGACGGGCTCGTCGGAAAACTGGCGCTCCAGAAGGGGCTCATCTCCTCCGCGCAGCTCAAGGAGTGCCTGGCGGAGCAGGCCGCGCTCCAGGCCGCGGGGCAGAAGAGGCCCGTCGGCGTCATCATGGTCTCCCGCGGCCTCATGAAGGACGAGGACCTCCTCGACCTCCTCGAGGAGCAGCGGAAGTACCTCTCCGAGCGCGCCAACTACACCCAGGTGCGCAAGGAGGACTTCCTCTTCGGCCAGATCCTCATCAAGCAGGGCGTCGCCTCCTCCGACGACATCAACCGCGCCCTCCGCGGCCAGGCGGAGGCCGCCGAGCGGGGCGACATGCCCGTCCCGCGGCTCGGCCAGATCCTCATGGACATGGGCATCTCCGACGAGAAGGCCGTCCAGCAGACGCTCAAGATCCAGTACAAGACGCTCTACGAGTGCCCCGGGTGCACGCTCAAGTACAACCTGGTCGAGGCCGATCCCTCCAAGCAGTACCGGTGCAAGAAGTGCGACGCGATCCTCACGGCCAAGCCGCCCGGCGGCGGTGTGAAGGCCGACGAGAGCGCCTACGGCCTCAAGCTCGAGGTGGCGGAGGACGTCCCGGCCGAGGTCGCCGAGGCGGAGCGGGACGAGAGGAACCACTTCGACAAGTACATCCTGATCGCCCAGGTCGGCCGCGGCGGCATGGGCACGGTCTACAAGGCCTACCAGAAGGAGCTCAAGCGGACCGTCGCGATCAAGGTTCTCCGCGGGGGCGACGAGGAGACGCGCCGCCGCTTCACGCGCGAGGCCCAGACCGCCGCGCGCCTCAAGCACCCGAACATCGTCTCCGTCTACGAGATCGGGACCTGGCACACGGTCCCCTACCTCACGATGGAGTTCATCGACGGGCAGCCGCTCGACGACCTGGGCCGCCTGCCCCTCAAGAAGGGCTGCCAGATCCTCCGCGACGTCGCCATGGCGATTCATTTCGCCCACCAGAAGGGCGTCATCCACCGCGACCTCAAGCCGCAGAACATCCTGATCGACAAGGACGGCCGCGCGTACGTCACCGACTTCGGACTCGCCCGCGAATTCGCCGAGGGCAAGAACCTCACGCTCGACGGCATCGTCGTGGGCACCCCCGCCTACATGAGCCCCGAGCAGGCCCGCGGCGACCGGAACCTCGACGGCCGCAGCGACGTCTCGAGCCTGGGCTGCGTCCTCTACGAGCTGCTCACCGACCAGCAGCCCTATACGGGCCAGACCCCCATGGACATCGCGATCGCGGTGATCCACAAGGAGCCGGTCCCGCCGCGAAAGGTCGACGACACGATCCCGCCCGACATCGAGGCCGTCTGCCTCAAGGCGCTCGAGAAGCCGCGCGAGCTCCGCTACCCCACGGCCCGCGCGTTCGCGGAGGACCTCCAGCGGTTCATCGAGGGCGAGCCCGTCCGCGCCACGGCCCCGAGCCCGGTGAAGCTCGCGCTCAAGCGCGTGGGCCGCAACAAGGCCGCCGTCGCGATCGTGGCGGCCGCGGCCGTCGTCTTCGCGATCACGCTGGCGATCCTCTCGTCGGTCACGCGGCAGTCGCAGACGAAGGACACGATCATCGAGGGCCGCGCCCTCGAGCAGAAGGGCGAGCTCGCGAAGGCCCTCGAGATCTACCGCCGCGACCCCGCCACCGCGGCCGAGGCCGACCGCGTCGAAACGGAGATCCGGCGCCGGGCCGCGACCGACGCGGCCTGGAAGCGCGCGGTGGACGTGCTCGCGAAGGCGACCGTCGACCTTCCGCCCGAGCGGAGGATCGAGCTCGCCACCGAGGCGATCGGAATCTTCCCGGAGTATGATGAGGCCTGGGCGGTGCGGGCGCGGGCGCGCGAGGAGCTGGGGGACGAGGCCGCGGCGTACGCCGACCTCGGCCGCGCGGCGGACCTCGCGCGGACGCCGCTCCCGTACCTGATGGGGCGCGCCGAGATCGCGCGTCGCCTGGGCCGCGACGAGGACGAGATCGCCGACCTGGGGCGCGCCCTCGCGGCCTCCCCCCTCGGGGCCGACCTCCTCCTCGCCCGCGCGTCGGCGTGCACCCGCTTCGCCCGAAAACTGGCCCGGTCGGAGGACCCCGAGGCGCGCCGCCAGGCGGCGCTCCGCGTGGACGGCGCCGAGGAGGACCTGGCCCGCGTGGGACGCCATCCCCGGCTCGACGGCGCGAGGCGCGAGCTGGCGGAGCTCCTCCTCGAGCTCGGCCGCGCCCCCTCGCGACGCGAGCTCGCGGCCGCGTTCGCCGCCGCCGCGTTCGAGATTGCGCTCCCCGGCCGGATGGCCGCGGCGCTCCGGGCGGCGAAACACGCGCTCGAGATCGATCCGGCGTGCGCCCCGGCCTTCGCGGCGCGGGGACTCGCGCTCTTCCAGTCGGGCCGGCCCGCCGAGGCGCGCGAGGAGGCGCGCCGGGCCCTCGAGCTCCAGCCATCCCTCCACGAGGCCTTCGCGGTCCGCGGCCTCGCCCGCGTCCGGCAGGCCCTCGCCGCGATCGAGACCGCCGTGCCGAAGGACCTCTCCCTCCGCGCGAGCGGCGACGAGCCGGCGTGGGTCTCCGATTACGCGGACGGCTGCGCGGACCTGGAGGATTTCCTGGAGCACGGACCGAAGCGCCCGGGGCTGCGGCCGCTCGAGGAGCTCGCGTCGTCCCTGCCCCGCGCGGTGCCCGCCCGCGTCGCCTCGGACGGGACCCAGGTCCGCCACCACCTCTCGGCAAAGCTGGTCGAGCGCGCGACGCGCCTCCGCGAGCGAGGCTCGCTCGACGGGGCCGCGGGCCTGCTCGGCCACGCGCTCGCGCTGGACGACCGGAACGTCGCCGCCCTCCTGGAACGAGCCGAGTGCCGCTACCTCGCGGAGGCCTGGGCCGACGCCGCGGTCGACTGGGAGCGCGCGGCCGCGCTCGACCCCTCCCGCCCCCCCCGCCACGCAGTCCGCGTCCGCGACGCCCGCCCGCGCGCCGGCGGCTAGACGGCTAAATCCCAAGTCCCAAATCCCAAAGCAATCCCCAACCCCAATCCAAACACCGGGCG
>JBGPCZ010000032.1:0-41580 GCA_041482015.1 Planctomycetota bacterium | reverse complement strand
GGGGATGCTGGCCCTCTCGGCCGCCTGGTGTTTCCAGGGAGTCCGGACGATCGAGCGTGATTGGGAGGTCCTGCACCACCTGGCGATCGAGCTGCCGCTGGTGCTCGGTATCCTGGTCGTTGGCTGGATCGTCGGGATCCGTCTGGCCCACAAGTTTCCGGCGCTCAAGCGGCTGGCCGCGCTGAAGAGCGACCTCCGCTCCCGGGTGGAGCAGCGGGCCGCCATGTGCTTCGGCCTCTTCCGGGTGGGGAAGACGCGGGACGCGACGGGGATCGTTCTCTACGTCTCGCTCTTCGAGAAGATGGTCTGCGTGCGCGCGGACGCAGCGGTCTCCCAGAAGGTGGACCCGTCGGAGTGGAAGGCGATCTGCGAAGGGATGATGAAGGCGCTCCGCGAGGGCCGGCACCGCGAGGCGTTCACGGAGGCGATCGCGAAGTGCGGCGAGGTGCTCTCGAAGCACTACCCGATCAAGGCCGACGACACGAACGAGCTCTCGAACGAGCTGCGGGTCCTGGACTGAGCAAGTGTTAAGTGAGGAATCCGATCTGTAACTCAACACTTGGCCATCACCGCTCCCGGAGGATGGCGCGTCCAAACACGCGCTCCAGCGCGTCGACCACGCGGTCGCACAGGAACGCGTGGCCCCGCTCGTTGGGGTGGAGGCCGTCGTTGCTCAGCTTCCGGCCCGTCAGGCCCAGCGGCGTCAGCGGACTGAAGAAGATCAGCTGGCGGATCGCGCCGTCGGGGACCAGCTCCACGTCGTGCTCGCGCGCCAGCTCGCGCTCCAGGCCCCGGTAGGTGTCCATCACGACCCCGCGGGGGATCTCGAACAGGATGACCTCCGCCCCCGCCGCGCGCGATTCGAGGATCATCGCTTCAAGCTCGCCCCTCGTCTCCCGGCGGCTCCGGCCTTTCAGGAAGTCGTGCCCGCCGAGCTCGATGACGACCGCCTGCGGGCGACCCTTGAGACCTTCCGCAAGGCGCTGCCGTCCTTCAACGGCGGTGACGCCGGGAAACGAGACATCGGTGACGGGAACGCGGAGGCGCTCCGCCAGGTTTCGCGGGAATCCCTTCGAGGCCAGGCTGTCGCCGACACAGAGGACCGGGCGCCCCTCGATGAACGGGGGATGGCGGCTCGTGTGCGCGGCCGCGCGCCAGTCGAGCGCCATGAAGATCCACGCCCCCGCGAGAAGCAGCGACGAGACTCCCGTCAGCGCCCGGCTGGAAATCCAGGGCCGGCGCCGGTGCGTCCAGTCCGCCGCGGCGCACGCCAGCATGACGAGGACCAGGATGATCAGACCAGGCGCCCAGTCGCCCCATTTGATGATGACGAAGGACGCGCCGAGGGCCAGCGGGGGCCAGCCTCGCAGGCCCCGGACCTGCTGGATCGAAAACGCCGCGATCCATCCGAGCAGCATCCACGGCAGGTGTTCCGGGAAGACCAGGAGCGAGAGCGAGACGGCGATGCAGAAGGTGCCGCTCCGGATCAGCCGGCGGAATCGCGACGTCATTTCTTCGCCGGGGCCAGGGTCGCCCGCGTGAGCGCCTTGTACGCCTCGGCGATCCGTCGCGTGAGCAGGCCCGGCCGCGTGATCGGCAGGATCTCGATGAGCGAGTTCGTGAGGAACGCCTCGTCGGCCTTCCAGAGCTCCTTCAGGCGCACCCGGCGCTCCTTCACCTTCGCAAGTTCCATCACCACCTTGCGTGTGACGCCGGGAAGGACGCCCGGCAGCGAGGGCGTGATCAGCTTCCCTTTGACCACGAGGAAGACGTTCGTCACGCAGCCCTCGAGGAGTTCGCCGCGGAGGCCGACGTAGAGCGCGTCGGCGCAGCCGCGCTCGACCGCCTCCTCGTGCGTCAGGATCCCCTCCCAGTAGTTGAGTGTCTTGTGGCCCACGAGCGGCGCGCGCGCGTCGCGGCGCCACGGCGCCACCATCACCTCCGCGCCCTTCTCGTACCACGCGGCCGGCACCGGCTTGTGCCGGCGCGCCGTCACGAGCAGGTGGCCGTCGGCCGAGAGCGTGACCCGCACCGACGCGTCCTCGCACTGGTTCCGCATGCAGAGTTCGCGGATCACCGGCTCCAGCGCGGCCGTCTTGTACGGGATCTTGAAGCGCTCCGCCGACGCGCGCATGCGGTCGAGATGGTCCTGGAGGCGGAACGGGACCCCGCCGTAGGCGCGCAAGGTCTCGAACAGGCCGCGGCCGTGGAGGAACCCGCGGTCGGTGGCCCGGACGAGCGCGTTCTCCTCGGCGAGGAAGTTCCCGTCGAGCCAGAGGACGCTCACGGGATCGACACCCCGAGCGCGCGGGCCATCGCGGACGCCTTGGCGAGCGTCTCGTCGTACTCGGCGAGCGGGTCGCTGTCGGCCACGATCCCGCCGCCCGCCTGGAAGAAATAGTCGGGGCCGTCGGCGAGGATCGTGCGGATCGCGATCGAGAGGCTCATCGAGCCGTCGAAGCCGAGGTACCCGAGGGCGCCCGTGTAGAACGCGCGGCGCGTCGGCTCCAGCTCGTCGATGATCTCCATCGCGCGGATCTTCGGCGCGCCCGTGATCGAGCCGCCCGGGAACGACGCCTTGAGGAGGTCGACCGCGCCCTGGCCGCGCGCGAGTTTCCCCTCGATCGTCGCGACGAGATGGTGCACGGTCGGGTGGCTCTCGAGCGTCTTCGGCGCCGTGACCTTTACGCTGCCGTACTCGCAGACGCGGCCGAGGTCGTTGCGCTCGAGGTCGACGATCATCGCGAGCTCCGCGTCGTCCTTTGGACTGGAGTGGAGCTCCTGCCGCAGCCGCTCGTCCTCGTCGTCGTTGGCGCTCCGCCGGCGCGTCCCCTTGATCGGACGCGTGACGACCGTGCGGCCGCGGAGCTCGAGGAACTGCTCGGGCGAGGACGAGAGGATCGCGCGGCGGCCGAACTGGAGGAACGCGGAGTAGGGCGCGGGCGAGATCTCCCGGAGCTTCCTGTAGACATCAAAGGGCGCGGCGTCGGTCCGCGCGTGGAACCGCTGCGAGAGGTTGACCTGGTAGATGTCGCCGGCGGCGATGTACTCCTTCGCGCGGCGGACGGCGTCGAGATAGCGGTCGCGGGTGAAGTTCGCCCCGCGCGTCCCCGGGGACGTGGTGCTGCCGAACGCCTCGTCGTACGTGTGCGGGTCGATCGCGCGGGCCGCCTTGCGGTCGGCGAGCTCAACGATCGACGCCTTCTGATCGCGGTGGTCGACGGAGACGACGCGGTCGTAGAATCCGAGGACGAGATCGGGGAAGTCGAGGTCGTCCTCCGCGCGGTGGGGGAGCCGCTCCAGGTGCTGGCCGAGGTCGTAGCCGAACGCGCCGACGGCGCCGCCGGGGAACGGGAGGTCGCGGTCGTTCTCGGCCTTGCGCTCCGCGAGCAGCTCAGCGACGACGTCAAAGGGGTTCGCGCGGAACGTCTTCTCGCGGTTCTCGCGCCAGAGGGAGAGGTGGTCGCCGCGGGCGACGAGGAGCGCGTAGGGGTTCGATCCGAGAAAACTGAACCGTCCGGAGGAGGCGCTCTCCAGCAGGAACGGGAAGGGATGGCGCGCGACGGTGGGGAAGTACGCCGCCAGGTCGCGCGGGAGCGCGATGGCGGTCGAAAGCGCCGCAGGTCCCTTCCCCAGCTTGAGCACGACCCTTGGATTATACTAGACTCCAGTCGTGGGTGCCATCCGGCGGACGGGAAGCGAGCGGACGTGCGCCTCGTGCGGGAAGGCCAACTTGGTCATCCTGCCCGAGGGGTGCTGCGGGAACGAGTTCGTCTGGAACGCGCGGTGCGGCGCGTGCGGGGCGTGGCGCTGGTTCCACTCGCGCGAGGACGCCTCGTTCGTCCTGGCGGTCAAGGAGACCGCGCGGCGCCGGGGCGAGCCGGGCGGCCTCTCGCCCGACGGGACCCGCGAGGCCCACGCGGCGTACGAGGCGACGCTCGACGCGTGCCCCTGCGGCGGCCGCTTTCACGTGGTCCGCGACGTGCTGGACGAGGCCTGCACCGGCTGCGGAAAGCCCCTTCGCAGTTCCGCCCCCGCGGACGGCGCCTCCCGGGCGATCGAGGTCCCGCCTCTCCGCTGATAAGCCGGGTGCGCCGCACTCGGCTTATCACCTAGCACTCGGCTTATCACCTAGGGCTTCTTTTCGATGATGAGGCGTTCGCCCTCGAAGGTGAAGTCCAGTCCATGCGGGATCGTCAGCGCCTTCAGGACCGTCTCGAGTCGGACCTCCTTGGCCTGGAATCGAAACGTCCCGACGGGCTTGGACCTGACCTCGACCTGGGCGCCGTAGGGCTTGAGGATCTCCTCGAGGCCGAGGCCGTTCACGTCGAGGTCGGCCTTCCGGTCCAGGATCTCCTGCTGGGCCTGGGCGCGATCGGCCAGCGGCTCGTCGAATCTCCCGGGGTCTTCCGCCTGGAGGATCTTCGCCCGGAGCGACCGGCAGCGCTCGCGCGCCCCGCCTTCGAAGATCTCGGCGGCCCTCTTCAGGAGCGGCAGCGCCCGATCGCCCAGTCGCGTCAGCGTGGCGGTCGCCCGGTCGCGCGCGGCGGCGTCGTCCCCCGCGAGCGCGGCCAGCGTCTCTTCGAGCGTTTTCGCCTCTCCGGGGGCCGTCCAGAAATTCCCGGGCCGCCGGGGCTCCTCCTCCGGCTTCGAGCGTTCCGGGGTGATCAACATCACCTGGTCGGTGGCGATGCAGGCCAGCCGCTTCGGCTCGAGGGCCAGGACGAGAGCGGAGTAGACGGGGAGATCCGCTCCCTTGAACGTGATGAGCAGCCGGTCGGGGGAGTCGATCCCGCTGATGTGGACATTCTCCTCGCAGAGCGTGGTCAGCAGTTCGGCGACCGTCGTCAGGGCGACCTCCTGATAGTCGACGGTGACGCGCTTCCCGCAGATCTTCTTCATGACCGACCGGGTGCGTGGGTGAGAGACGGTCCTCGCCGAATCCGCGGGCGTGTAGAGCCATCGGAGGAGGTCGAGCGCCTGGCCTTTCACTTCTGGGTCCTTGGAGTCGAGCGCCTCCCACAGCGCCTCCTCGGCCGCGAACCCAAGGGTCGTCAGCGACTGGTGCGCGGCGGCGCGACGGTCGGCCGAGTCGGAGCTGAACTCGGCGAGGAGCTTCGCAGCGGCCGCCTTCATTCGTCCGATCCGGACCGGGGCCCGCGCCGCCGAGTGGATGATGACGCCGGTCTTCGGTTCGAGGATCACGACGGCGCCCTCTTCGCAGCGGAAGTCGCCGTTGAACTGCGCGAGGAGAAGCTTGAGGCAGTTGACGGCCGTCAGGCCCTTCACTTTGTAGGTCACGGCTCTTTTGAGATCCAGGTCGCGGAAGCCGCGATCGACGATGATCTTGACCCCGGCCTTCTTGGCGAGTTCCTGGAGGATGTCTCCGAGGGCCGTGTTTTCGAAGTCCATGTCGAGCATTTCGGTCCGGATCCTCAGGTCGACCGCCGTGTCGAACGCCTTGAGCCGGTACTCGCCGAAGAGGGCCGGGTCGATCTTCGTTTTCGCGAGCGCGGGCAGGGCCGCCTCGCCGTAGGCCTTCAGGGCCAGGACGGCGATCTCGCGGCGGGCCTCCGAGGGGCTCTTCAGCTCCGCGATGAGCCGGTCGATCGCCTCGGCCTGGGAGGGCTGTCCACCGTCGGCGGGCGAGTCCGCGGGCTTCCGTTCGTGGAACAGGATCCATGCGAGCGCGGCGAGGAGCGCGGCGGCGGCGATGAGGCCCGCCGCGGAGAGCCGGGGGCGGCGCGCGCGGAGCAACTCCTGGGGCGGAGCGGCCGGCTCTTCCGAGAGGGCCTTTCCGATCGCCGAGCGCTCCGCGGCGATCGTCGCGGCGCGGTCCTGGCACTCCGGGCAGCCGGCGACGTGGGCGGACGGCCGGAAGCCGTACACGTGGTCATGGAGTTCGACGGGAGAGGCGTGGGTCATGGGAGGTCCTTCCGTAGGGCGGCGAGCGCCCGGTAGAGGCGGATGCGGACGGCGTTCGCCGAGATCCCGAGCGTTTCGGCGATCTCCGCGGGGGGAAGCTCCTGCTGGAAGTGGAGCGTGACGGCGATCTTGAGGTCGAACGGCAGCCGGTCGACCGCGGCCGCGACGCGCTCGCGGTTCTCGGTGCGGAGGATCCGTTCGTCGGGCAGCGACAGGTCGGGGGTCTCCTCTTCCATCGACGGATCGAGCGGGAGCTGCCGGCGGCGACGGAGGAGGTCGCGGACGTGATTCGCCGCGATCGCGAAGAGCCAGCTGCGGAAGGAGGCGCCCGGCTTGAATTCGCCCAGGTGGGCGATGGCGCGGGCGAACGTCTCCTGCGCGGCGTCGCGCGCCTCCGGCCCGTTCCCGAGGAGCCTCCGCGTGAGGCCGAAGACGGGCCCGTAGTACCGGCGGACGAGCTCCCCGGCGTCGCGGGCGCGGACGAGCTCAAGGTCGGTCATGTCGGCCAGCAGTTCCACGGCGGGTACTACGTCGACCCCCGGCGTCCATTTCCGGAATTGCGTGGCGCAATCCTTGCTGTACGATTTACGCCAGCTTTTCGCTCACGACCTTCGCCTCGAGGAACAACCGCAGGTAGTCGCGGCCGCCCGCCTTTGAATTCGTGCCGCTCATGCCGAAGCCGCCGAAAGGGTGGACGCCGACCAGCGCGCCCGTGCACTTCCGGTTGATGTAGAGGTTGCCCGCGCGGAACTCCTCCTTCGCCCGCTCGATCCGCGCGCGTCCATAGAACGCCCCCGTCAGCCCGTATTCCGAATCGTTCGCGATCCGGATCGCATCGTCGCAGTCCTTCGCGCGCAGCACCGCGAGCAGCGGCCCGAAGATCTCCTCGCGCGCGATCCGCGCCTTCGGCGACACGTCCGCGATGACTGTCGGCGCGACGAAGTAGCCGTCGCCCGGAAGCCGCCGGCCTCCTGTGACGAGCCGCCCCTCGCGCCGGCCGACCTTGACGTACGCGAGCACCTTCTCCATCTGGCGGTCGTCGACCACCGCCGACACTTGCGTCAGCGGGTCCCGCGCGTCGCCGACGCGCAGCGCCTCCGTCTTCGCCTGGACGAGCGCGAGGACGCGGTCGTACACCTTGTCGACCACGATCGCGCGCGAGCAGGCCGAGCACTTCTGGCCCTGGTAGCCGAACGCCGACTGCACGATGCCCGTCGCGGCGGCCTCGAGGTCGGCGTCCTCGTCGACGACGATCGCGTCCTTCCCGCCCATCTCGGCGACCACGCGCTTGAGCCATGCCTGCCCCTGTTGAACCCTCGCCGCGCGCTCGTTGATCCGCACGCCCACGTCGCGCGAGCCGGTGAACGAGACGAAGCGCGTCAAGGGGTGGTCGATCAGCAGGTCGCCCACCTCGCCACCCGAGCACGGCAGGAAGTTGAGGGCGCCCGCGGGCACGCCCGCCTCCTCGAGGATCTCGAAGACGCGGAACCCGGTGACCGGCGCGACCGACGCGGGCTTCATCACGACCGTGTTGCCCGTGACGAGCGCTGCCGCCGCCATGCCGGCCAGGATCGCGCAGGGAAAGTTCCACGGCGAGATGACGATCCCCACGCCGAGCGGCTGGTAGGTCAGCCGGTTCCGCTCGCCCGCGAACGGCGTGAGCGGCTGCTCCTGCGCGTAGCGCAAGGCCTCGCGCGCGTAGAACTCGCAGAAGTCGATGGCCTCCGCGGTATCCGCGTCCGCCTCGGCCCAGGTTTTTCCGACCTCGAGGATCAGCAGCGCGTTGAGTTCCCAGCGCCGCTTCCTCATGAGATCCGCGGCGCGCACGAGGACGTCGGCCCGCCGGCCGGCGGGGAGCCTCGACCAGGCAGGGAAGGCCGCGTGGGCCGCCTCGATCGCCCGCTCCGCCTGCGCCTTCGACGCCTTTGACGCGCGGCCGACGATGCGCGACGGCGCGCACGGGTTGTGGGAGAGGATCTTCGCCCGGGTGGGGATCCGCTTCCCGCCGATCACGAGCGGTGCGTCGACGGGGGTGAAGGCGTCAAGCGCGGCCTGCTGCGCGGCGCGCGCGCCGGCGTCCGTGGCGAAGGCCACAAGGGGTTCGTTCCTGAAGTCGGTGTCCATGGGGGCACATTATAGACACCCGTGCCTGGGATTGACGTCTACTGTCCCAGGCGCTGCTTCGCCTGCGCGATCCGCTTCTCGGTGTCGTCCTTGCGCTTGGGGTCGAGCTGGATGGCCTTCTCCCAGTCGGCGATCGCCTCCTGGAACTTCTCCTGGCCGAAGCGGGCGGAGCCGCGCTGGAGGAACGCATCGGCGGACGAGGGGTAGGCGGCGGCGTAGCGGGACAGGTCCTCCTCCGCCTTCGCCCAGTCGCGGCGCTGGTTGTACACGCTGCCGCGGTAGAGATAGACCTGGAGCCGGCGAGGGTCGGCGGCGAGCGCGGCCTCGAAGTCGGTGAGCGCCAGCCCGGTGTCGCCCAGCCCGGCGTGAGCGAGCCCCCGGTTGGAAAGGGCCACGGCGCTCTTGGGGTCGAGCTTGAGCGCCCGCTCGGCCAGGTCGAGGGCGCGGGAGTCGTCCTTCTGCTGGTAGTACAGGAGGCTGAGGTTGTTGAGCACGCTGGCGTCGTTGGGACGGACGGCGAGCGCGGCCTCGAAGTCGCGGATCGCCTCGGGGCGTCGGCCCAGTTCGTAGAAGACGAGGCCGCGCGCTGCGTACCAGCCGCCCGAGCCCTTGCCGATCGGCGTGGCGCGGTCGAGGTCGCGGGTCGCGGCTTCCTTGTCGCCCATGTGGGCCAGGGCGTGGCCGCGCCCGAGGAACGCCTCGGGGTAGTTCACGCGCTTGGCGATCGCCTCCGTGTACGCCGTGATGGACTCGCGGAAGAGCTTGGGCCGCAGGGTGGCGCTCTTCGAGGCGTGGGCCTGCTCGAAGACCGCGTCGCCCTTGACCTTGTAGACCTCCTCGTTCGTCGTCTGCTTCTCGATGAGGAGGTCGCAGATCTGGCTCGCGCGGTCGTAGGCAAGCTCCGAGGCGGCCAGGAGCGCCGCCGCGAGCTCCATCTGCTCGGGGTCGCCGCCGCCGTTGGCCTTGTAGGCGTTGAAGTCCGCCTTCGCCTTCTCGCGCAACGTCTTTGACTCGTCGTCGCCCGATGTGCCGCGCAGCCCCGACTGGCCCACCGCCTCCGTCGCGAGGTCAAGCCACACGCGGCCGCGGTCGTAGTACGCGGCGGAGAACGTGGCGAGGAACCCGATCGCGGTGGTGAAATCCTTCTCGGCCGCCGCGTAGTCCTGGCGGAGGTAGAACGCCTGGCCCCGGAGGTGGAAGGCCTCGTGGTGCTCGGGCAGGATCGCGATGGCCTTGCCGCAGTGGTCGATCGCCTCCTGCAGGTTCTGGTCGATCTTCGAGAGGTCGCCGATCTGGCGGTAGAGGTCGGTCCGCGCCTTCTGGAAGGCGTTGCGCGCGTTGTCGAACGACGGCTGCGCGGCGACGCGGGCGTCGTCCTTCCTCTTGCGGGCCTCCTCCGCCTTGCGCGTCACGGCGTCCCGCTGGCTTTTCTCGGTGTCGGTCGCCTTCTGGATCTCGCGGGTCGCGTCCTCCACGCGCTGGCGGATCTCGGGGTTCTCGGGGTCGAGGGCCTTGGCCGACTCGAACTTCACGAGCGCGCCCGACCAGTCGCCCTTCACCGCGAGCTTGTTCCCCGCGCGGAGGAGCATCGCGACCTCCTTCTCCTTGCCCCCGGACATGAAGATCACGGCGGCGAGGATCGCGACCAGGGCGGTGGCGCCGATCGCGGCGTACGGGGCCCACTGGCGCCTGATCTGCCGCGCGAGCTTCGCGCCGACGGGCGCGCGCTTGGCGCGGATCTCCCGGCCGCCCGAGAACTTCTCGAGGTCGTCGGCCATCGCCTGCGCGCTCGCGTAGCGGCGCTGCTTGTCCTTCTCGAGCGCCTTCAGGACGATGGTCTCCAGGTCCTTCGGCACGGCGGGGTTGAGGTCGCTCGGCGGGCGGGCGTCGTCGTTGACCACCATCTTCATGGTCTCGATGGGGCTCATCCCCTTGAAGGGCGGGCGGCCCGTCAGGCATTCGTAGAGGACGGCGCCCAGCGAGTAGACGTCGCTCTGCTTGTCGACCGCCGAGATCCTCCCCTCGGCCTGCTCGGGGGCCATGTAGCTGGGGGTGCCCACGACGGTGCCCTGCATCGTGATGTGGCTCTGATTCTCCAGCGACTTGGCGAGGCCGAAGTCCATGACGAAGGGCTTGCCCTCGGTGTCGATCATGACGTTGTGCGGCTTGATGTCGCGGTGGATGATGCCGCGGGAGTGGGCGTACTCGACGGCCTCGCACACCCGCCCCATGACCTCGGCCGCCTTGCCCGCGGGCATTTTCAGGCCCGCGAGGCTCTTCCCGTCGATGTACTCCATCGCGATGATGTGCTTGTCGCCGACGGAGGTGACCTCGAAGATGCCGACGATGTTCGGATGGCGGAGCGCCGCCGCCGTCTGCGCCTCGCGCCGGAACCGGGCGATCTCGTCCTTCGCGCCGGTGCCCAGGAGGACCTTGATCGCGACCCACCGCTTGAGCGGCTGGTCCCACGCCTTGTAGACCGCGCCCATGCCGCCGCGGCCGAGCTCCTTCACGGCGACGTACTTGCCGAGCACGTTCTTCTCGTTCTGCGAGGCCTTCGTGACCTCCTCGGGGATGTCGCTCTTGATCTGCCCGGGCGGGAGGAGCGGGCCGGTGCACTTCTTGCAGAGGTATTTCTTCTTCGGGTCGTAGTCGACGACCTGGTAGTTTGCCTGGCAGCTGACGCACTGGAGCGGCGTCTTCTCCTTCTGGGAGTTGAGCGCGTCCTGGATGGCCTTGAAGCTCGTGTAGCCCTTCGAGATCAGGATTTCGCCGAGTCTCGGCACCGTGCCGCCCCGCGAGGCCGCGTGCTGCTGCATCGAGAGTGCCTCGATGAGTTGCTCCTTCTTCAGCTGGCCGCCCTTGAAGAGGAGCTGGCCGAGCGACGCGTCGCCTTTCCGGACGACGGTGTAGGAGGAGCTGTTGGCGAGGATGCGGGAGACCTCCTCGCGGAGGGCGTTCATCTGGTCCTGCTTGACCAGCCCGCGGGAGACCAGCATGTCGGTGAGACGCGAGCCGGTGCCCGGCGTGGCCATCTCGTCGAACGTGGAACCGCACTCCCGCAGACACTCGACGAGCTGGTCGCGGGTGACCCAGCCGCGCTCGATGCAGACCTTCCCGACGATGGTTTCGTAAGCTTCCGACACGACGTTCCCCGGCTTGAGCCCGCCCTGCAACATCCTAGTTTAGCTCACAAATGCCGCGGGAGGAACCCCAATCCCCTATCGAATACATAAGTCTTAGAGAGCGCGACGAGGGGCTCCGTTACGCAATTTCTGGAACGCAAAGGAGATGAAGAGATGTGAGGAGATATGGAGATAAGAAGTTTTTCTTATCACGAGATCTCCTCCCATCCCTCCATCCCCCTTCTCTTCATCGGCCCAATCGCTTTCGCAGCTCCTCCTGGAGCGTTCGGGTCGAGGCTGCGTAGGTCGCCGGGTCGATGCCCGACGCCTTCTCCAGGTCGTCGAGTGCCTCCGCCCAGCGCTGGAGCTTGTACCGGTAGACGCCGCGCATGAAGTAGCCGCGCGAAAACATCGTCTGGCGCGCGAGGACCTTCGAGAGGAGCGCGACCGCCTCCTCCGTCTGCCCCTCGTAGTCCCGGACGGCGGCAAGGTTGACGGTGGCGGGGATGGAGTCCGGATTGACCTTGAGCGCGCGCTCGAGGTCGGCCCGGGCGCCCGCGTAGTCCTTCCGCTCCGTCTTGATCGTCGCGCGATTGCTCAACGCGCGGAGGTTGTCGGGGTCGATCTCGAGGGCGCGCCCGTAGTAGGCGAGCGCGTCGTCGGGGCGGGCCGTGCGCTGGAAATAGGTCCCGAGATCGGAGAGGGCGACGGAGTCGGCGGGGTCCATGCGGAGGCCCCATTGAAGGTCGGCGAGGCACTCGTCCTTGTGGCCCACCTGGAAGTAGAGCGCGGCGCGGTACCGGTAGGCGTCGTGGTAATTCACGCGCATCCGGATCGCCTCGGTGTAGTCCCGGAGGGCGCGGTTGGCGAGGTCGAGCTGGGCCTCGGCGCCGGAGGCCTTCAGGCCGAGCACGCTGAGGGCGTCGCCGCGGAGCTTGTAGTACTCCTCCTTGCGCGCGCCGCCGTCGATCGTGCGGGTGAGGATCGAGACGGCCTGCTGGGACTTTTCCTCCGCAAGCGCGAGCGAGGCGTCGCAGTACTCCAGTTCGCCGCCCTTGAGGCCGCTTTCGCGGGCCTTCCGGAGGTCCTCGATGGCCTGCTCGATCCACCGGCGGACGGACTCGGGCGCGTCGTCCCTCCGCCAGCCGGCCGGCAGGATGTAGGCCATGTACCGGTCGAGGAGGATCTGCCCCCGGGCGAGGAGCGCGGCGGGATAGCCGGGAAGGGTCTCGATCGCGAGGCCGAGATCGCGGACCGCCTCTTCGGGCCGCTTCTGCAGCGCGCGCGCCTGGGCGCGGCCGAGCCGCGCCTCGGGATAGCCCGGGAAGATCTCGAGAGCCTTCGTGAAGTGCCGGGCGGCCTCCTCGAGGGTGGCCCGCATCTTGGAGAGATCGGCGCCGCCCTTGTAGAGGTCGAGCCTGGCCTTCTCCACCAGCTCGCGTCCGGCGTCGAGTTCGGGCTGCGCGGCGTCGCGGGCGCGCTCGCGCGAGCCGGCCTTGTCCTCCGCCGCCTTCCGCGAGCGCGCGGTCTCCTCGTCCCGCTGCGCCTTCCGGTCGAGCGTCGAGCGGAGCCGCTTCCCGGACGATCCGGGCACGAGCGTCTCGGCGGTGCGGACGTCGGTGAGTGCGCCGTCGAGGTCTCCGGCCGCGAGTTTCGCGTCGGCCGCGGCGAGAAAGGGGGCGACGTCGGGGGGGGAGGAGCGGCCGAGGAACCACGCGCCGGCCGCGATCGCGACGACGGCGGTCGTGCCGCCGAGCCAGGCGAGCCGCTGCCGGCGGAGGGTGCGCGAGACCTGGGCGGCGATCGAGAGCCGCTTCGCCTCGATGGCCTGTCCCTTGAGAAACCGTTCGAGGTCGCGCGCGAACGCCTCGGCGGACGGATAGCGGCGTGTCTTGTCCTTGTCGAGGGCGCGGAGCACGATCGTCTCGAGGTCGCGCGGCACGTCGGGGTTGATCTTCGACGGGACGACCGCGTCCCGTTCGACGACGAGCGTGAGCGTCTCGAGGACGGTCTTGCCGGCGAAGGGCGGCCGGCGGGTGAGGAGTTCATAAAGGACGGCGCCGAGCGAGTAGATGTCGCTCCGGTGGTCGACCTCGAGGATGCGGCCGTCGGCCTGCTCGGGGGGCATGTAGCTGGGGGTCCCGACGATGGTCCCGGCGACGGTGACGTTGGAGCGGCCGCGGAGGGGCTTGGCGAGGCCGAAGTCCATGACGCGGACCTGGCCGGTCTCGTCGACCATGATGTTCTGCGGTTTCAGGTCGCGGTGGATGATGCCGCGGTGATGGGCGTGGTCGACGGCGCGGGCGACGGCGATCATGATCTCGCAGGCCTGGGGGATCGAGAGGCCCTCGCCGGAGAGGGTGCGGCCCTGCACGAACTCCATGGCGATGTACGGCGTGTCGCCGTGCTGGCCGATCTCGTAGACGCCGATGATGCCGGGGTGGGAGAGCGTGGCGGCGGACTGGGCTTCGCGGCGGAAGCGTGCGATCTCCTCGTGGCCCCCGAGGTTGAGGAGGACCTTGAGCGCGACCCAGCGGCGAAGGGTGGCGTCCCAGGCCTGGTGGACGGCGCCCATCCCGCCGCGCCCGAGTTCGCGAACGACCTGGTATTTCCCGATCCGCTTCGCGCCGGCCTTGATGGCCGCGCGGACCTCGGGCGGCGTCTCGTCGGCGTCCTTCCTCGCGACCGGCTTGGAGGGCGGCGTCGGGAGGGTCGGCGCCTCGGAGGCGAGGCGGCGGGTGATCTCGGTGCGGAGGTGGGCGACCTGGTCGGAGGTGAGGAGGCCTCGCGAGACGAGGACGGAGGTGGTGGGCGTGTCCGCGGTCTTGAGGCACTCGTCGAGCTGGCCGCGCGAGATGAGCCCGCGGTCGAGCGCCTCCCTGCAAACCAGGACGTCGATGTTCTCGCCCACCTAAGCTCTTAGACGTAAGCGGGGTGTACAAAACAGACGGCCTGTTTTGTACTCCTTACTCGCCGAAATAGATGGCCTCATCGACCGAGGGGCTGGTGGAGCGGGAGGGGATGCGCAGCGGCGAGCCGCACTTGTAGCACTGGATCGACGCGCCCGGCCGGAACATCACCACGTTGTACTGCGTGTCGCACTGGTGGCAGTAGAGGATCAACCCCTTCTGCGTGTCCGAGATCTTCTTCACCTGCTCGACCGTCAGGTACCCCTTGATCACCATGATGTCGCCGAGGCGCATGAAGCGCTCCTTCGGGAGCTGCTCCTGGAGCGCGAGGCACTCGGCCAGCTGCTCCTCGGTGCAGAACTCCATCCGGATCGCGACCTTCCCGAACAGGTTGTCCTCGCGCACCGCCTTCTGGCGCGACGAGGCCGCCTGGAGGATGGCCTCCTGCGCCTTCACGATCTTCTCGAGGTCCGCCTGCGTGACGTACTTGAGCTCCATGAGGAGCACGCCGAGGGGCTTCTGGATCTTCGCGTAGCGCTGGAGCTCGAGGGCCTCCCCCAGCTGCTGCTTGGAGATGATGTTCAGCTTGAGCGCGATCTGCCCGAAGAGCGAGTCCGCGCGCTTCTTATGTTTTTCTTCGCTGGCCATGATAGATCAACAACCCGGCGATCGACTTGGCGTCCCGCACTTTCTTGTTCCGCACCATCTCCAGCGCTTTCGGGAGGCTCATCCGGATCGGCTTGATAATCTCGTCCGCGTCGCCCTCGGCCGACGCGGGAGAGAGCCCCCTGGCGACGTAGACGTGCATCAGCTCCGTGCAGAATCCCGGCGCCGTGTAGAACTCCGCGATCTTCGCCCACGTCCTCGCCTTGTACCCGGTCTCCTCGACGATCTCCCGCTTCGCCGTCGCGAGCGGAGACTCGCCCGGCTCGAGGGTCCCGGCCGGGATCTCGTAGAGCTCCCCGCCGATCGACGGGCGGAACTGCTTCAGGAGGATGATGTCGCCGTTGTCGAAGACGGGCACGATCGCGACCGCGCCGGGATGTTCGACGATGGAGTAGGTGGTGCTGCGGCCGTTGGGGAGGACGAGGTCCTTGTTGACGAGCCGGATGATCCGCCCTTTGAAGATCTCGCGCTCGGCCTCCACCCGAAAACTCACGTTGGAATTGTAGCCCGCCGGGGGGCGAAAGCAATACAAAGCCGGAGCGCGGAGGGTTCGCGCACTATCCACACAACCGGCGCCGCCGATTCCGGTAGGGACGGGCGGAGGTGAGACGCGATGAGAGTTCCGCAGGCGGCGCTCCTGGTCGACGCGAGGTAGACCGATGACCCAAAGCCACGCGCCCCGATTCCCGGCGGGCTGGATCCTTCTGAGCCTCCCCAGCCTCTACGGGATCGTGCGCCTATCCCTGTGGATCCTTCCCTATGACGATTGCTGGCCCCTGGCCGCCTTGGTCGTGTTGTTTCCGGCGCTCCTGGCCGGGGTCGCGTTCCACTACCGGGTCGACCGTGCCTACGCGGGCGGCCTGATCCTTTCGATTGGTCTTCCCCTCTCCATGGCGTGTGTCCTCTGGTACTGGATCGGGCCGGCCCTTCCGTGGATCTGGGGCTGCCTCGTGGCGACCTTCCCGATCCTCATGGCGGCTTCGAGACTGGCTGCGTGGGGGAGGCGCTGAGCGCCGGGGATCACGAAGTGTTAACGAAAGTGCGCCGCACTTTCGTTAACAGTTCAGCGGTCGCCGGCGGAGGAGGCGGGGAGGTCCTCGGCGCGCGCCCGCTCGCACGCCTCGATCGTGAACGCGGGGTCGTAGACGAACTGGTAATGGAGCGAGTCGAGCCAGTCGTAGACCGTCTCCATCGAGACGAGGATCCCGAGGTGCGGCACCGGCGTCGAGACGACG
Source organism: Planctomycetota bacterium (assembly GCA_041482015.1). Taxonomy (GTDB): domain Bacteria; phylum Planctomycetota; class MHYJ01; order MHYJ01; family JACPRB01; genus JACQFK01. Next base: position 25,596 of record JBGPCZ010000032.1, on the reverse strand, counting down.
CCGTCGTACGTGCAGATCATGACCGAGACGCCGATCATCTCGCGCGTCTCGCGGTGGAAGACGCCGCCGCCCGAGTTGCCGAAGATCGTCGGCGCCGTCATCATCCAGAAGTTCTCGCCGCCGACCTCCTTCCGGAGCGCCGCGATCTCGCCGAGCGTCGGGAGCGGGTCGTGGCCGAGCGGGCAGCCGATCGCGTAGAGCGGCGTGAAGACGCGGACGGCGCGGAGCGACGCGCGCGGGGCGAGCCGTGCCACCGACCCGTAGACGCGCTCCGTCCGCAGCTTGAGGAGCGCGAGGTCCCGCTTCTCGTCGCGTGCCACGAGATCGGCCTCGACCTCGTCGGCGAGCTCGCCCTTCTCGTCGTAGAGCCGCACCTCGGAGGGGGCGGGGGGTTTCGGGTCCGCGCCCTCGGTCGGCGCCTTCTGGATCACGTGGAACGCGGTGACGACGTACGAGTGGTCCTTGCGGCTGAAGAGTAGCGTCCCGCCGCCCACGCCGCCCGGCGCGCTCACCTGCACCGACGGCGCCAGCACGTCGCGGTACAGGCCGCGGACGTCGCGCGTGTCGAGCCTCGATCGCAGGTCTTCGAAATCGGCGCGCTCCACGCGGGTCTCGATCCGGTACGCACTTTCGCCGCGAACGCGGTCGACCTCGGCGCGGGCGTCGAGGAGATGGCGGTCCGAGTCGTCCAACCGGGCGCGAAGCGAGTCGACGTCGCGCGCCAGGGAATGGAAGCTCAGGGTCAGAAGGGCGCCGAAAAAGGCGGCGGTCAGAAAGGCGTAGAACGCTTTTTTCATCCCCCGGGACCTCCAGCGGTGACGAAACACACCGTCTGTTTTGTCACCATTCCTTTCCTTCGACCAAGCGCGGCGGGAACTTGACTGTATAGTTAACTTCCTGAAAATCAACGTGTTACGATTGTATCCGGGGGCTTGAATCCTTGCGTGCAGGGGTGGCGCGGGTATAATACGCCCCACAGATGGCCGACGACAAGGGCTCCAAATCCACCCCGCCTGCCCCCGCAGTCCCCCCCGCCGGCAAGCTCCTTCCGACGCTCGTCGAGGAGGAGATGAAGGACTCCTACCTCAACTACGCGATGAGCGTCATCGTCTCCCGCGCGCTGCCGGACGTGCGGGACGGACTGAAGCCCTCGCAGCGGCGCATCCTTTACGCCATGAACGAGCTGAACCTCGGCCCCCGCGCCAAGACCCGCAAGTGCGCGGCGATCGTCGGCGAGACGATGGCGAATTACCACCCGCACGGCGACATGGCGATCTATCCGACCCTGGTTCGCCTCGCCCAGGACTTCGCGACGCGCTATCTCCTCGTCCAGGGGCAGGGCAATTTCGGAACGATCGACGGCGATCCGCCCGCGGCCATGCGCTACACCGAGGCGCGCATGACCGAGTACACGACGCAGATGCTGGAGGACATCGACAAGGCCACCGTCGACTTCGTCCCCACCTTCGACGAGCGCACGGAAGAGCCGGTCGTCCTCCCGTCCAAGTTCCCCAACCTCCTCTGCAACGGCGGCATGGGCATCGCGGTCGGCATGGCCACGTCGATCCCCCCGCACAACCTCGCGGAGGTCTGCGACGCGCTCGTCCACCTCATCGCCCACCCGGAGGCGAGCATCGCCGAACTCATGAAGTTCATCCCCGCGCCCGATTTCCCGACGGGCGGCATCATCTGCGGGACCGCGGGGCTCAAGGGGGCGTACGAGACCGGACGCGGCCATCTCACCGTCCGCGGCCGCGTGAAGGTCGAGGAGGGGCGCGCCGGACGCAAGGTGATCGCGATCACCGAGATCCCCTACAACGTCAACAAGACGACCCTCATCGAGCGCATCGCCGACCTGGTCAAGGAGGATCAGATCGCCGGGATCAGCGACGTCAAGGATCTCTCCAGCCGCGAGGGCATGCTCATCGAGGTCGAGATCCGGAAGGGCGAGGACGTCGACGTCATCTTGAACCAGATCTACGCCATGACGCCGCTCCAGGAGACCTTCTCGATCATCATGATCGCGCTGGTGGGCGGGCGGCCCCAGACGCTCTCCCTCAAGCAGCTGCTCCAGGCCTACATCGACCACCGCAAGGACGTCATCCGCCGCCGCACCCGTTTCCTCCTCGAGCAGGCCGAGGCGGAGGCCCACATCCTCGAGGGCCTGGTCAAGGCGCTCGACATCATCGACGAGATCATCGCGCTGATCAAGCGGAGCGCCTCGCCCGCCGAGGCCCAGAAGGCGCTGGTCGCCGAGTTCGGATTCACGCCCCTGCAGGCGGACGCCATCCTGAAGATGACCCTCTCGCGCCTCACGGGCCTGGAGCGGGAGAAGCTCGTCAAGGACCTCGAGGAACTGCGCGAGAAGATCGCCGAGTACCGGGCCATCCTGGCCGACCTGACCCTCGTCTACGACATCATTCGCGAGGACCTCTACGAGCTGAAGAAGAGCTCCGACAAGCGCCGGACCGAGATCAGCGCCGAGGAGATCGTGGCCTTCAACCGGGAGGAGCTGATCCAGGAGGAGGACGTCGTCGTCGTCCTCTCGCACCTCGGATACATCAAGCGCGTGCCGATGACCTCGTATCGCAAGCAGAAGCGGGGCGGGAAGGGCCTGATCGGCGCCGACGTGAAGGAGAAGGACTTCATCGAGAACATCTTCATCGCCTCGACGCACGCGTACATCCTGTTCTTCACCGAGGACGGGAAGGTCCGCTGGCAGAAGGTGTACGACCTCCCGCAGCTCGAGCGCACCGCGCGCGGCAAGCCCGTCTCGGCGATCCTCGGCCTCAAGGAGACCGACCGCATCGCCGCCACGGTACCGTGCAAGACGTTCGAGAAGGGGTTCCTCGTCATGGCGACCGAGCGGGGCATCGTGAAGAAGACGGAGCTCGCGGAGTACGGCCACCCGCGGCCGAGCGGCATCATCGCCATCAAGCTCGAGGAGGGCGACAAGCTGATCGGCGTCGCCCTCACGTCGGGCGAGAACGAGGTCGTCCTGAGCACGGCGGACGGGATGTCGATCCGGTTCCACGAGAAGGACATGCGACCCATGGGCCGCTCGACGGTCGGGGTTTACGGGATCGAGCTCGAGGAGGGCGACAAGGTCGTCGACATGATCGTGCTCGCGCCGGGCGTGACGATCCTGACGGGCTGCGCGAACGGCTACGGCAAGCGCTCGGAGGTCGAGGAGTACCGCCTCCAGTCGCGTGGCGGGAAGGGCGTGATCAACATCAAGACGACGGAGCGGAACGGCAAGGTCGTGGGGATGCTCGCGGTCGTCAACGAGGACGACCTCATCATGATCTCCGAGGGCGGCATCGTGGTGCGGATCTCCGTCAAGGACATCCGGACGATGGGGCGCGCGACGCAGGGCGTGCGGTTCATCCGGCTCGAGGAGAAGGACCAGCTGGTGTCGATCGCGCGCGTGGTCAAGGAGGAGGGCGAGGAGACCAGCGGCATCGAGCGCGCGGAGGTCCCGCCGCCCGAGGAGAACGGAGGGGCCGCTCCCCCGCAGGGACCGGCCCCCGGGCCGCGTCCTGAATAGGGGGCCGTCATAAACGAGTTGTTTTGTCACAGGGGGCGAGGGCGGACGTCCTACTGGAGTCTTTTTAAGGGATAAGTCATGGGCGAGGACAAGAAGTGCGAAAAGGGCAAAAAGGGCTGCTCGGTGACCAAGTTCTTCATGGCGGTCATCCTGCTCGGAGTGCTCGTCGTGGGCGGCAGCTACGCCGCGGCGAAGTTCCTGAACCACCCCGAGTGGAACCTGGTCACGAAGATCATGGGCGCGGCCGAGAAGGTCGAAGAGAAGGTCGAACAGAAAGTCGAAGAGCACAAGAAGTAGCCCCTGCGCGCGATCCAGGCCGGTCCCTCCGCTCTGGCGGGGGGGCCGGTTTTTCTTTAGCATGGCGGCATGACGCCGACGACGCCGGAGCTCGCGGAGCGGATCCGGTGGTTCATCCGGCTGCGGTGGCTGGCGATCGCGGGCATCCTGATCGCCTCGGGGGTCGTGGCCGCCCTCGGCCTGGGCATCTCGTGGCCGACGCTGGTCGGCATGGCGGGGCTCCTCGGCTCCGCGAACGTGCTCTTCGTGATCCTAGCCCGGCGCGGCGTCCCGCCCGTCCCGTTTACGTGGTGGCAGGTGGTGATGGACCTCGCGGTGCTGACCCTCTCGCTCCACGTCTCCGGCGGCATCGAGAACCCGTTCGCGTTCTTCTACGTCTTCCACGTCATCATCGCGTCGATCCTGCTCCCGGTCCGGGTCTCGTACCTCGTGGCGGGGCTCGCGGCCGCGTTCTTCCTGGCGATGGCGCTCCTGGAGCACTTCCGGATCGTCGGCCATGCGGACCTCCACCTCGTCCAGTGGCGGGACCCGCGCTACCTCGCGGCGTCATCGTTCGTGATGGTCTCGACGCTCTTCATCGCGACGTACCTCGCGTCAACGATCATGGAGGGCCTGCGGCGCAAGGACGAGGAGATGCGGCGGTTCAACGACCGGCTCCTGCTCACCGAGAAGCTGGCGGCGATCGGGCAGCTCGCGGCCGGGCTGGCCCACGAGCTCAACACGCCGCTCGCGTCGATCTCGGGTTACGCGGAGGAGCTCTCGGAGATCGCGAAGGGCGACGGCGACAAGATCCGGAAGTACACCGAGACGATCCGGTCGCAAACCGAGCGGTGCAAGGGGATCACGCAGAGCCTGCTCAACTTCGCGCGGACGCGCGAGTTCAAGATGCAGGCGGTCGACGCGGACGCGCTGCTCCGCGAGGCGATCGACTACCTTCGATTCAAGAAGCGGGAGGCGAAGCTGCAGATCGACGCGGACCTGCGCGCGTCGGCGCGGGTGCAGGCCGACCCGGGCCAGCTGCTCCAGGTGTTTCTCTCGATCCTCATCAACGCGGCCGACGCGATCGAGGGCGGCGGGACGATCACGGTGCGGAGCTCTTCGGGGGCCGACGTGCGCGTGCTGATCTCGGACACGGGCTGCGGCATCCCGGCGGAGAACCTCAAGAAGGTCTTCGAGCCGTTCTTCACAACGAAGGGCCCGGGGCAGGGGACCGGCCTGGGCCTCTCGATCAGCTACGGCATCGTGAAACAGCTGGGCGGCTCCATCGATCTCAAGAGCGAGGTGGGAAAGGGCACCGAAGTGTCGATCACGCTACCTTTGTGAACAAACACGCGTTTGTTGACTTCAGAAGTCCACAAGGTGGCCGGACGATTTCATTGCCATGATGGACAAGCCTGCAGTCCTGGTGGTGGACGACGACGAGAGCTTCCGCACGCTCGTGGCGGAGCGGCTGGAGCGGACGGGACACCGTGTCGCCGCCGCCGCGGGGGGCGAGGAGGCGCTCGGGAAGCTCGAGGGCATCGAGGTCGCGCTCCTCGACCTCGTCATGCCCGGCATGGACGGCCTCGCGCTCCTGAAGAAGATCAGGGCCGCGCGGCCGGAAGTCGCGGTCATCCTGCTCACCGGTCACGGGACGATCGACAACGCGGTCGCGGCGATGAAGGCCGGGGCGACCGACTACCTCCAGAAGCCCTGCAGCCTCGCCGAGGTCGAGCTCAAGATCGCCCACGCGACGGAGCGCCGCCGCCTCGAGCGGGAGAACGTCCAGCTCAAAGCCGCGCTCCAGCACGAGAGCCACTACCAGGGCATCGCCGGCCGCAGCGCGAAGATGATGGAGGTCATCGGGCTCATCGGCAAGGTGAAGGAGAGCCAGACGCCCGTCCTCATCGAGGGGGAGAGCGGCACCGGCAAGGAGCTCGTCGCCCGCGCGCTCCATTTCGACAGCGCCCGTAAGGAGATGCCCTTCGTCGCCGTCAACTGCGCCACGCTCCAGGAGACGCTCCTCGAGAGCGAGCTCTTCGGCCACAAGGCGGGCGCTTACACGGGCGCGATGCAGGACAAGCGCGGACTCCTCGAGATCGCCGACCGGGGCACGCTCTTCGTCGACGAGATCGCCGAGACCCACCCCAACGTCCAGGCGAAACTCCTGCGCGTCCTCGAGACCGGGGAGTTCCGCCCCGTGGGCGACGTCCGCGAGCGCAAGGTGAGCGTGCGCCTCGTCGCCGCGACGAACAAGAGCCTGCGCGGCGAGGTCTCCAAGGGCCGCTTCCGGGAGGACCTCTTCTACCGGCTCAACGTCGTCACGATCCTGCTCCCGCCGCTTCGCGACCGGGGCGACGACGTCGCGCTCCTCGCCCGCCACTACCTGCTGCGCCGCGGCCGGACGATCTCCGACGCCGCCGTCGCGACGCTCCTGGCCTACGCGTGGCCCGGCAACGTCCGCGAGCTCTTCAACGTCCTCGAGCGCACGCTCCTCTTCGACCCGAGCGGTCGGATCGACACGATCTCGATCCCCTCCGCGGCCGCGGCCGCCGCGCCGAAGGACGGCACGCTCGAGGAGGTCGAGATCGTCCACATGCGGCGGGTCCTCGACAGCGTGAAGTGGAACATCTCGAAGGCGGCGGAGATCCTGGGCACGTCGCGGCGCAACCTGCACCGGAAGATCAACCAGTACGGTTTGAAGAAGTAGCTTTCAGCTATCGGCCGTCAGCTCTCAAAGGACGAGGCGGGGATAGCTGAACGCTGACAGCGGAGAGCTACTTGCGTGGCAGCTTCAGCCACTGCGCCCAGAGCTCCATGGACTTGCGCGGGTTGCCCTTCGCGTCCATCAGCCCCGTGTTCTTGAAGAGCTTGGCGAACTCCCCGAGGATCCCGAGCTTCTGGACGAGCAGGTCCAGGTCGCGGTGGACCATCCAGATGACGAACTTCGCGTTCATCCGCGCGCACTCGTCGAACACGAACTTCAGGTACTCCTGCTGCCATGCCGCCTTGCCGACCCGCTCGATCCCCACCGCCGAGATGTCCTCCGCGGGGAACCCGGTGCCCGCGATCGCGAACGGCTTCGAGGGCGCCAGCGCCTGGAACTGCGCGAGGAAGTCCTTCCCGAGCTTTGCGGGGACCTGCTCCTTGATGTAGGGCATGGTCGAGATGGCGACGTAGTCGCTCGCCGCGAGGAGCTGCGTCACCGCCTTCTTCTGCGCTTGCGGGTCCTCGAGGTACGTGTCGGCGTTCAAGGTCACGAAGATCGGGAGCTTCGGGTTGTCCTTCTTGAGCGCCGCGTAGAGATCCGTCGCGAACGCGACGAATTTTTTCCACCGCGCCGGGGTGCCCTTCGCCAGGGTGTTCGCCTCGAGCGCGTACGCGAAGAACTCCGGGTGGAACCGCCGGATCATGTCGTTGCAGTAGGCGAGGTACGCCCTGGAGATCGCCGGGTCGTCGAAGTCCTTCGATTTCCACGCACCCTCGAGCGGCTCGTTCTCCCCCGCGCCCCGGTAGCCGGCAACCCCGCTCTTGTCGCCGTTGAGCGGCGTGCACGAGAGGAAGATCTTCCGGTCCTTGAACTGCTCCTGGTTGTCCGACAGGGACTTTTCGAACTCGGTGGAATACGCGCGCTTGTCGAGCGCCTCGGGCCACGGCACGCCCTTGTCGAGCTTGAGCGGGATGAGGTCGGTGTTGGTGTTGAGGAAGGCGAAGAGCGCCGCCATGCCCTCGACCGACATGTCGTGCGGCATCGGCTCGACGCCCATGTAGAAGGGCCGGTTCTTCCTCTCCTGCCCCCCGGCCGCCACGGTCGCCAGCGCCAGGGTGATCGCGATCAGTTTATTCATCGACCTGAGTATACCGCGTGCATTCGTGGTTGGTTTCAGGCGCGATGCTAACCAGGCCGACCCCGGCCCGTCTAAAGGGGTGATGCCGATGGCCCTCCGCGAGTTGAGCGACGAGCAGCTGGCGCTCCGGGCGCGGTCCGAGCCGCGCGCCGCCTTCGAGGTCCTATTCGAGCGGCACCGCGGCCCGCTCCACAGCTTCCTCCTCCGGCAGGGGGCCGACGACTCGCGTGTCGACGACCTCTTCCAGCAGGCGTTCCTCAAGGCGTTCCGCGCCATCGGCCAGTTCCGCGAGGACGCGCGCTTCAAGACGTGGCTCTACGCGATCGCCGCGAACGTGCTGACGGACGACCGGCGTGCGCTGGCGCGGCGCGGCGCGCAGGCCGAGCTCGTCGAAACGATGGCCGTGGCCGACCCGTCCGTTCACGATCGCGCCGAGCGGGTCGAGGAGCTCGGCCGCGTGAAGGAGGCGCTCTCGCGCATGGCGCCGAACCACCGGCTGCTCTTCACGCTCGTGCGGTTCCAGGGCCTCCCGATCGCGGAAGCGGCGTCGATCGTCGAGATGACCCCGGCCGCGGCGAAGGTGACGCTGTTCAGAATCTCGAAGAAGATCGGGGAGCTCGTCTCCCCGGTGAAGGAGAAGATTTAGATGAAGTGCGAACACGCGGAGATGATGATGGCCGAGCTCCTGGCCGGCGAGATCCGGCCCGACGGGCGGGCCGCGCTCGAGGCGCACCTCGTGGAGTGCGCCGCCTGCCGCGCGGACTTCGCGGTCGCCCGCGCGGGGTTTCGCGTCGACTGGCCCGAGACGCCTCCGCCGGCTCGGCTCGTGGAGTCGACCCGTGCGCTCTTCCGCGAGCCGCAGACCCTCCTCCGGTTCCTCCGCTTCGGCACCGCGGCCGCCGCGTCGTTCGCCGCGGCGCTCCTCATCCTGCTCTCCGGGGGAGGGAAGTCGGCCCCTGCCGCCGACCCGCCACCGATGGCGGCCCCGATGAGGCTCGCCTCGATCCAGGAGGCGGTGGTCGGCACGCTGGTCGCGAAGGACGAAGAGGGCCGGCCCGCGGGCGAACTCGGCCTGCGCTCTCACACGGTCTCGGTCGAGATCCTGGACGGCGTCGCGAAGACGACCGTCGAAGAGAACTTCCAGAACCACACCGACCGGCGACTCGAAGGCACGTTCCGCTTCCCACTTCCGCCCGACGCGTCGATCTCCCGCCTGGCGCTCGAGGTGAACGGGAAGATCGAGGAGGGGACCTGCCTCGAGCGGGAAAGGGCGCGCGAGGTCTTCGAGTCGATCGTCCGGCGCATGAAGGACCCGGCCCTCCTGGAGTGGATGCCCGGCGGGATCTTCCAGTGCCGCATCTTTCCGATCGAGCCGCGCGCGACGAAGCGCGTGATCGTGGCCTACACGCAGGCGCTGCCGTACTTCCGCGGGAGGATGACGTACGTCTACCCGCTCGCGAGCGAGAAGACGAAGGAGCACCCGCCCGAGGAGCTGCGGATCGACGTCGACGTGAAACTGTCCGGCGAACTCAAAAGGTTCGAGTCGCCCTCGCACCATTTGGATGTGCAGCGGGCGCGGCCGGGCGAGGCGCGCGGGTCGTTCACGGCGCGGAACCTGCGGCCCGAGAATGACTTCGTGTTGACGATGGAGACGACGGACGACGAGCTCCGCGTGATTCCCCACAAGCTGGACGGCGACGACGGCTACTTCGCGCTCTTCCTGACGCCGCGGGGCGCGGCGGAGCGGAAGCCCGGCCGGTACGCGTTCGTGCTCGACATCTCGGCCTCGGTGACCGGGCCCGAGCTCGAGGTCGCGCGCCGAGTCGTGCGCGAGATGATGGAGCAGCGGATTGAAGGCGACCGCTTCGAGGTGATCGCGCACCACGTCGACGTCGAGCGGAGCGGCGAGGTCGATCTCCGCGCGACGAACGACTTCATGGATCGGCTCCAGCCGGTGGGCGGATGCGACCTGCTCAAAGGGCTGCTCGCGGCGCCGGAAGAGTGCGAGATCGTCTACGTGGGCGGCGGGACGCCGACGTACGGCGAGACGGAGGCGTCGAAGATTCTCGAGGCGATGAAAGGACGGCGGGTCCGGTCGGTGGCGGTCGGCAGCCGCGCGAACCTCGCGCTGCTCGAGAAGCTTGGCGCGACGACGCGGATCAGCCCCAACGACTCGGTGGGAGGTCGCTGCGTCGAGATCGCGGCGACGCTCGGCAGCCCTGCGCTCTCGGAGATCAAGGTGGACGGCGGCGAGGCCATCTACGACGTGGTCGGCGTACGGGACATTCACTACGGCGAGAGGCTGCTCGTCACGGGCCGTTATCGCGGGACGGCGGCGAAGCTGGTCGTGACGGCGGCGGGCGGCTACCGTCGCGAGATCGCGGCGGCGTTCCCGGCGAAGTCAGAAGGGTCGAACTACGTGCGGCGCCTCTGGGCCCAGCGGAAAATCGCCGACCTGCTGGCGCTGCCCGACAAGAAAGCGGAGATCACGGCGCTCGGCGTGAAGCACCAGGTCATGACGCCCTACACGTCGTTCCTGGTGCTCGAGAACGAGCAGATGTGGAAGGACCACCAGCTCCAGCGCGAAGTCCAGAAGGAGGACAAGGTGCTGGGGAAAGCGGGGTCGCTCGAGGAGTTCGCCGCGCGGCGGATGGACAAGGCGCTGACGACGAGCTCGGCGGAGGTGTCCTCCGAGGCCGAGGCGTTGACGCGCCTGATCGGCGGGCGGACGGACGGAGACGCGAAGAAGGCCCTCGAGACGATCGAGAAGTTCAAGGGGATCTCGGTGTCGCAGTACAGCGGACGCCAGAGGGCGCTGCCCCCGGCCGACATTGCGGTTGTTGAGAGGAAGCTTCGGGAGTTGGGTGATGACAGCGATGCGACCCATCTCCGACTGGGCGCGCTTTCGAAGGTGCCCGAGACCTCTCCGGAGGCGGCGAAGTCCCGTCCAATGGGAGGGGTGGGGGGAATCAAAGGCGAGCCTGAAGACCTCCGCAAGCAGGTGAAACAGATTCAAATGCTCTCGGCCAGAGCTTTCTCCAGCGGTTCGGACTACAAGGCGAAAATGGACCGGTTGATGTCGGAGCTTGAAATCGCCGAAAGGTCCAAACGACCCATCCAGGACTATGACCTCCAGATCGCCACGGCCGCCGTCGCACTGGACCCTTCCGACGAATGGGATTCGTACATCGCCCTCCCCACCGTCGGCGGAGCGGGCCAAGTGCCCAAGTTCGGAGAGGCTCATGGCCACTTCCAGTACGACTTCGATCTTCGCGGTCAAGGATTCGACGTGCGCGAAATCGCAGGTCGCAACAGGGGGGGCAACGGCTATGGGGACGAGCAAGTCTGGAACTACCCCAGCGCAGTGAACGGTGGCGGAGATCATTTCTACCGCCCGTGGAAAACGCCGCCTCCACCGCCATCGTCCGAGGTTTTCAAAACGATGACCGGCGGTTGGTCGGCTGAGTACGGGGTCCAATGGGATCAGCACACGGGTGGGGAGTCCAACCAGATCCGCTTGGGCGCTTCCTCCCGCATTGCCGGCGTGCCGCCGCCCGACATTTTCACCATCACAACCAATGTCACCGTGCCCGGCGCGCCGATCACGGATGCGCTGCCCGTCACGACCAAGACCCCGATCAATGGCTTCCACTCGAGGGGCGATCGCCAGGGCCGGTCGACCGACATCCCGGATGATGTGCCGGAGGAGAGGCTCAACCACCTGGTCCAGACGGGGGTCATGCTGGACGTCGCGCCGAGAAAGCCGCTCGAAGGGAAGACGACCGCGGTGGCGAACGAGATCGGGCTCGTCGTCTTCTCGATCGGGAAGGACGATGGCGTGATGGAGGGTGACGAGTTCACCGTCTATCGCGGTGGCGACTTTGTGGCGAAAGTCCAGGTCGACCACGCCGATCGCAAGTGGTCGTCGGCCAAGGTTGTCCTCAATAAGAGCGATCCGCGCCCTGGAGACGACGTCTCGAACCATATCTATGTGAGCGCGCCGGGGGGAATGGTCTCCTCCGCTTCTTTGCGGGCCGATGGGCTCTGGCATCTCTCGACGGAGGTCCAGGACACGGACGGCAGGACGCTGACCCTCAAGCTCGGCGCACAGCCCGGGCTCTTCTTTGCGATTACGCGTGACCGGAAGTTCGTGGCCATCGTCCAGATCACCGAGAACGTGCAGGGGCGGTCGCGCGGGCTCGTCTGGCGCGGCGTCGCGGTCGAGTCGATCCGCACCGGCGACCAGGCCCAGGTGATCGCCGACCTCGGGCTCTACGTCGCGCAGCTGCCCGAGGAGGCGAAGGTGAACCTCGCGTCGCGCCGGAGCCAGCAGGAGATGCGGGTCAAACTGGGATATTGACGTGCACCACAAAGTCACAAAGGACACAAAGAGTTTCTTCTTTGTGGACTTTGTGTCTTTGTGGTGAATCTTCTCTTCGGGTGGTGAGATGAAACGATCGGTCGTCGGCTGGGGAATCGGGTTCGTCGCGAGCGGAGCGCTCGCCGCGCTCCTGCTCCTCGCCGTGCTCCGCGAATCGACGCCCGCCGAGGCCGTCGTCGGCCGCGATCCCTCGAAAGTCAGCGAGGTCGAGCTGGAGCTCATCCTCAACCGCATCCGCGAGGGCGACCTCCGCGCCGTGCAGAACGACCTGGAAGGCGCGAAGCGGTCGTGGCGCGAGGCGCGCCGCATGGGCGAGGGGCTCTGGCCGATCCACGAGGGGCTCGGCGACAGCTACGCCCGCGCGAGACAGTGGGACGACGCGCTCCGCGAGTACCGCACCGCCGAGCCGCTCGTCCCCGCGCGGCTCCCGTCGATGAAAATCGCGATCGGCGCCAAGCGCGCCGCCGCGATCGCCCTCTCCGGGAAGCCGCTCGACGCCATCCGCGCCTACCTCGATCTCAACCAGCTCGGCGCGACCGGCGCGCGCATCGTCGATCTCGCGATGAGGTCGGACGCCGCGGCCGCGACGAAGCTCGTCTCCGACCACGCCGAGGTCCGCGACCCCCGCTGCTTCCTCGTCCTCGCGTCGCTCCACCAGAGGCTGGGCCACCCGGGCGAGGCCGCCGAGGCGCTCGCGAAGTTCTGCGTGACCGTCGCGCCGTGGGACGAGCCGATGAACCACCGGGCCATCGACGCGCTCGTCGCCGAGAAGATGATCGACCGCGCGGTCGACGTCTGCCGCGCGTGGGCGAAATCGACTCCCGGCGCGACTGCGCCTTACCTCGAGATGGGAAAGATCCTCCACGCGGCGGGACGCGAGAAGCAGGCGGTCGTCGCATGGACGTCGATCGTCGACCTCAAGCCGGGCGACGCCGCGGCGCACGTCGCGCTCGCGGAGGTCTTCCGCGGCGCCGGCCGCCCCGACGATGCGATCGTGCAGTGCCTGGCGGCGAAGAAGGCGCGGCCCGAGGACCAGGGGCCGTACGCGATGCTGGTCGGTCTCTACGAAGCCAAAGGGGAGGCCGCGAAGGCCGAGGAGACGCTCGCCGAGGGCGTGAAGCGGTTCGGGATGCAAGGCGAGCTGCGGAACAAGCTCGTCTCGACGATCCAGGAGAGGATCGTCAAGCTGAAAGTCGAGGGGAAGACCGACGAGGTCCGCGCCCAGAGGCGCCGGCTGGCCGAACTCAATGTGCCCGAGGGCGGGCTGTTCGACCTCAAGATCCTCATGACGTGGGACGCTCGCTCGGACGTCGACCTGGACGTCTTCGAGCCCGGCGGCGAGCACGTCGACCACGGCCACGCGCACTCGAAGGCGGGCGGCCATTACTACGTCGACAACACGCAGGGCTTCGGGCCGGAGACCTACACGCTGCCGGCCGTGGCGCCCGGGACGTACCGGATCGGCGCGCACCTCCACGGCAGCACGCGCTCGACGGTCAAGTTCGTCGTGATCCTCCACGAGGACACGCCCCAGGAGGAGCGGCGCGAGGAGACGCTGGTCCTCGAGGCGGGCAACGACATCAAGTACATCCGCGACGTCGTCATCGCGAAATGACAATTCGCGGCGCGGGGTGAGTCAAAAGGGCTCTCCGACCCGCGCCCTTCTCACCCGTTCGCTGGCACGCCCCTTGCGCTGACCCTTTTCCTTGATTCGCGCGGGTCGGGTCCATATAGTATGAAAACTCCCGCCCCATAAGAGGAACTCTTGACCGACGATCTGGAGCTCCGAAAGCAAATCGCGGCCGAGGCGCAGACGGATGGCGCGACGGCCGCGAGCCCCGGCGTCCGCGCATTCCAGTTTTTCCTCGTCCCGCTCGGCATCGTGGCCACGTGCGTCCTCGTCTACGCCCTCTTCGCGTTCGTCCTCGTCAACCCCCGGAGCGCGCGCGACTGGCTGGAGGACCTCAAGGCGGGCGGCCCCAACACGCGCTACCACGCGGCGCTCCAGCTCTCGCAGTCGATCCGCCGGATGGACGTGCCCGACACGCGCCTCACCCTCGAGATCCTCGAGCTCTTCAAGACCGCGCCGACCGAGGAGGGCGCCGGGCCGCTCAAGCACGAGTTCAACATGAAGGCCTACCTGGCGACCTGCCTGGGGGCGCTGAAGGACTCCCGCGCGAGCGAACGGCTGCTCGAGGCGGCCGGGAAGGAGACCAACCTCGAGACGCGCATGGCGTGCCTCGAGGCGCTCGGCGCGATCAAGGACCCCTCGACGATCCCCGGTTTGGTCAAATTGCTTGACGATCCCGAAGCCGTTGTTAGAAAATACGCCGCCTTGAACGTGGGCGCCGTGGCGGAGAAGGCGGGGGACCGGAGCGTCATCGATCCCTTGAAGAAACTCCTCTCCGACCCGCTGCCGGACGTGGGCTGGAACGCCGCCCTCGCGCTGGGCTACTTCCTGGGCGACCCCTCGGGGAACGACACCTTGAAGAAGATGCTCGACCGGAAGTACCTGGCGGAGCGGATCCGCCGCGAGGACCCGAAGGCCGCCGTGCTGATGGCCCAGGTCGAGGTCAACGCCTGCAACGCCGCGGCGAGGCTCAAGGACCCCGGGTTCCTTCCCGCGCTCCAGGCGCTGACCGACGACCAGAACGAGCCCGATTCCGACGTCCGCTTTATCGCCCACAAGGCGATCGCGGCGATCCAGGCGAAGTGACTGGAGACGCAGATGGCCGAGCAACCGCTGACCGACGTCAAGAAGGTCCCCGAGAGGTTCGACCTCGTCGCCGACTATCCGCCCAAGGCGCCCACGCGCCGGACCTTCCTGATGTCCTGGGCGGGCGCCGCGTGGGGCATGTTCGGCCTGGCGAACGGCGTGGGCACCGTCGCGATGCTCCGCTTCATGATGCCCAACGTCCTCTTCGAGCCGCCGATGCAGTTCAAGGCGGGGAAGCTCGAGGACTACGAGGAGGACAAGCCCGACGAGCGCTTCAAGCAGAGCAACAAGGCGTGGATCGTCAAGCTCTCGAAGGACTTCGACGGCAAGAAGAAGCTGATCGCGCTCGACGTCACCTGCACGCACCTGGGCTGCACGCCGAACGTGCTCGGGAGCGAGCAGAAGTTCAAGTGTCCCTGCCATGGCTCGGGGTTCCGGTTCAACGGGATCAACTTCGAGGGCCCGGCGCCCCGGCCCCTGGAGCGCTACCGCGTCTACCGGGACCCGATCGATCCCAACCAGTTCTGGGTCGACCGGAACAAGAAGTTCCAGCAGGAGAAAGCGGGGCAGTGGGACGACAAGGATTCGTACATCGATCTCGGGTAGGAAGATGAAGAAAACCACAGAGACACAGAGACACGGAGAAGAAGATTCTCTGTGTCGTTCCCCCCGAACCCCCCGGGGGGGCATGGGGGAAGTCCATAAGGGGAATTCTCTGTGCCTCTGTGTCTCTGTGGTTATCTTTTATGGCTAAGAAAGGCGACATCGGGCGGGTGTGGGACTACGTGGTCAACACGCAGGTGTGGCGGTCCGTCATGCGCCACGGCTACCCGGACACGCCGCGCAACCGGTCGCTGGCGATCATGTCCAACGTCTTCTTCCACCTCCACCCGATCCGGCTCCGCAAGAGCGGCCTGCGGGTGCGGTACACCTGGTGCATGGGCGGGCTGACGTTCTTCCTCTTCCTGGTCGAGACGATCACCGGGCTGCTCCTCATGTTCTACTACCGGCCGACGGCCGAGTACGCGTACCACGACATCGTCTACCTGCGGGCGGACGTGGCGATCGGCACCATGCGCGAGATCCATCGCTGGGGCGCGCACGCGATGGTGATCACCATCTGGCTTCACATGATGCGCGTCTTCCTCACGGGCGCGTACAAGCCGCCGCGCGAGTTCAACTGGGGCGTGGGCGTGATCCTGCTCGTGCTGACGCTCCTGCTTTAATTCACGGGGTACCTGCTGCCGTGGGACCAGCTGGCCATGTGGGCCATCACGGTCGGCACGAACATGGCTCGAGCTACGCCGTTCCTCGGCCACGAGGGCCCGGGGGCGGCGCTGATCGAGATCGGCGGCATCAAGGTCGTCCACGCGGCGAGCGACGTCCGGTTCGGGCTGCTCGCGGCGCGCTTCGTCGGGCCGCCGGCGATCCTGCGCTTCTACGTGCTGCACTGCGTCGGGTTCCCGCTGATCGCGGCGTTCCTGATCGCGGTGCACTTCTGGCGGGTGCGCAAGGACGGCGGCATCTCGGGTCCGCTGTAAGAACGAGAAAGGCGGGACCGGCTGAGCTATGTGGCCTAACGCATTCAAGGACGCGCTGAACGCGGCGTTCAACCCGATCGTCTACACGCTCCTCGGGGTCGGCCTCTTCCTGGGGATGATGATCGGGTACCGGTGGTGGACGAAGCCGAAGGTCGCCCTCGGCATCCTCCTCCTGGCGGTGGTCTTCCTCGCCGGCTCGTGGCCCGACGCCAACTTCCGGAAGATCGTCACCAAGCCCGACAACGTGCCGATCGTCGCGCTGCTCTTCATCCTGGGCTTCTACTGCTGGTGGGCGCTCCGGCAGGCGGCGATCAACGACGAGCGGATCGAGCGGGGCGAGCCGCCGGTCGAGGCGACCGAGTCGAACGACCGCGTGCTCGCGTGGCCGGACCTGATCTACTCCGAGCTTATCTGCTCGATCATCTTCACGGTCATCCTCACGGTCTGGGGCGTCTTCCTGAACGCGCCGCTCGAGGAGCCGGCCAACCCGGGCCAGACGCCCAACCCGTCGAAGGCGCCGTGGTACTTCCTCGGGCTCCAGGAGATGCTCGTCTATTTCGATCCCTGGATCGCGGGCGTCGTCCTCCCCTCGCTCATCATCACGGGGCTCATGATCGTCCCCTTCTGCGACAAGAACCCGAAGGGCGTGGGCTACTACACGCTCAAGGAGCGGCCCTTCGCGGTGGGGACGTTCATGTTCGGCTTCCTCATCCTGTGGGTGTCGCTCATCATCATGGGCACGTTCCTCCGGGGCCCGAACTGGAACTTCTTCGGGCCGTTCGCGAACTGGGACGTCCACAAGGTGGCGCCGCTCTCGAACATCAACCTCTCGGAGTATTTCTGGATCAAGTGGTGGCACTGGAAGCTGCCGCAGAACATGTGGATCCGGGAGATCCCCGGCTTCGTCCTCGTGGGGGCCTTCTTCTTCATCGCCCCGCCGCTCCTGGCGGTCACGTTCTGCAAGGGGCTCTACAAGAGCATGGGCTTCCTCCGGTACAACCTGGTCATGATGCACCTGCTACCCATGGCGGGCATGGTGATCAAGATGCTGCTGCGCTGGTCGATCAACCTGAAGTACCTCGTCTTCATGCCCGAGATCTTTTTCAACATATGACCTCCGTAACTCCCCGGGATTTTGGGTTTGGGATTTCGTTGGGATTTTGGATTTTGGATTTCTAGCATGGCCGACGCCCCCAAGCCCGACGCCAAGGCCCCTGCCAAGTACGAGCCCCCGAAGGAGCTCGAACAGAAGGCGGCGGTCCAGAAGTTCCAGGGCCGGCCCAAGCGCCAGCCCGTCGACCAGGCGGAGTTTTTCTACAACGTCAGGAAGTCCCACATCGTGATGTTCTTCTCCTCGCTCGCGATGCTGATCTCCTTCGTGCTCATGTTCAAGAAGGACTACGTCCGCGACTGGAAGGACTACCAGAAGCAGTTCGCGGAGATCGAATTCGAGAAGGTCGTCTACGACATGAGCGCGCTCCAGGCCGAGGTCGGCGCCAAGGAGAACGAGAAGAAGAACGTCGAAACCCAGGTCGAGGCGTTCCTCGACGTCTTCCGCGCGGGCGGGGACAAGGGCCTCGCGCTCCCGGTCACCCTCTACGATGCCGACAAGAGCCCCGATTCGACCCTCTGCCCGCGGCTGGCGGCGGGCGCGTGGAATGTGGCCCACGTCGTGGTCAACGAGGAGAAGAAGAAGCTTGCGATCGCGGAGAAGGAGGGGATCCGCGGCGAGCTTTACGACAAGATCCAGCTCTTCAACTTCGCCAAGGACGAGCAGGGCGCCGTCCGGTACGAGTTCGAGGAGGCGAAGCACCGCTACGAGGAGGCGGGCGACCCCGCCCACCCCGATCCGCGAAGGCCCGTCTTCGAGCGTCACTTCAAGGACAAGGAGAGGGAGTGGAACGAGGTCCGCGAGCTCGTCGTGAAGCGCAAGGAGGCGAAGGACGAGGTCGAGAAGCTCGACAGCTTCTACGAGGACTTCGCCGCGGCGCTCGAGAAGAAGAAGGTCCCGGGAAAGTGGGACAAGAGGCCGCTCGAGGACCTCAAGAAGGATCGCGACAGGATCGTCAAGGAGCTCGCCGACAAGACCGTCCGGTTCGACAAGGACAGGCCCAACGCGGCCAACCTGGTCCGGAATCTCCCGACCCTCGACTTCTGGGCGCCCAGCTACAAGGTCCAGCAGGTCATCCTGGGCGACCTCAAGGACCAGCTGAACTTCACGAAGATTGACAAGGTCGACCGGTGCCACACCTGCCACTACGGGATCGCCAACCCGGTCTACGAAGTGAGCGTTAACCCAGCGCTCCCGGAGACGGACGCGAAGCGCGTGACGTTCAACGACCCATTCCTCCGGCTCTTCGTGGCCCACGCCACCGGGGAGGTCGATGAGAAGGCCTGCAAGATCTGCGACCCCGCCGCCCGGAAGGACATCGAGATCAAGGCGCCCCTGACGAAGCACCACGCCTGGTCGGGCGATGACGCGATCCGGTTCACCAAGACGTTCATGGCCCACCCGAGGCTCGATCTCTTCGTCGGCGATTCGGCGAAGCACCCGCTGGCGAAATTTGGCTGCACCGTCTGTCACGAGGGGGACGGCCGCGACACCGATTTCTCGCGCGTGGTCCACACGCCCAACTCGCACGAGGTCGGC
The DNA here is from genome assembly GCA_041482015.1 of Planctomycetota bacterium. Lineage (GTDB taxonomy): Bacteria > Planctomycetota > MHYJ01 > MHYJ01 > JACPRB01 > JACQFK01. The sequence continues at coordinate 6,637 of JBGPCZ010000032.1, read as the reverse complement.
CAGGTCTGGAAGAACCGCCACGGGACCCCTTATGGCGAGGAGAAGTACAACTGGAACTACCGCGAGCTCTGGGACCTCCCGATGTTCCCCTCGAAGTTCGCGCAGGCGTCCTGCCGGCGCTGCCACACCGACGCGGTCGAGCTGGACGGGGGCGAAAAGTACGTCCAGGGGATGAAGGTCTACGAGCGCGCGGGCTGCTACGGCTGCCACCGCACCGACATGTACCAGATCCTGAACAAGGACCTCGATAACCCAGCGATCGATTTCAACCGGAAGACGCGCCGCCCCGGCCCGCCGCTGGAGCGCATCGCCGCGAAGGTCACCCAGGACTGGGCGAGGAAGTGGATCCTCGCGCCGCGCGACTTCCGGCCCACGACGCGCATGCCCCACTTCTTCGGCCTCTCCAACTGCCGGGAGGAGGTCAACAAGAACACGAAAGATTACAAGGTCGTCGTGGATCCGAACGGGCGACGCCACTCGCCGGTGGACGACACCCTCATCTCCTGCATGACGGAATACATCTGGAGCCTGTCCGAGACCGCGAAGGACCCCGAGCCTCCCGCGCTCAAGGGTGACAAGCGACGCGGCGAGCTCCTCGTCCAGCAGGTCGGCTGCATGGCCTGTCACCGCGTCGAGGACATCTCGGCCAATCCGCTGGAGGAGTACGCGAAGCGCGGTGAGAGCCGGTTCCTCAAGGAGTTCGCGCCGACCCTCTCGGCGATCGGGAGCAAGACCGACCGGAACTGGCTCTACAATTGGATCCGCACTCCCAAGAAGCACTTCGAGCAAAGCGCGATGCCCAGTCTCCGCCTCTCGGAACAGGAGGCCGTCGACGTCGTGGAATTCCTCATGTCCTTCAAGAAGCCGGAGTGGGAGGCCCGTCCCGTGCCCATGCCGGTCGCGGCGATCGTCGACGACCTCATCCGCGAGCAGCTCAAGAAGGTGATCTCGGACGTCGAGACGGAGCTGGCCGTCGAGGGGAACCATCCCGACAAGCGGTACGACGAGCTCAAGGATGCGAAGGGCAAGATGCGCTGGGTTGGCCGGAAGATGGTCAAGAACTACGGCTGCTACTCGTGCCACCAGCTCAGGGATGACGACAAGGCCGTCCCGCCGATGAAGTGGCAGAACGAGGAGGGCATCGGCGTCGAGCTGACGGGCGCGCAGCCCTTTGGATCCAAGCACGCCGACCGGCTCGACTTCGGCCTTACCGAGAACGACGGCGTGAATCACCACGGAGTCAAGTTCCAGCACGTGTTCAAGGGCGAGCCGATCGACGCGAAGGTTTACGAGACCCGCCAGGACTGGCTGGCCGCGAAGCTCGGGAACCCGCGCGTCTTCGACGGCGGCAAGATGGACTCGAAGCCGTGGGACGAACTGCTCCGCATGCCGCTGTTCGAGTTCAACCCGCGCGAGATCGAGCTGCTCCAGACGTTCGTCCTCTCGTTCACCGACCACGTCCCCAAGGAACTGGTGAAGGGCCAGCTGAAGCAGAGGAGCGGCGACGAGGTCGCGATGGACCGCGGGAACCGCGTCGCGCGCGACCACAACTGCCGCGCCTGCCACCGCCTCTCGCTCGACAAGGTCCAGGTCAAATGGACGCACCTCGACACGACGGGCAAGCAGGTCGACCCGTGGGTGGAGATGGAGGGCCGGAACGTCGGCGAGCTCACGGCCGAGGCCGCCGAGAAGGCGGTCCGCGAGTACGGGCTGCTGGCGAAGGACGAGAAGTTCGATTCGAAGACCATGAGGGCGTGGAACCTCGAGTGGACCTCCGACCACGACACGCTGGTCCGTCCGGACGTCGCGAACCCGAACAACAAAACCGTGGCCCAGGTGGGCCAGCGCTGGTGGTACCTCGACACGGAGAAGGGCCCGAAGGGGGAGGTCAGGCTGCCGCGGGAGATCCGCCGCCATATCGACATGGACGGCGGCGAGATCCTGCCCCACGTGGCGGCCTTCAAGCGCGCGCTGAACAAGGAGTACGTGGCGGCCAAGGAGAAGCTGGACGAGCGGTACGACGATCTCGATGGCCTGATCACCAAGGAGAAGGTCGAAGCCAAGAAGTTGGTTCTCCAGAACGAGCAGAAGGCCCTGAAGAAGAAAATCGACGAGGAATACCCGATCGACAAGCTCCTCGATCCCAACGATCCCGGCCAGAACGAGGCGCGCTACCCGCCGATGCTCCGGTCGCAGGGCGTCAAGACCCAGGCGGACTGGCTCTTCAACTTCCTGAAGAAGCCGTACCCGATCCGGCCCAACCTCTACCCGGTCCAGGCGGGCGCGAAGACGATGCTGGACCTCAACCTCCGGATGCCGACGTTCGACATGAAGGACGAGGAGGCGAACGCGCTGGTCCGCTGGTTCTTCGTGCGCGACCAGCTGGCGGGGAAGGACTTCTATCCGAACACGGAGATCGACGAGCACGACGAGGCGTACCTCGCGGGGCGGAAGGAGATCGACCAGAAGGTCCTGACGAACATCGTGAGGGAGCCCACCAAGGGATGCGCGAGCTGCCATTACGTCAACGGGCAGGCGCCGGGCGGCGACCCGTACAAGCACGCGCCCGATCTCGCCATCGTGGGGCAGCGGCTCCGCCCGCGCTGGCTGAAGTCGTGGCTGAACGACCCCTCGGCGATTTACCCGCGCACCACCATGACGAACTTCTGGTCCGATCTCAACAGCCCGACGCGCGGCGACGAGATCAAGGCCGCGGTCGACGTGCTGATGAACCTGAAAAAAATGGTGTCGACGAACAAATAAATTGGAGGCTGAGATGAAGACGTCGAGGTTCACGAAGGTGACGGCGGCGGTCGCCGTCCTGCTGATGGGTGCGGGCACGATGCTGGTCGCGTGCGGCGACGACAAGCCCGCCGCGCCGGCGACGGCCGTGGTCAAGGCCGAGGCGGCGAAGGCCCCCGAGGCCGTGAAGGTGGAGCCGGTCAAGACCGAGGCGCCCGCGCCGGTCGAGGTCGAGGCGCCGAAGGCCGCGCCGGTCGAGGTGCGGGACGCGGGCCTGGGCGGCGTGGTGAAGATCAAGGGCGACATCGCGCGGCGGAAGAAGATCAAGCAGGACGCCGACCCGAAGTGCGCCGCGTTGAACCCCGAGCCTCCGCTGACCGAGGACCTGGTCGCGGACAAGGAGGGGAACGTGCAGTGGGCGTTCGTCTACGTGAAGAAGGGCGCCGAGGGGAAGAAGGGCCCCGAGCCCGCCCCGGCCGAGATCAACCAGGTGACCTGCCACTACGAGCCCCACGTCCTGGGCATCATGGTGGGCAAGGAACTCACGATCAAGAACAGCGACGACCTCCTCCATAACATCCACGCGCTGCCGTTCGAGAACAAGGAGTTCAACTTCGGCCAGCCCCAGAAGGGAATGACGGAGAAGAAGACCTTCTCGAAGGTGGAGGTGATGGTGAAGGTGAAGTGCGACGTCCACCCCTGGATGGGCGCCTGGATCGGCGTGCTCGATCACCCCTTCTACGCGGTGACCGACGCGGCCGGCAAGTACGAGATCAAGGGCCTGCCGGACGGGAAGTACACGATCGAGGTCTGGCACGAGAAGTACAAGAGCGTCTCGTCCGACGTCGAGGTGAAGGGCGGGACGACCGCCAACTTCGAGCTGGCGGACAAGAAGGAGTAGCCTGAACCGACGTTCCAAACGCCCCCGGTGGTGACGCCGCCGGGGGCGTTTTTCTTTTTCCGCCACCTGCGCCGTTCTGTCCCAGGGCGTACAAAACAGACGGTCTGTTTTGTACGCCTCCGCCTCCAACCCCCTCGTTTCCTCCGGGTCGGCCGCTTGCTCTCATCGGGGCCCAGAAGGAGGCGACCCATGAGAATGACACTGGGGGCGATCGTGCTGATGGCGGGCGTCGGGCTGGCCCAGGAGAAGGCGAAGGAGGTGAAGCCCCGGGAGGAGGGGGCGACGGTCACGGGAGAGGTGAAGATCGCGGGGAGGGTCCGGGTGACGAACCAGGCTCTCACACCCGACTGCGCCAAGATCTGCGGCGCTCTGACGGTGAAGTCCGAGGCGGCCGTGGTCGACGCCCAGGGCAACGTCAAGTGGGCCTTCGTTTGGATCAAGAAGGGGCTCGAGGGGAAGGAGTTCCCCCTGCCGGAGAAGGAGGTGCTGCTCGACCAGAAGGACTGCCGCTACGAGCCGCACGTCTTCGGGATTCGCATCGGCCAGCCGCTTCGCATCCGTAACAGCGATCCGACCGGCCACAACGTCCACGGCCTGCCGTTCGACAACAAGGAGTTCAACTTCGGGCAGCCGGTGCAGGGGCAGGAGAACACGGTCCGGTTCATCAAGCCGGAATCGGGAACCATGATCAAGGTGGTATGCAACATCCACGGCCACATGTCCACGTGGGCCGGGTTGGTCGATCACCCGTACTTCGCGGTGACCGACGAGGCCGGGAAGTTCGCGATCAAGGGCCTGCCGCCCGGAAAGTACACCATCGCCGCCTGGCAGGAGGCGTGGACGACCGAGGACGCGAAGGGGCGCGAGCAGGAGATCGAAGTCAAGGCGGGCGAGTCGAAGGCGGTGACCTTCACGCTCGATAAGAAGAAGGAGTGACCCTCTGTCCCTTCGGACGGCCGGGTGGGGTTCGGCCTTGCACTCGGCCGTCGGAGGGACATCCTCCTCGACTCCGGCAAGCAGCCCGATATAATGTCCCGCCGTGAAACAGAAACTCCCCTGGGCGGTCTGCGTCGTCCTCGTCGCGTGCGCGATCGCGGTGGCGATCCAGATGTGGAATCGCCGGGCCGAGAATGCGCGGTTGCCGGACTTCCATCTCGTCGAGCGCAGCGGCCGCGAGGTCTCGCGCCGCTCCCTGCTGGGCCAGGTCTGGGTCGCGGACTTCGTCTTTCTCAAGTGCACGTGGAGCTGCCCGAAGATGTACTCGGCCATGGACGCCCTTCTCCAGCGAGTCCCCGAGGCCCGGTACGTCTCGTTCAGCGTCGACCCCGAGCATGACACCCCCGAGTTCATGGCGAAAACACTGCCGACGCTGGGGATCGACAAGGAGGCCTGGTACTGGCTGAGCGGGGCTTCGCGGGAGGAGATGCAGCGGATCGCCCTCGGGTTCATGCGGCCCGCGTCGACGGGCGAGGAGATCGTCCACAGCGAGCGGTTCTTCCTCGTCGACCGGTACGGCCGGATCCGGGCGTCCTATCCGGTGCTTCTCGTGGAGACGCTCGCTGATGGGAAGCTCGTCGTCAGGAGGGATGAAGCCGTTCTCAAGCAGCTCGAAGAGGACTTGCGGAAGCTGCTGTCCGAACCGTACCTCCCGGTCGCGCGGCTGCCGGCGGCGAACGCGATGATGAACTCGACGACGTTCGTCCTCCTGGTCACGGGGCTCTGCTTCATCAAGGCGAAGAAGATCGGGGCCCACAAGGCGGCGATGCTGGGGGCGCTCACGGTCTCGGGCCTCTTCCTCGTCAGCTACCTGACCGCCCACTACTTCCTGGGGTCGACGCCCTACCCGCACCACGACTGGCGGCGGCCGGTCTACTTCACGATCCTGATCTCCCACACGATCCTGGCGGGCGTCGTGGCCGTCCTGGCCCCCGTCACCGTCTACCGCGCCTTCCGCGACCAGATCGACCGCCACCGCCGCCTGGCGAAGGTCACGCTGCCGATGTGGCTGTACGTCTCGGTGACCGGCGTGGTCATCTACTTCATGCTGTACTGACCCGGCCAAGCCGGCAAAAGGAGACCGTCCGTTTTTGCATGTGCAAAAACGGACGGTCTCCTTTTGTGTGCCGGTCATGGGCCGACTGCCAGCCTGACAACCGGGTGTCTGCCAGACGGCCAGCCTGCGGAGGGAGCGGAGGGGGGCCCCTTCCAAAGTGCTGGAAACCAGCCGATTGCGCTTGACAATTCCGCCGGGAACTGGCATATCTTTTGCGCTTCACGAGCCGTCGAATCTTTCATCTTCAACGGAGGTTAGGGACATGGCGCTCAAGCCCTTGCGCGACAAGGTCGTCGTCGAACGGAGCGAGGCGGAGGCAAAGACCGCCGGCGGCATCGTCCTCCCGGACACCGCGAAGGACAAGCCCAAGCAGGGCACCGTGGTTGCCGTCGGACCCGGACGCGTCCTCGAAAACGGGGAGACCAAGGCCCTCGAAGTAAAGAAGGGCGACAAGATCCTCTTCGGCGGCTACTCCGGCACGGAGATCAAGCACGACGGCAAGGAGTACCTGATCCTCAGCGAGAACGAGATCCTCGCGATCCTCGGCAAGTAACAAAGCAGAACAAAACAGAACCAAACAGAGATAATAAAGGAGAAACCATGGGTGCCAAAAGAATTGCGTTCGACCAGGAGGCCCGCGAGGCCATCCGCCGCGGCGTCAAGCAGCTCGCCCGCGCCGTCAAAGTGACCCTCGGGCCCCGCGGCCGCGCGGTGCTCCTCGAGAAGAAGTGGGGAGCCCCCATCGTCTCCGTCGACGGCGTTACCGTCGCGAAGGAGATCGAGCTCAAGGACCCCTATGAGAATATGGGCGCCCAGATGGTGAAGGAAGTCGCCTCGAAGACGAACGACGTCGCGGGCGACGGCACGACGAGCGCCACCGTGCTCGCCGAGGCCATCTTCGAGGAGGGCCTCAAGAACGTCACCGCCGGCGCCAACCCCAT
>JBGPCZ010000031.1:0-44737 GCA_041482015.1 Planctomycetota bacterium | reverse complement strand
GGTTCCTGCCGCAGGAGCCGTCCGTCTTCCAGAGGCTCTCGGTCGAGGAGAACCTACTCGCGATCCTCGAGACGATGGGCCTCAAGAGGACGGAACGGCGGGCTCGGGCGGCCCGGATGCTCGAGGAGTACGGGCTTTCCCGGCTGGCGCCGCAGAAGGCCTTCACGCTCTCGGGGGGCGAGACGCGGAGGCTGGAGATCTGCCGCGCGATGCTGACGAACCCGTCGATCATCCTCCTGGACGAGCCGTTCTCGGGGGTCGATCCGATCGCGGTGCGGGAGCTCCAGGGGTTCATCACGCAGCTGCGGGCGCGCCAGATCGGCGTGCTGCTGACCGACCACAACGTCCGCGAAACGATCAGAATCTGCGACCGCGTGTGTATAATCAGCGAAGGCCGGGTCCTCAGGTACGGCACTCCCGCGGAGGTCGTGGCCGATCCCGCGGTCCGTGAGAACTATCTCGGTACCGATTTCCGCATGTCCGAATGAACGCTCGCTGGGAGTTGAAGCTCGTCCTGCTGGGGGTGGGGCTCCTCACCCTCGTCGTCAACCTCTTCGTGAAGAAGGAGGAGCGCCGGCGCGGGGTGGCCTTCCTCCTCGGATGGGCCCTGCCGGGGGCGGGGCACGTCTTCCTCGGGAAATGGAGGAAGGGCCTTTGCCTCCTCCTCCTAATGGGCGCCACGTATCTGTTCGGCCTCTGGATCGTCGGCTTCCGCGCCGTCTCGTTCGACGACAACCCGTTTTACTACGTGGGGCAGTACGGCTCGGGGGCGACCTTCCTGCTCGCGCGGATCCTGGGCGCCGAGAAGGCCTATCCCCGGCCGGGGATTCACCCGAGCTGGTTCGACCCGGGCCTCCTCTACATCTGCATCGTCGGCCTTCTGAATCTCGTGGTGATGATGAACGTGCTCGACATCAAACTGGGGCCCGTGCCGGCGAAGACCGAAGAGACCGGCTCATCTCCGGCGCCGTCCGCCCCCCCGGTGCCCGCTCCATCGCCGGAGAAGACGGCATGAAAGGGATCAGCTACCTGTTCCTCTACATCCCGATCGTGCTCGTGATTCTCACGGTGCTCGAGACGTGCCGCTCGGACGACCCGGGCAAGATCCTCAAGCGGGCGTTCACGAACTTCGGCGTGCTGACCGCGGTGCTCGTGGGTGGCGGCGCGGTCGTCTTCCTGATCAACCGCTACCTGTAGCCGGAAGCTTCTTCATCGCCCCATCTCCAGCGCCTCTGAAATGAAAAAGGCCCCGGATAGACCCCGGAGCCTTGTTTGTCGCCCGGGCTTATCTCCTACCGGATGAGGTGGAACCACCTGCCCTTGGGCCACCAGATCCAGAGGGCCTTGCCGACGATGAACTTCTCGTCCACGAGGTGGAAGCCCTTCTGCTCCTTCTCCTCCTCGAGGATTCCCACGAAGGGGCCGGGCTTGAAGCCCTCGGGCACGCTCGTCTTGGAGTAGATCGCCCAGGGGATCCCGTACTGGTCGGCCGAGATGATCGTCGTCGGCCGCTGCTTGAGCCCGTACCGCTCCATCACCTCCTCGGCCGAGATGGTCCGGCTGTTCTCGACGTCCTGTGCTTCGGCGATGATCTCGCGACCGTCGGTGAGGAGGAACGTGCGCGCCGACCAGGACCGGGCGTCGTGGCTGTTCTCCACGTTGTCGCCCATCATGATGTAGCTGCCGGGCGGGATCTTCACGGGCTCGTCCTCGACGATGTGGCGGCCGTCGTGGTCCAGCTTGCCCTTGTAGTACACGTCGCGGCCCACCGTGAGATTGCGGACCTTGAACGTGATGTCCCGCGCGCCGAAGGCGACCAACCGGTCGGGCGAATCGGTGATCTTTTCGTCCTTCCGCAGGTCGAAGAAGTCCCAGTGACCGACCACCTCGTCGTTGACCCGGACGACGGCGCTGCCGTCGTGCACCGAGAGGGCGAGGTGGTAGCGCTTGTCCACGACGAGCTTCAGGTCCTTGAGGGGCGCGTGCTCCTCGCGGCCGGGGATGACCCCGTGCAGTTCGCTCACCGCGTCGGTGGAGAGGATCGCCTCGAACCTGCCGTACTCGTTCGCGATCTCGGCGAAGAGCGCCCCGTGGGTGCTCGTGAGCTCGAAGTCGAACGCGAGCTGAAGGTCGGCGATGTCCAGGGTATGGTCGTGCCCGTCGTCGATCCGGTCCCGCCGCTCGAAACGGATCCCGCGGACCTTCTCCTTCTCCAGCGTCACGAGCTCGCGGCTGTCGATCGTGAAGTCGCCCTTCTTCCCGTCGCCGGTCGGCGAGAGCACCTTCCATTTGGACTCCGGGGACCCGAAGTTCTCCCGCGACGAGAGGTAGTCGACCTTGGGGTCCACCGTGATCCAGATGGAGTCCTGCGTGCGCAGCGTCCGCCGGGCCACCCGGAATTCGGACTCGCCGTTCCGTTTCACGAAGATGTTCCCGCGGTGGATCATCAGCTCCTCGTCGGGGAGCCCGACCACGCGCTTGATGAAGTTCTTCGACTGGTTGAGGGGGAACTTGAAGACCACGACGTCGTAGCGCTCGATCGACGAGAACGCGAAGTAGTACTTCGTCACCATGATCCGGTCGCCGCCGTTCGACCACTGGTGCTCGACCTCGAACGGGCAGGAGTCGAGCGAGTGGGCGCTCGAGACGTCGCCCAGGAGGGTGGGCTCCATCGAGCTCGACGGGATCTTGAAGACCTCGATGCAGAAGCAGCGGATCACGAGTGCCATGATGAAGGCGACGATGATCGCCTCGAGGTTCTCCTTGGTCCACTGTCCCATCGAATCCGGCCGGCGGTCGGACGGCGGGACGACGGGCGCGGGCTGTGCGGCCGTGAGCGCGAGGAGGACGCCGATCGCGATGACGCCGGGAACGGCCTGCACGGGCGAGAAGCCCTTGCTCACGATGCGGAGCGCGACCTGGACGATCTCGGCCCAGCAGAGGTACTGGGCCACCGTGTTCCCCCACGGGAAGCGGAGGAGCGCGGCGAGCGCGGGGATGAGGGCCAGGGAGGCGAGCACGACGGAGGCGCTGCACCACCCGCTCCACCCCTCGGGCAGGGCCGCCATGAGGACACCGAGCGGCGGGAGCGCGAGCATGCCGAGGATCGCCGCGGCGCCGGCGGGCGGCCGCTCCCGGAGGAGCCGGGCGAGGACATTCTCCGTCTTGGCGTCGGGCTTCGCCGGGGTCACGGGGTCAGCCATGCGCGTCCTATTTCAGCAGACAAGAGACGGCCTGCCCAGCAATTATAGAGGGGCGGTTCACGCGTCCTCGTCCCCCGCCTTGAGGACGGCCATGAAAGCGTCCTGCGGGATCTCCACCGCGCCCACGTTTTTCATCCGCTTCTTGCCCTCTTTCTGCTTTTCGAGCAGCTTCCGCTTCCGCGAGATGTCGCCCCCGTAGCATTTCGCGATGACGTTCTTGCCCACGGAGCCGATGTCCTCGCGCGCGATGATTTTCCCGCCGATGGCCGCCTGGAGGGCGATCTCGAACAGGTGCTTCGGGATCTCCTTCCGCAGGACTTTCAGCACCTTCCGGCCCTTCTGCTCCGCCGTCTCGCGGTGGATGATGATGGAGAGCGCGTCCACCTCGTTCCCGGCGACGAGGATCCGGAGCCGGCAGAGATCGCCCGGCACGTAGCCGATGAAGTGGTAGTCGAGGGTCCCGTAGCCGCGCGTCATCGACTTCAGCTTGTCGTAGAAGTCGTACACGATTTCGGCGAAGGGCAGCTTGTAGTGGATGATGACGCGCGTCTTCGAGATGTACTCGGTCTTCAGGTACTCCCCGCGCCGGTCCTGGCAGAGCTTCATGATCGTCCCGATGGAGTCGGCCGGGATGATGATCGTCGCCCGGACCATGGGCTCCCGCCATTCCTTGATCATCGCCTCGTCGGGAAGCTTCGCGGGGTTGTCGATCCTCATCACCTTCGGGCCCTCGTGCGTCTGGGCCACGATCTCGTAGGTGACGTTCGGGGCGGTCTGGATGAGGTCGACATGCTCCTCGCGCTCGAGCCGCTCCTGCACGATCTCCATGTGGAGGAGGCCCAGGAAGCCGCAGCGGAAGCCGAACCCCAGCGCCTCGCTCGTCTCCGCCTGCCACTTGAAGCTGGAGTCGTTCAGCGCGAGCCGCTCCAGCGCCTTCTTCAGGCCCTCGTAGTCCGTGTCGCCCGTGGGGTAGAACCCGCAGAAGACGACCGGCAGCGGCTCCTTGTAGCCGGGGAGGGGCTTGACCTCCTCCCGCCCCGCCGGCGCGACGGTGTCGCCCACGCGGACGTTGGCCAGGTTCTTGATGTTGGCCATCAGGTAGCCGACCTGGCCGGCGGAGAGGTGCGGCACCTCGACCATGTGGGGCTTGAAGAGGCCCACGTACTCGACCTCGTGCTCCGTGCCGGTGCCGAGGAAGCGGATCTTGTCGCCCCGGCGGATCGTCCCGTCGATCAGGCGGACGTACGCGACGGCGCCGCGGTACTCGTTGAACTCGCTATCGAAGATCAGCGCCTTGAGCGGGGCCTTCGGGTCGCCCTTGGGGGGCGGCACCAGCATGAGGACGGCCTCCAGGAGCTCCTCGACGCCGGTCCCCATCTTGCCGCTCACCCGGAAAACGGAGCCGGGCTTGATGCCCAGCGTGTGCTCCATCTCCTCGAGCGACTCGTCGACCTGCGCGGTCTGCATGTCGATCTTGTTGAGCGCGGGGATGATCTCCAGGCCGCCCTCGACCGCGAGGAGCGAGTTCGCCACCGTCTGCGCCTGGACGCCCTGCGTCGCGTCGACGAGAAGGATCGCCCCCTCGCACGCGGCGAGCGAGCGGGAGACCTCGTAGTTGAAGTCGACGTGGCCCGGCGTGTCGATCAGGTTGAGGCGGTAGCCTCTCCAGTCCATCGCGACCGCCTTCGCCTTGATGGTGATCCCGCGCTCGCGCTCGAGGGCGTTGGAATCGAGGTGCTGCGCGCGGATGTCGCGGTGCGAGACGGTCCCGGTCATCTCAAGGATGCGGTCGGCGAGCGTCGACTTCCCGTGGTCGATGTGCGCGATGATGCAGAAGTTGCGGATCTTCTCGGTATCCATAGGGATTACAGACGGTAAAGGGGCCGGAGAACGGATCTAAAGGTTCCGGCCCGCCGCGGTGGGCTCGCGGATCTCGTGCTGCCCGACCTTGCGCGCGCCCCAGAGCGCGGCGCCCAGCCAGCCGGCGTCATCGCCGGGGACCTGCGAGGCCTCGATGCGGATCTTCTCCAGGAAGGGCGGGAAGACGCGTTTCTTCACCCCGTCGCGGACCTTGTCCAGGAGGAAGTCGCCCGCGAGCGCCATGCCGCCCGCGAGGACAATGATGTCGGGGTGGAGGACGTGGATCATGTTGGCCAGGCCGGTGGCCAGGCCGTCCGCGGCCCAGTCGACGGTGGCGAGGGCGTCCTTCTCGCCGCGCTTGGCGGCGTCGAAGCACTCCTTGGCGGACCCCCTGCCATATCGCTTCGCGACGGCGTTGGCGGATGCATACTGCTCGACGCAGCCGACCTGGCCGCACGGACACGGCGGGCCGTGCGGGTCGATCGTCATGTGGCCGAGCTCGCCGGCCGCGCCACTGGCGCCGATCCAGAGGTCGCCGCCGATCACGAGTCCGCCGCCGATCCCGGTCCCGAGCGTGTAGAGGACGAGGCTCCCGGTGTCGCGGCCCGCGCCCGCGATGTACTCGCCCCACGCCGCGCAGTTGGCGTCGTTCTCCATGAAGGTCGGGATGCCGAGGCGGTTTCCGAGCATCTCGGGGTAGGGGACCTTGCTCCACCCCGGGAGATTGTTCGCCCGGAACAGGGTGCGGCGCTGGAGATCGAGGGGGCCGGGAACCCCCGAGCCGCACGCCTCCGCGCGTCCGGCCGACTTCATGAGGTTCTCGGCCGCGTCGCCGATGCGGCGGACCGTGTCCTGCGGCCCGCGCTCGGGGCTCGTCAGGACGGAGAAGCTTCCCTTGACCACGCCCCTCGCGTCGCAGAGGCCAATCTTCGTGTTGGTGCCGCCGAGGTCGATGCCGAGGAAGAGATCGGCCATATGGGGGCGGTATTAGAGCAAAAGCGCACACGAAAGACAACGGGGGGCCCGGCCGCGTCACGGCGACTCAATTGCCTTGACCGGACGTTCGGTGCGGCCATAATGGTCGCAACCCAGTCCAGACGGGGAGGGGAAGTGAGGCGGGTCAGCGTTCTTCTGGCGTCGATGGCCGTGACGTGGGCTGCTGCTTCTCCCGCGTTCGCGCAGGCCGACCCGCAGAAGCGATTCCTCGAGGAGGAGCGCCGTCGCGAGATGGACGAGCGCGCCCGCTCCAACGCCGACCTCAAGCAGGACTTCCTCTGGGATTACGGCGCCTGGATCCACTCGGAGGTCACGCGCATCGACGACAAGCCCGACCGCGATCACCGCACGTTTCGCTACGCCGACCTGCGCCTCTGGGGCGAGATGGTCTACGACCAGCGCTACACCGCGTACGTCCGCCTCCAGTCCGACTACACCGACTTCAATCCCGGCGACCAGTTCGCCGGCGACGACGACAACCGGTTCCGTCCGATCCGCGTGGACCAGGCCTACCTCGACGCGGACTTCTCCTGGTACGGCACGGAACTGACCGCCCGGGCGGGGAAGGAGTTCGAGTCGATCGGCCGCGGCCTGCTCCTGAACGGCGTCTACTACGGCGGGCACCTCTCCTGGGCCTCGGGCCCCTTCTCGGCCCGGCTGCTCCTGGCCCACACGGTCATCCACGACGACGACCTCGACCAGTCGCTCCCCAACCCGCGGGACACGCACCGCGGCTTCGCCGGGATCGAGGGCAACTGGGCCTTCTCGGGCGATCACAAGTTCTACGTGATGGGGCTCGTGGAGCACGACTTCAACAACGAGGAGAACGGCTTCCAGAAGTGGGACTACAACGCCGATTACATCGGGCTGGGCGCGCGCGGTAATGTCGTCGAAAACCTCTTCTACTCGGTCGAGGCGGTCTTCGAGTTCGGTCAGACCGCGGGGGCCGGCTCGACCCAGATGGACTCGATCCAGGCCTTCGCGGCCACGGTGTCGTTCGACTATCTGTGGCGGATCGACATGTCGCCCCGCTTCGAGCTCGAGTACATGTTCGGGTCGGGCGACAAGGATCGCACGAGCGTGAGCGACGTCGCCTCGGGAAACGCGGCCGGAACGAAGGACACCGGGTTCCTCTCCTTTGGGTTCCTCCAGACCGGCTATTCGCTCTTCCCGCGGCTCTCGAACATCCACATCCTCCGGGTGGGCGGCGCGTTCCATCCGCTCGAGTCGGTGGACTTCGCGAGGAACCTCGAGGTCGGGAGCTACTTCTATTACTATAGGAAGGTGCAGTCCGCCGAGCCGATCTCCGACCCGCGCGCCTTCAACGACAATTCCAGCATCGGGACCGAGGTGGACGTGTTCCTCCGGTGGAGGATCTTCTCGGACCTCGGGATCTCGATCAACTACGGCGTGTTCATGCCCGGAAAGGCGTACGACGAGACGAGCAACCGCAATTTCGTCAGCGCGGGATTGACGTTCAGCTTCTAGGAACGATGACGATGAGACGCTGGGTCGTGGCGGCGGCGGTCGCGGGGGCGGCGCTGCCTCTCTTCGCGCTCCAGGACAAGAAGGAGGATGCGAAGAAGGAATCGAGGACCGCCTACGTCCGGCGGATCTTCGAGAAGGACCGCTGCAGCTTCGGCGACGCGTGCCGCATGGTGCTCTCGCTCGCCAAGAGCGAGCATACCGACGCGTCGTTCGCCGACGTCCAAAAGGATCTCGCGGCGCGCGAGGTCGTGGACGCGGACTGGGGGCTCGAGGAGTCGGCGCCGGTCACCAAGGGCGCGCTCTCGTACATGCTCTGCAAGTCGCTCGGGATCAAAGGCGGAGCGACGACCCGGATCTTCGGAATGTCGCGCCGGTACGCCTTCCGAGAGTGCGTCTTCGCGGGGATTCTCGCGGGGAAGACCGACATGGAGTACGTGACCGGGCGCGAGCTGATCGACGCGCTCGCGAACGCGGAGACCTACCAGCAGGCGGGAAACCTGGACGCCGAGCGGAAGTGAGATGAAACGGACACTGGAGACCCTGGCCGCGGCGCTGCTCCTGCTTGGAGGAGCGGTGGCGGTGGCCCAGGATAAGAAGGACCCCGCTCCTGCTCCGGCCAAGCAGGACACCGGGAAGAAGGAAGATCTCGAGGCGACGCTCGTGTCGCTGAAGGGGACGGTCGACGTGAAGCGCCCCGAGGACAAGGACTGGGTGCCCGCCGAGCGGAACATGAAGCTGAAGAAGGGCTCGGAGATCTGCACGGCCGTCGCGTCGACGGCGAAGCTCCTCTTCACGGGGAACATCCAGGTGGACGTGAAGGCGCTGACGCAGGCGAAGATCGAGGACCTCGCGAAGGCGGGCGGGAAAGTGAACGCCGACGTGAACCTCAAGTTCGGCTCGATCGAGGTGGACATCCAGAAGGGCGACCTCCGGGCGGACATGAAGGTGACGGCGCCGAACTCGACGACGTCGGTCTCGGGCTCACACGGCTTCGTGCACGCGCCGGCGTCCGGCGGCGGCGGACACATCACGCTCAGGACGTTCACGGGCACGTGGAACCACCACCTGCCGGGCCCGGACACGGACCAGGGAATCAACGGCGACGGGGTGGCGAACGACCAGGGGGACAGCGCGCTCGACCTGAACTACCGGTTCCTGACGGACCTGTTCCTGAATTTCTTCGGGAAGGACGGCGACGAACTGTTCCAGGGGCACTTCACGCACAAGGCAGGCGATCCGAACCCGTGGGACGTGCCGCTGGCCGAATTCGGCGGGACGGGCCCGGGGGGCCCAAGGACGCGCAAGCCCGGGGCCCTGCCGTTCCCGCCGGGGCATCCGTAACGGAGATGTGGCGCACATGAAGAAATTGTTTCTAGCTTCGGTTGCCTTGGTTGGCTCGGCGATGTCGCTCTGGGCGCAGCAGGAATACATCTATGTGACCGATCAGGGCGCGAATACGGTGACGGTGTTGAAACTGGACACGGTGACTCCTACGAATGCTCCGCTCTTTGTGAAGACCATCACCGACCCTGTTTTCAGTAGTCTCAACGCCCCGTATGACATCCTCGCTGACTCGGCGCGCCGCCTGCTCTATGTCTCGAACAATGGCGGTCCCGGGGCGATCACGGTCATCAGCGGTGATACCCTCGCCGTCATTGGGGTGATCGATGTCTCGGTTGGCCAGAACCTCAAGGGGATGGCTATATCCGATGACGGGGCCGCTCTTTTTGTGGCGGGACAAACGTCAGGGGGCAGCAACGTTCCAGCCGTGTTCGGAGTGAATCTGATTACCCGGGCCGCGGCCACGCTCCTGGATTCAAATGGTATTTCCGGCGACACTTCCGAGGCGTGCTCCGTCATCCCCGCGAGTGTCATCGGAGGGTCGGGCAACGGACCGGGACGCGTCTACTACTCGGTCACTCAGGTGGCGGGTCCTGGGGGGCCGGGATACATCGCCTTCAAGGACGTGGGTGCGGGGGCTTCAAAGATCACCATGCTCACGGGGACGGCGGTACCACCGACGTTGATGAACGTGCGAGATCCGAGCCGGATGAGCCGTTCGCCGGACGGGACGGTCGTCTTCGTCACCTGCGGCTCAAACAACATCGACCTCTATGTCGTCCGGATCGATGCGGCGTCAAACGTTGCCAATCAGATCGACCTTGAGCCTCTGGCCAACGGTCTCCACAAATCGACCGATGTTTCCTTCCGCCCGGACTTGGCGCCCAACATGCGGGCCTACGTGGTTGGTCACGATAAGGGTCCGGTCGCAATTGAGGTGAGCTCTGCGGGGGTTCCCGGCCCTGCAGTCTTAGGTCCAGGGTCCATCACGCTGGACACCTGCAAACACCATGTGAACTCGGCGGGAGACTACCTCTACCTCGGAAATCTGGCAGCACTAACCCCGTTCAGCCGAATGGACACCTCCGGACCAACTCCCGCTCTGGGCCCCACCGACGGGACGTCCGGGAGCATGCCGACCTACTTCGCATTCATGACCCAGCCGCCGGCACCTGCGGTCACTGACACGTGCCCCAAGGGGGATGTCAATGTGGTGGGCAGCACCCTGATCGTGCATGGGGCGAATTTCCTGCCGGGTACCTTTGTCCAGCTTCCGGGCTCTTCGGTGCCCGTCTCGCTGCCCACGGTCCTCATCGACAGCGGGACGCTGCAGGCCACGAACCCGGGCGGAGTGCTTGGCGGCGAGCAGAGTGTCACCGTGATCAATCCGGACTTGCAGCAGATCGTGCTCCGGCAGTTCTACTGCACGACGGGAGCCGCCCTGACGCCCTGGACCCTGACCCTGCCGAGCGTCGCGACCGGGTACGAGATGCACTCGGTCCCGCAGTACTCCAGCGTTTCCAGCCTCCGGGCGGCCCTGGCCGCCGCGCTTGGCCCCTACAACCCCGTCTTCTACCGCGTCTTCTTCTGGGACGTGGACCACTACGTCGAACTCAGCTCCATGACCGACGACTGCGACCTCGCAGGGCGCGCCTTCTGGGTGCTGACCCGCTTTGGCGGCTCGGCCACGATCAACGGGCTGGACTGCTTTGCGAACAAGTCCCTCGGCATCCGCGCAATCGCGCTCAAGCCGGGGTGGAACATGGTCTCGCTGCCGTATCAGAATGGAGTCCAGTTCCGGATGAACTGGGGAGGACCGACCAGTGTTCAGGTGACATCGGACGGAACGATCTGGAATCCGACGTTCGCCGCGGATACGAATCCCGCGCTCCTCAATCCGCTGCTCTACGAGTACGTGAACGGGGCGTATGCGACGACCAACGTGATGCAGGCGGGGCGGGGTTACTTCGTCGAGAACGTGACCTCGTCGGTGATCTACCTCCTGTTTACCGACACCTTCGTGTTCAAGCCGGGTGCCGGTCCGGCGCCGTCCTACGTCTCGCTGTCGGCGGCCGCGTCCCAGCCGCCGGCTCCCCCCGGTGCAGGGATGGGGAACGGTTCATCCTCGAAGAAGCACGGCTGCGGGCTGCTCGGACTGGAGCTCCTGCCGGTCCTGCTCGTCTTCCATCGCCTCCGTCGGCGGCGTAGACTAGGGGCGTGAGCGAGCTTCCTTCCGCGCCTTCCACCCGCCGGTCGCTCGCCGCGCGCATCCCCGGGCCCCTTGGCAGACTCGCCGAAGTCCTGCGTCGCGCCATCGAGCGCGGCGATCCCAGGCTGGGGCTGTCCGTCGGTATCCCCGTCGCGTTGCTGGTCGCCTGGGCGTTCTCGTCCCGCCATCCGCTGGCCCAGCGGGCCGACAATTTCGTGCTCGACTGGACGTTCCGCCTCCGCCCGAGGATCCGCGAATCAGAGCGGATCCTCAACGTGGACATGGACGACGGATCCATCCGGGAACTCGGGGTCATCAAGCGGCGTCACCAAGCGCAGGTGCTCGCTGCCCTGGACCGCCTCGGGGCACGTCACGTCGTCTACGACGTGGAGTTCAAGGCGTTCGTGCCTCGCACCGGCCAATTCAACGAGAAAACAGGGGATGTCCTCCTCGACGACGAGGAGCGCGAGCTTCGAGCGTCGATCGCCAGGGCGGGACGGGTTACCTTGGGGTACCACTTTGATCTCCAGGATCCGGCAGGATCCCTGCTGGTCCGTTATCCGAAGCTCAAGGAAGTGATTTCCCAGGACTTCTCGATGAGCGCGGAAGAACTGGCCCGTCGGTCGGGGGTCCCGATCTCTGAATTCAGGGACGATCTTGAGCTTCTCCGGAACCGCGCCGGCATCGAGATTGCCTCGGAACGTCTGGCGGTCAAGCCCGGGCTTTCTTTTGAGGAGTTCACCAAGTCCCTCCTCCCGAAGTTCTCCCCGAAAACTCACGTGGGCGAACTCAGGCACCTCCAGCACGCCTATAGCGTCGCGCGGGCCACGATCCAGCTGGAGCGCGCCTATCCGCCGTTGCGCGTGGAGTCGCCCGTCCTGCATCCGGGCAAGGGGCGGGCGATCACTCCGCCCATCTTCCCTTTGTTGGAGCCCGCGTCGAGCGGGGGCGCTGCGAATGCCGAAGCGGACGCGGATGGAGTGCTCCGGCGGCCCTGGTGCTACCTGATCCGGGAGGATCGTCCCCATTTCTACCTTGGGTTTGTCGCCGGAATCCAGGCGCTGGCCGAACCCGGCGAACGACTGGAAATCGTGCAGAGGAGGGGAGCGGTCGAGATCGAAGTCTTGGGGAAGGGAGGCCTCCTCAGGACAGTGTCCATCCCGGTGGATGACGAAGGCCGGATGCTGGTGAACTGGGCCGGCAACTCCAGTCTCCAGCGCGACTCGTTTGCGCACCTTCCCTTCATCCAGGTCCTCAGCTTTTACGAGGATCGGTACTCCCATCTGGACGAGAACACACGGAAGATTATCGAACAGCTGGACGAGGACGAGCAGAAGGCCCTCGATGCCGCAGGTTATATCGCGGTCAGCGCCCGGCTCAAGGAGATCCTGGGGGGCACCCTGGAGAAGACGCCCGGGGAGATGCGCGCCCTCGAGATGAAGCTCGACGGGGTGCGCGCGAAGATCATGGAAGCGATGAAACGGGATATCGCCGACGCGGATGAGGCGATTCCGAAGCTAAGAGCCGCGGGCAAGGACCAGGTGGCCAAGCGGACGAAGGAGGCCCGCGACCGGCGCCAGGCGGACCTCGACGGCTTCCGGGCTCCGTACGTTCGCGAGGCGGAACTCCGGAAAATGGTAGAGGGAAAAGTCTGCTTCATCGGCGCGGCCTACACGGGGAGCGGCGATCTTCATTCCACCTCCCTGGGTCTCCGCACTCCCGGGGTGGACGTGCATGCCAACATCGCGAACATGATCCTGACGGGGCAGGTGATCCGGCGCGGGACGGAGTGGCGCGATTTCGTGTACATCCTTACGGTAGGGTTCCTGGTCACGCTCGCGGTCGTTCACTGGAACGTGATGTGGAGCGCGCTGGTTTCCCTGGCTCTCGTGGCGGGGGCCTTCGGAGTCTACTGGTGGGCCTTCATCGGCAGTTCGATCATGATTTCAGGCGCGGGCCCCTTCAGCGCCGCCGTCTTTACCTTTGCGAGCTCCGTCGCCTTCAAGGAGCTCGTCACCCAGCGATCCAAGCGGAAGCTCCAGCGCGAGCTCGAGAAGAACACGTCGCCCGAGATGGTGAAGATCCTGATGGAGCACCCGGAGTTCCTCTCCAAGCCGCGCAAGATGTCCGGCACGTTCTTCTTCTCCGACGTCAAGGCCTTCACGACGATCTCCGAGAAGATGACCCCCGACGTGCTGTTCCCCTTCATCAACCGCATGCTCGACGCCACGACCCGCGCGCTCAAAAGGCACGAGGCGTACATCGACAAGTACGTGGGCGACGGCGTCGTGGCCCTCTTCGGCATGCCCGTGCCGACCCCCGACCATGCGCGCAACGCGTGCTTCGCCGCGCTCGACTGCCAGGCGGCGCTGAAAATCCTGAACGAGGAGTTCGCCCAGGAGGGCCTGCCGCGGATCCAGGTCCGCATCGGGGTCAACTCGGGGGACGTGAACGCCGGGAACATGGGCGCCGCCGACCGGTCGAGCTACACGGCGATGGGCGACGCGATCAACCTCGCCTCGCGGCTCGAGGGCGCGAACAAGAGCTACGACACGTACATCATGATCGGCGAATCGACGCTCGCGCTCGTCGGGGGGCAGTTCGTGGTCCGCGAGCTCGACCTGATCCGCGTGGTGGGGAAGAAGCTGCCGGTCCGCGTCTACGAGCTGATCGGCCCCGCGGGCGGCCTGCTTCCGTTCGACGCGGCGTTCCTCCCCGCCTACGCGGCGGCCCTCGAGCTCTACCAGGCGCGCCGATGGCAGGAGTCGAGCGGAGCCTTCGAGCGCGCGCTCAAGCTGAAGCCCGGCGACAAGCCGTGCGAGAACTACGTCGGACGCGCCCGCGAGTTCCTGGCCAAGCCGCCGCCTGCCGAGTGGGAAGGCGTCTTCGAATTGCACTCGAAGTGAGAGGGGTCATGGCCGGAGAATCACCTTCCGGGGGGCCCCAGGGCGCCCCGCCTCTGCCCGGACCGCGCCAGACATCCCTCGTCGTCACCGTGCTTTTCGCCTTCGTCGTGACCTTCCTCCTGGCCCGCGTCTGCGTGCTCCTCATCATGACCCACCGGATGCCCAACCTTTACCTGCACCTGGGCGGCACGCACGTGCACCATCTCAACTACGGCATCTTCATCCTCTCGGCGGCGGGCGCGATCCTGCTCTTCCGCCAGCCCCAGGGGAAGGCCCTGACCTACACCGCTCGTGCCTACGCGGTGGGCCTGGGGCTGACGTTCGACGAGTTCGGCATGTGGGTCCACCTGGGCGGGCCGTACTGGCAGAGGGCGAGTTTCGACGCGGTCGTCGTCATCGCCTCGCTCCTGGGATTGATCAGCTTGGCACCCGCCATGAGGAAGATCGGGCGGCTGCACTGGAAGGGGCTGGTGCTTCTCGCGGTGGCCCTGGCGGTTTTCGGCGTCCTGCTGGTGGACTCGTGGCGCTTCGCCGATCAGAAGCTCTCGCCGATTTTCCAGCAGATCGAGGCGCGCGGGCCGGAGTGAGAGTCACTCGCCGCGGGCGAGGACCTGGATCCGGCTGCCGCGCCAGAGGTCCTGTTCGGACTTGGGGCCGGTCGTGCCGGCCAGGCGGAGGACCGCCTTCTTGTTCTCGCGCTGGCCGATGGAGCGCTCGTAGCGCCTCGTGGCTGCGATGAACTCCGGCCCGACCAGCTGCACCATCATCGGGTTCCCGTCCTTGTCGAGGACGGGCTCCGTGACGCTGGTGTAGAGCGGCTCCGTGCCGGACTCGATGCGCGCCAGGACCAGGTCGGTCGTGAAATCAATCTCGACCCCGTCCACCATGGACCGGCCGCCGATCGTCTTTCCCGGCTCCGTGTAGAACTTCGCCGAGAGCTTCCGACCGTTCACCACGCGCTCCAGGATGAAAACCGCCAAGTCCTTCGGCGCCGACAGGTCCTGGCAGTGGACCCAGATGCTCTTCTCGGGGGAGAATTCGCCCGCAAACGGGACCTTCAGGATGAGCGGCACCGATTCCACCAGCTGTCCCGACACGGTGATCGCATGGAACTTGTAGAGGTAGCCCTGGCCGGGCCGGACCGTCCGGTCGGCGAACTCGGGCGTGAGGAGGAGGTCCGTGTTCAGCTTCTTCCAGGCGGTGTCGTCCTTCTCCCCTTCGAGGCGGCGGTAGACGTTGAATCCCGCGAAGGGCTTGTCGCCGAACGAGGCCTTCGCCACCAGGTAGTGCGGCGTCTCAAGGTAGCCGATGACCGTCCCCTCGGGCGCGCGCTTGATGGCGCGGTCCGTCTTCCAGTCGCGGTCGAGCCGGCCCAACTCCTGCTCCACGGCCACCGAGTGGCTCAGCTGGTTCTGCAGCTCCGACTCGGTCTTCCGGTTCTTCTCCGCGAGCGCTTCGGACCGGCCGGCCTCCTTGCCGAGCTCCGTCTTCAGGCTCGCGATTTCCGCCGAGCGGCCCGAATTGAGCACGACGGCGAGGACGACGGCGAAGAGCGCGCCCGCGGCGACGGGCAGCCACGGCCGCTCGCGCACCCACTCGATCACGCCTTCGTCGACGGGCTTCGCCTCGGGCGGCCCGACGCGGCTGATCTTCCGCACGACCGACTCGATCATCGCCTCGCCGAACGCGTCCGTCGAGAGCGCGCTCGCAACGAGGTTCTCGTTCTTCTGGAAAAGCCCCAGGAGCTCGCGGCAGGGCTCGCAGGACAGGAGGTGATCCTCCGCCCTCGCACGGTCCTCCTTGGGCAGCTCGCCGTCCACGTAGCGGGACAGCAGGGTCTTCATGTCGTCGCCGCAGGGCATGGGTTCGTTCTCGCTCACAGGTAGAGGTCCATCAACTTGTCCTTCAACATCAGGCGCGCCCGGTAGAGCCGCGATTCGATCGTCGCGATCGGGAGCCCCAGGAAATCGCTCATCTCGCGGTACGTCATCTTCCGCAGGTGGCGGAGCAGGATGATCTGCTGGTAGATCTTCGGGAGCTCGTTCACGACGTGCAGGATCTTCTCGCGCAGCTCCTCGAGCTCGGTCGACGTCTGCTTGAACACCGCGCCCAGGAACTCGCCCTCCGGCTCGACCCCGTCCTCCGCGATCTTTTCGAGCGAGGCCGGCTTGATCCGCTCCTTGCGCAGGTAGTCGACGCACGTCGTCCGCACGATCGAGCAGAGCCAGCCCTTGAAGCGGCGGGGGTCCTCGAGGTTCTGGAGGTTCCGGTAGACCTTCAGGAAGGTGTCCTGGGTGATGTCGCCCGCGACGTGCACGTCGCCTATGATGTTGTAGGCGATCGACCCTACCAGGTTGGCGTACTTCGCCATGAGGCTCTCGAACGCCTCCGTTTCACCGCGTCGGCTGCGCTCGATGAGCGCGGCGTCGTCGGCGGCGGCGGTCCCCAGCCGGGCACGGGTGTGACGCGGCATAACGACCCCCATGGTATCAACCTCCTGGCCTGTAATCTAGACGCCCGTGCGTTGCATAACCCTGCGAACGCCCGCCAAGATGGCCGAAAATAGATAGGGCTCCCAACCCGGGGTCGGTGACTTCGTTAGAAGGAGGTTCGAACGTGGGGGATCGCGTGGAGGATAACCTCCTCGGAAGGTGTGCCGCCGGAGACGCCGTCGCGTACCGGGAGCTCGTCGAGAGGCTCGAGAAGCCGCTGATCAGCTTCATTCTCCGGTTCGTCGGCGAGCGCCATGCCGCGGAGGACCTCTTCCAGGAGACGTTCGTCCGCGTCGTCCGGACGCTCGGGGAGTTCCGCCCCGAGGCGTCGCTGACCACGTGGATTTACACGATCGCGCGGAACCTGTCGCTGGACTGGCTGAAGGCGAAGCGGCGCCACCGGGAGACGCCGCTCGACCGGCCGGCCACCGACGAGGGCGGCCGCGTGATCTCGTTCAAGGAGGTCCTCGCCTCCGGCATCGTGGAGCCGGACGCGCGGGCCGAGGAGAGCGAGGACGTGCGGCGCGTCGTGGCGGCGCTTGCGGTGCTGTCGCCCGCCAAGCGGGAGGCGCTCGTGATGCGCGTCTACGCGGGATTGCCGTACGCCGAGATCGCGAAGATCACGGGGGACCCCGTGGGGACCGTGAAGTTCCGGATCCACGAGGCGATCCAGGACCTGGCGAAGGAGCTCGGGGCGGACGAAAGGTCGTCCGCCACGCAGGGAGGTTGATCATGGAGTGCCCCGAAATCCGCGCGTTGCTTTCGGAAGCGGCGCTGGGCGACCTCGATGCCGGACCGGCGCGGCAGGTCGCCGACCACGTCCGCGGGTGCGAGCCGTGCCGGGCCGCGCAGGCCTCGACGGCCTCGGCGCTGGCCGCGCTCCGTGCCGTGCCGGAGACGGCGCCCTCGGCCGAACGCCGGGACGCGGTGGTCCGGGCGATGTCCCGAGCGCAGGGCTCGGGCGAGTCGCGCCGCGCGTGGTTCCGCTGGATCGCGGCCGCGGCGGTCTTCGTGATCGCGATCGTCGCCGTGATCGTCGTGCGCGCCGACCGGGGCTTCGAATTCCGCGTGGCCAGCGTCTCGGGCCGGGTCGAGCTCCTCGAGCGCTCGACGGGCCTCTGGCGCGCCGTCTCGGCGGGCGACGAGGCGCGGCCGGGCGACCGGCTGGTGACGCGACTCGGCGGGATCGCGCTCCTGGACCTCGGGTCCGGCGCGCTCCATGTGGAGCCGGAGTCGTCGCTCGACTTCGTGTCGGGACGCCGGGTCGTCCTCGACCGCGGCCGCGTCTCGGTCGAACTCCACGGGGCGAAGAGTCTCGTGATCTCCGACACGGCCAACGACACCCTGACGATCCGCTCGGGGCGGGTCGACATCGGGCTCCGCGAGGTCAAAGGGCAGGTCGGAGGCTCGCGCGAGGTGAAGGGGAAGCCGTCCTTCATCCCCGAGCCGCATGAGGAAGTCTCGCTCCGCCTGGTCGCGCGCATCGTCGAGGGCGAGGTCGATCTCGACGGGTCGCACCTCCAGCGGTTGCGCGCGGTGGCGGGCGAGGAAGGGACCTTTGATTCTGACGGGCAGCCCTTGATGGGCAAGAAATAGGAGAGGTCATGAAGCGCATCAGCATCATCGCGGTCCTGGGCTGCCTGGCCGGCTCGTTCGCCGCGGCGCAGCAGCAGCCGAAGCAGGACGACAAGAAGCTGGGCGGCGTCCTCCAGGACGTCAACCTGCACGACCTCACGGTCGCGGTCCAGCGGATCACGAAGAAGACGCTTCTCTGGACGGAGGACCTCGGCCTCCGCAACAAACGCGTCCACTTCGTGAGCGACAAGCCGCTCGCCGACGACCCGGAGATCCTCTTCAAGGCGTACCAGTCGATCCTCCAGGTGAGCTATCTCGCCCTCGTCCCGGTGGGCGAGAAGGGGGAGGAGATCTACAAGATCAAGCCCTCGGCCACGGTCAGCAAGAGCGGCGGGCCGGAACTCCAAAGGGACAAGATCCTGAGTCCGGAAGACCGGTTCGTGACTCGGATCTTCTCGCTCCAGTACGTGCAGCCCCGGAACGTGCAGGCGGCGCTGATCAACCTCGCCACGTTCCCGCAGAACGTGCTCGCGATCGAGGAGGCGGGGATCATCATCGCGTCGGACTTCGACCATAACATCCGGCGCTTCGAGGAGATCGTCAAGACGCTCGACGTGAAGAAGCCGGACGTCGAGCTCAAGCTGATCCCGCTCAAGTTCGCGATCGCCCAGGACGTGTCGCAGATGATGACGGATCTCGTCAAGACGCTGGTCGGGCGGCCGACGCAGCCGCGCGTGGCGGGCGTTCCGGGCGTTCCGGGCCAGGAGTCGGTCCAGGTCGTGGCGGACAAGAGGACGAACGCGGTCATCCTGATGGCCGAGCCCAACCGCCTGCCGCAGTTGGAGGAGATCGTCCGGCGCCTCGACAGCGAGACGCAGTTTGAGACGAGCGGCATCTACATCTCGCACCTCCGCCACACGAACGCGATCGACATCGCCCGCACGCTGAACGCGATGTACCGGATCTCGATCGACGACAAGGGCGTCCCGTCCGGCGGCTCGTTCGGCGGACAGGCGACGCGGCCCGGCCAGGCGGTGGCTCCCGCGGGGGTGCAGCAACCGTCCTCGAGCTCCTCCTCGTACGGCGGTTACGGCTCGCAGTCCCAGCTCACGGGGTCGGAACCCACGATCGTGGCCGACATCCGCTCGAATTCGGTGATCATGGTCACCGACCGGAACACGTACAAGACGCTGGACATGATCATCCGCCGGCTGGACCAGCGTCGGCCGCAGGTCCTCATCAAGGCGACGGTGGTCGAGATCCGGACGAACGACAAGTTCGACCTGGGCGTCGAGCTCAACTTCCTGCCGAACCCCAAGAACCGCCTGGTCGGCGGCGTGCGGAGCACGTTCGGCCAGTCGGCGATCCTGCCCGACGCGACGAACAACGTCTTCAACATCACGCCGATCGACACCCCGGGCATCACGCTTCTCTCCTTCAAGGACCGGATCGGGAACCTGGCCGCGATGCTGAAAGCGCTCGACGACCGGGCGAAAGTCTCCATCCTGGACGAGCCCGAGGCCGCGACGAACGACAACGGCGTGGCGACGATGAAGCTGACGAGCCAGGTGCCGGTCCTCCAGGAGACGGTGACGGGCACCGGTATCGCCCAGCGGACGTTCAGTCGGTTCGAGACGGCGGAGACGACGCTCTCGATCTCGCCGCACATCAGCGAGGGTGGCTACCTCCGGCTCGAGACGACCGTGAAGATCGAGAAGTTCACGAAGGACTCGGTCGACCCGTCGATCCCCCCGCCCAAGTCGTCGCGCGAGATCACCACCAAGGAGATCATGGTCCCGAGCGGCGGGACGATGGTGATCGGCGGCATCGTGAGCCAGGACCACACGAAGTCGACGCAGGGCGTTCCGTTGCTGGAGCACTTCCCGCTCCTGGGCTGGCTTTTCCAGCGGGAGCAGGAGAGCACCGACCGGGTGACGCTCTACATCTTCCTGACCCCGTACATCCTGTACGACTACGGGTTCGGCGATTACCGCGACCTGACGCGCGACCGGAAGAGCGACATCGAGCACCTGCGCGGGGAGCCGATCCGCGGGCTGAACGTGGACGTCAAGGCGGACAAGCTGCCGGAGTCCTCCTTCCGCTTCCAGACCCCCCGCGACGGCCGCAAGGAGGAGGAGAAGTAACTGTTAACGAAAACGTGCCGCGATTTCGTTAACAGTTTGAAGCCATGGCGCTGATCGACGGGCTCAAGGCGATCCTCGAACGGGAGAAACTCTACGTCAAGGACAAGTTCGAGGAGTGGGTCGCCCTCGCCCGAAGCACCCACCAGCCCCTCGACCGCGTGCTCTCCGCCGCCGGCTACCTCACCGAGGCCCAGATGCTCCGCATCTTCGGCGAGTGCCTCGGCCTCAAGGTCGTCGAGCGCCTGGTCGAGTTCCAGGTCCCCGCGGAGTTCGTCGAGAAGGTCCCCGTCCAGTTCGCCCGCCACCACAACCTGATCGCGATCGGCGCCGCGAACGGCACCGTCAAGGTCGCCTCCTGCTCCCCCCTCGAGACCCACCCGATCGACGAGCTCTCCGCGATGCTGGACCGCATCGTCGAGCCGGTGCTCGCCACCCGCGGCGAAATCACCGCCCTCATCAACCGCGCGTACCAGGCGAAGGCCGACGTCGTCGACGAGATGCTCGAGCAGATGGACGAGGAGGAGCTCAAGGGCCTCGAAAAGCAGGTCGAGGGCTCGCAAGACCTCCTCGACATCGCGAACAAGGCGCCCATCATCAAGCTCGTCAACATGATCCTCTTCCAGGCGCTCAAGATGCGGGCGAGCGACGTGCACGTCCAGCCGTACGAGGACAAGCTCCAGATCCGCTACCGCATCGACGGCATCCTCTACGACATGATGGCGCCGCCGAAGAAAATCCAGGACGCCATCCTCTCGCGCATCAAGATCATGGGGAAGATGGACATCGCCGAACGGCGGCTGCCGCAGGACGGCGGCGCGAACGTCAAGCTCGGCGACAGCGACGTCGACATCCGCATCTCGAGCGTCCCCACGATCTACGGCGAGCGGATCGTCATGCGACTGCTCGACAAGAGCGCGCGGCTCTACGACCTCGAGGAACTGGGCCTCGAGGGCCAGGAGATGGATATCTTCAAGAGGTTCGTCGACGCGTCCCACGGCATCGTGCTTGTGACCGGCCCCACGGGCAGCGGCAAGACGACGTCGCTCTACGCGGCGCTCAAGAAGATCAACACGATCGAGTACAACGTGATGACGATCGAGGATCCGATCGAGTACCACCTTCCGGGGATCAGCCAGATCGAGATCAACAACAAGAAGGGGCTCACGTTCGCCTCGGGCCTGCGCTCGATCGTCCGGCAGGACCCGGACATCATCTTCGTCGGCGAGATCCGGGACCTCGAGACCGCGACGATCGCGATCCAGGCTGCGCTCACGGGCCACCTGGTCTTCTCGACGCTTCACACGAACGACGCGCCCGGCGCGATCACCCGCCTTCTCGACCTGGGCGTCGAGCCGTACCTCGTCTCGAGTTCCGTGATCGGCGTCGTCGCGCAGCGCCTGGTCCGCCTCCTCTGCAAGCAGTGCAAGATGGAGTATGCGCCCACCGATCGGGAGCTCGCGGGGATCGGGCTGGGCCAGAAGGACGTGACGACCGGGAAGATCTGGAAGGGGAAGGGATGCCCGTACTGCCTGAACTCCGGGTACCAGGACCGAACGGCGATCTTCGAGCTCTTCACGATCGACGACACGGTGCGCGAGCAGACGATGAAGCTCGTGGGATCGACCTTCATCAAGTCCGACGCGATCAAGCGCGGGATGAGGACGCTCCGGATGGACGGGGCGAGGAAGGTTCTCGCGGGAAGGACGACCCCGGAAGAGGTTCTGCGGGTCACCCAGATGGACACCCTGTGAACCCATGCCCGTCTACACGTACAAGGCGCTGAAAGGGGACGGGGGGCCGGAGGGCGGCGTCATCGACGCCGATTCCCCGAAGGACGCCCGGCTCAAGCTCAAGGGCCGGAACCTCCACGTCACGGACCTCCGCATGTCGGGGGACGCGGCGGGCAACACCGGGGCGGGACGCGGGGTTCTCCTCTTCCGCCGGCGGCGGCCGCAGGAGGTCGCGATGCTGACTCGACAGCTGGCGACGCTCCTGGGCTCGGGCATCCCGATGATCGGCGCGCTCTCGGCGCTCGTCGACCAGGTGGAGCACCTCGACATGAAGACCTCGCTCATGGAGGTTCGCGAGAAGGTCTCGCAGGGCGGATCGCTCTCCGAGGCCCTGGCCGCGCACCCGGTCTACTTCAACGAGCTGTTCGTCAACATGGTCCGCGCCGGCGAGGCGGGCGGCAACCTCGACAAGGTTCTGTATCGCGTGGCCGACTATCTCCACGCGCAGAACCGGACGCGCGCGAAGGTCGTCGCGTCGCTGACCTACCCGATCATCATGCTCGTGATCGGCGTCGGCGTGGTGGCCGTCCTGCTCACGTTCGTCGTACCGAAGATCCTGCAGGTGATCCAGAAGCAGGGGAACGCGGCGCTGCCGCTGCCCACGGAGATCCTGATCCTCGTCTCGACCTTCATGAAGCACTACTGGTGGCTCCTCGCGGGAGGGGTCCTGGCGACCGGGTACGCCTACTGGCAGGCGCGGCAGACGCCGGCGGGCCGGCTCTGGACCGACACCCAGAAGCTTCGCATCCCCGTCGTGGGAAACCTGATGAAGAAGGCGTCGATCTCGCGGTTCGCGCTCACGTTCGCGACGCTCCTCGAGAGCGGCCTGCCGGTCCTCGAGGCGCTGGGGGTGGTGAGGCGCGTCGTGGACAACGAACTGCTGGCCAACACCCTCGACCTGATCCGCCAGAGGATCGCGGAGGGGGCGGACATCGCCACCCCGCTCAAGCAGAGCAAGGTCTTCCCGCCGGTCGTGGGCTACATGATCGGCGTGGGCGAGGAATCGGGGCGCCTCGAGGAGCTGCTCAAGAAGATCGCCGAGGCCTACGACGAGGAGGTCGAGATCGCCGCGCAAAAGATGACGGCCCTCCTCGAGCCGCTCATGATCGTCATCATGGCAATCGTCGTTGGGTTTATCGTACTATCGGTCCTGCTGCCGATCCTGCAGATGTCGAACCTCTAGGAGATTTCCGATGAAGACGCGCCGCGAGAAGGGCTTCACGCTGGTCGAGATGATGGTTGTCATCGTCATCATCGGGATCCTGGCGACGATCGTCATCGTCAACGTCTCGGGGAAGGCCGACGTGGCGAAGGTCAAGGCGACCGAGGCGATCCTCAAGCAGGTCGCCGGCCAGATCGAGATGTTCAAGCTGACGCACAACCGCTACCCGGACAAGCTGATGGACCTCGTGCTCCAGCCGGCCTACGTCGACCCCAAGGATTGGCCGCGCGGCGGCTACCTGACCGATCCGCCCGTGGACGGCTGGAACCGCGAGCTGATCTACCGCCCGCAGGGTTCCAACAACATGCCCTTCGACCTGCTCAGCCTGGGGGAGGATGGCCGGGAGGGCGGGGAGGGGCCCGCCGCCGACATCCCTTACCGGAAAGTGAGATAGCCGTTGGTCCGCCGGGCGCGATCGTCTCGAGGGTTCACGCTGATCGAGCTGATCGCCGTCATCGTCATCGTCGGCATCATCGTCGTGCTCGCCGCCACGAAGCTCGACTTTCTCGTGCCGAAGTACCGCCTCCGCGCGGCGGCGCGCGAGGTCGCCAGCGTCATGAAGATCGCCAAGATGCGCGCGGCGGCGACGGGCAAGGACGTCTTCCTCGAGATGGATCTCTCCACCGGGCGCTACTGGCTGCTCGTCGCCTTCCCGAAGATCGATCCTTCAAAGGGGGACTCGCTGCCGGCCCAGGTCGCGTCCGGGGCGATCTCTATCGAGCAGGCGATGAGAATGGGCTCGGCGCCGGCGATCCAGGCCTGGGAGTACCAGCCGATCTTCGAGAGCACGCTCCCCGACGGCGTGGAGTTCTGGGACATCGTCTTCGGCCCGAAGGATCGCGTCGACCACGGCGCCGCCCGGATGAAGTTCGCCCCGTTCGGCGTCTCGGCCCACACCATCGTCAACCTGCGCAACAAGGAGGACCGGCACGCGGCGGTCAAGTTCAACGGGTTCACCGGGTACGTCTCCTTCTACGAGGAGCGTAAGGACGCGGAGGAGCTGCTTGAAGACACGGGGCCGTAGCAGGGGGCTTGCCCTCCGTAGCGCCAGTCCCAGGAGGCGCGAAGGAGGGTTCACGCTGGTCGAGGTGGTGATCGCGCTCGCGATCATCGCCCTGACGGCGGCCGTGCTTCTCGACCGGCGCGTGGAGATCGTCCGCGACGCGGGCCGGTCGCGCGACGTCAAGACCGCGTGGGTGCTCGCCGCCCAGAAGCTGGCCGAGCTGGAGCTCGACAAGACGCTCTGGCTGGGAGAGGGCTCCCAGTCGTCCGGGGACTTCGGCGAGGTCGACTCCGCCTACGCCGCCTGGACCTGGGAGTACGTGGCCGAGCGCATCCCGGTGGAGACGGTCGATCCCGTTGACCTGAAGCCCGGCCAGAAGCCGAAGGAAATCTTCAGGGTCGGCCTGAAGGTCGAGGGGCCGGGCCTGGGCGAACCCGTGATGCTGGAGGCGATGTTCCCGGTTCAGGAGCCGCCGGCCCCGTCTCCCCCCGGGACTCCCGCCAATCCGGCGAGTCCCGGCACGACGCCGCCCGGCCCTCTTCCCGGAGTGCCGCCCAAATGAAGAGGATGAGGAGGACGCACGACGGAGGATTCACGCTGGTCGAGCTGATGCTCTCGGTCCTCCTTCTCGCCATCATCATGGCGATCGTCTACGGCGTGGTCGTCTCGACGGTCGAGGCGGCGCAGCGGGTCGAGGAGATCAACCAGTCGAGCGAGATCGGTCCGGCCCTCCTCGCGCAGATTCGCGAAGACCTGGAAAGCGCGTTCCTCCCGGGGAAGGAGGGGGAGTTCTTCGTCTCGATCTCGCGCAAGGGGTCGACAGGCGACCGCGACCGGGTCGACTTCATCGGGGCGCGGATGGCGTACGGGGCGCGCAAGGACGGCGAGGACCCGGCGTTCCACAGCGTGAACGAGCTGGGCTACCAGGTCGCGGACAATCCAAAGGACCCGTCCGTCGGGATCCTCTACCGGCGGGAGGACTATTTCATCGACAACGAGCCGCTCCGCGGCGGCCGCCTGGTCGAGATGTACGATCGCGTCCGCCACTTCCACCTGGAGTACTACAACGGCGACCAGTGGATCCCAGACTGGAACTCGAAGCGCGAGAAGAACACGCTGCCCCGCGCGGTGCGGATCGAGCTGAAGATCATGGTCACCGAGCGCGATCAGCAGCTCGAGAGGGTGTTCACGTCGATCGTGACGTTCGCGCGCTGACCGGTGTGCGGCGCGTTCAGGATCGGGGGTGCCCGTTCCCGTTCCGCCCGCGGGGATGGCCGTTCATGCCCTTTTGAATCCCCCTGAGAAGGCGGGTCTGCTCGTCGAGCTTCTTGGTCTGGTCGTCCATCTTCTTGGAGTGCTCGTCCAGCTTCCTGATGATCCGCTGGCCGACTTGGAGCACGCTTCTGACAAGAAGTCTCGCCTGCCGATCGGACTGCTTGCGCTCTTCGCGGATGGTTTCGACGATGAACTCAAATTTCCGCTCCGAAGCCTCAAACCTCCGATCGGCCCGGCGACGATCCTCGGCTGCGTCGCGCAGGGCGGCGGCGATGTCCGACCGCACGCCCTTCATCTCCTCGTGCAGAAGCTTGATCCCCGCGGCGAGATTCTTGTAGCCGGCGCTCGTTTCCGCCATGGGTTCCACTTTAATCCGGCGGCTTCGCCCGGTCAAGCCTGGGTGGCGATCAGCCGCTGACGGCGCCGGCCTGCTGCTTCTCCACTACGTGGCACGCCACCTTGTGGCCGGCGTAGTCGATGGTCTTCGGCGCCTGCGTATCACAAAGCCCCTTGATCGCCACGGGGCAGCGCGGGTGGAAGCGGCATCCCGGGGGCGGGTTGAGCGGCGACGGCACGTCGCCCTGGAGGATGATCCGCGTCCGCTTGCGCTCGGGATCGGGCACCGGCACCGCCGAGAGGAGAGCCTGCGTGTAAGGGTGGAGCGGCTTCTGGTAAAGGTCGGCGCTCTTCGCGGTCTCGACGATCTCGCCCAGGTACATGACCGCCACCCGGTCGCTGATGTACTGCACCACCGAGAGGTCGTGCGAGATGAACAGGTACGCGATCCCGAACGTCTCCTTGAGCTCGACGAGCAGGTTGACGACCTGCGACTGCACCGAGACGTCCAGCGCGCTCACGGGTTCGTCGCACACGATGAACTTCGGGTTGAGGATGAGCGCGCGGGCGAGGCCGATGCGCTGGCGCTGGCCGCCGGAGAACTCGTGCGGGTAGCGGTTGATCGCGCCCGGGTCGAGGCCGACCCGCTGAAGGGTCTCCTTCACCTTCTCCATCCGCTCGTCCTTCGTGCCGATCGCGTGGACGGTGAGCCCCTCGCTGACGATGGCGCCGACGGTCATGCGCGGATTGAGCGAGCTGTAGGGATCCTGGAAGATGATCTGGAGGTCGCGTCGGTGGTGGCGCATCTCGGCGGGTCTCACGGCCAGGAGGTTGGCGCCGTTGTAGAGGACCTCGCCGGAGGTGGGCTCGATGAGCCTGAGGAGCGAGCGGCCGGCGGTCGTCTTTCCGCAGCCCGATTCGCCGACGAGCCCGAGCGTCTCGCCCGGGGCGACGACAAAGGAGATGTCGTCCACCGCGCGGACGTGGCCGACGGTCTTCGAGAAGACGCCCTTCTTGACGGGGAAGTACTTCTTCAGGTTCCGGACCTCGATCAGCGGGCCGCTCATGCCTTCACCACGTCGCAGGCGACCCAGTGTCCGGGCCGGATCTCCTTGAGCTGCGGCTCGACCAACTTGCAGGCGTCGACGATCGACGGGCAGCGCGGGTGGAACTTGCACCCGGTGGGGAAGCGGAGCGGGTTGGGGACGGTGCCCGGGATCACGTTGAGCTTCTCCGACTTTTTCGAACCGAGCGACGGCCGCGAGCGGAAGAGCCCGAGGGTGTACGGGTGGAGCGGGTGGGAGAAGAGCTCCTTGACGGAGGCGTACTCGACGACCTTCGAGGCGTACATGACGGCGACGTAGTCGGCGAGCTCGGCGACGACGCCGAGGTCGTGGGTGATCATCATGATCGACATGCCGAACTCCTTCTGGAGGTCGCGCATGAGGTCGAGGATCTGGGCCTGGATGGTGACGTCGAGCGCGGTGGTGGGCTCGTCGGCGATCAGCAGCTTGGGGTTACAGGCGAGGGCCATCGCGATCATGACGCGCTGGCGCATGCCGCCCGACATCTGGTGGGGGTACTCATCGATGCGCGTCGCGGCCGAGGGGATGCGGACCTTGTCGAGCATCTCGATGGTATGCTTCCGCGCGTCGGCCTTGTTCTTGTCCAGGTGGAGCATGACGGCCTCGGCGATCTGGTAGCCGATCGTGAAGACCGGGTTGAGGGAGGTCATGGGCTCCTGGAAGATCATGGAGATCTTGTGGCCGCGGATGGAGCGCATCTCGGGCTCGGGGAGCGTCGCGAGGTCGGTGCCCTCGAAGAGGATCTGGCCGTCGACGATGCGGCCCGGGGGGGCGACGAGGCGCAGGGTGGAGAGGGCGGTGACGGACTTGCCGCAGCCCGACTCGCCGACGACGCCGAGGGTCTTCCCCTTGTAGATCGGGAAGGAGACGCCGTCGACGGCGCGGACGACGCCGTCGTCGGTGAAGAAATGGGTCTTCAGGTTCCGGATGTCGAGCAGTATTTCTTCGGTAGCGGTGGTCATGGAATCGGGCCAGTCTATCAGCCTACTGGGTTCCCTTCAATCTCGGGTCCATGGCGTCGCGGAGCCCGTTACCCACCATGTTGAAGACGGTCACGGTGAGGAAGATCGAAGAGCCGGCGAATACGGTGAGCCACCACATCGCGTAGTTGGAGGTCGCGACCAGGAGAAGCGAGCCCCAGCTGGGCGCCGGGGGCCGGACGCCAAAGCCCAATACCGAGAGGGAGGCTTCCGTGATGATCGCCCCGACGATGCCAAAAGGAATCGCGACGAAAGCGGGGGAGAGCGCGTTCGGGAGCACGTGCCTGAAGATCACCCTCCCGCTGGAGGCTCCGAGCGCCCGCGCGGCGGCCACGTAGTCGATGGCGCGCTGCCTCAGGAACTCCCCGCGGGTGAGCCGGGCGATCGTGGGCCAGCTCGTCAGGCCAATGACGACCATGATGATGTAGATGCTCGGGCCGATGAGGGCCACGATCGTGAGGATCAGGAAAAAAGAAGGAAAGAGCATCACGATCTCGACGACGCGGGAAATGAGCATATCGACCTTCCCGCCAAAGTAGCCGGCTATGGCGCCGATGATGATCCCGATGGTGACGTAGATGGAGACCGCCACGACCCCGATGGTCATGGAGATCCGGGTGCCGTAGATGATCCGCGACAGGACGTCACGTCCCGAGTCGTCGGTCCCCATCACGTGGACCTGCCCTTCGCGGTATCGCTCCGGGGGCGCGGTTTTCCTGTGAAAGGGGGGCTTGAAGATGATGTCGAGGTCCTGCTCCAGCGGCCCGTAGGGGATCAGGGTGTAGGTGCCCGTCCCCTTGCCCTGCACGTGCTCCTTCTTGAAGTCGCGGGAGAAATTCTTGTCGTCGGGTAATCCGAAGCGGACGCACGGGACGACGACGATCGCCCAGGGCAGGAGGGAGAGAAGCCAGGCGGCCATCCCGATCCCGAGGCGCCGTCCGGTCCCCATCCCGAGCCACGCCCCGAGGCTGCCCAGGAGGAGGACGAGCAGGATCCGGGACATCCATCTCAGGGCGAGCCCTCCCTTGAGGAGGGCCATGAGGGTGACGGCAACGGCGAACATGGCGAAGAAGAGAAGGAGGGCGAGGGCCAGGCGCCGCCGTCCGGGAAGGCCCGATCGTCGTGCCTCGCGATCGATGAGAGACGCGGCGATCCCCCAGGGGATGAAGACGATCAGGGCGACGTTGAACGCGAAGTCAATCGCCGTGTCGGGATTGACGAGAGCCACGAACCAGGGAAACCACGTCCCAGTTCCGTCGGTGAAGCAATAGGGCTGGTTGGAGGCGAGGACGGGGGCGAAGATGGCCACGCCGAAGAGCCCCGCCACGACCCAGAGCATCGCCACGGCGATACGATTCTTGCGATACTGCTTCCAGACGATGTCGACATAGGTCTCTCCGGAGGGAGTCATGACCCACCCTCCGATTTCTCGAAGGAAATCCGGGGATCCACGAAGACGTAGAGGAGGTCGGTCAGCAGGATGCTGAGCATGACGATGATGGCGTCGAAGTAGATGATGGCCATCACGGTGTTGTAGTCCTTCGCCTGGATGGAATCGTACGAGAGCCGGCCCATGCCGGGGATCCCGAAGAGGTATTCGATGATGACGCTTCCGCCGAGAAGGGCGGGGATGAAGCTCGAGAACAGGGTGAGAACGGGGATGAGGGCGTTCCGGAGGGCGTGCTTCAGGATCACGGGGCCCTCGGCCACGCCCTTGGCCCTCGCCGTGCGAATATAGTCCTGGTTGACGACGTCCAGCATGCTCGACCGGGCGAACATCGCGAGGCCGGCCAGGCTCGAGAGGGAGTAGC
The DNA here is from genome assembly GCA_041482015.1 of Planctomycetota bacterium. Classification (GTDB taxonomy): domain Bacteria; phylum Planctomycetota; class MHYJ01; order MHYJ01; family JACPRB01; genus JACQFK01. The sequence continues at coordinate 15,021 of JBGPCZ010000031.1, read as the reverse complement.
AGACGAGGGGGAGGAACACGTGGTGGACGTAGTCGAGCATCTTTCGGAGAAAGGGAAGATTCTCGTAGGCTTCGGCGTGCAGGCCATACATGGGGAAGACGCTGAGGAAGGTCCCGAAGCAGAAGAACGTGAGGAGAAGCATCCCCAGGACCACCGATGGGAACGAATTGAAAATGAAGAGCGTGAGTGAAATGGACCGATCCTGCCACCGGCCCCGCCGGACGGCGCACATCACCCCCAGCGGCACCGCGAGGATGTACACGATGGCTTCGGAGAGGAGCATGATGGGCGCGGAAACCAGGACGGCCTGGAAGATCTTGGGGCCGACGGGGTCGTACGGCTTCACCATGGAGCGTCCGAAGTCGAACGTCACAAGCTTGGCCAGGGAATTCGCGTACTGCGTGTCCGTGACAAAGTAGAGGGTCTTTGCAGGGAAGGAGGGGTCGTATTCCGAGGTGTGGGTGGAGAGGAACGCCTTCCAGTTGGCGGCCACGGTGGAGACGAGCGGGTCCCGGTCCGTCAACTTCACGTCGGACCTGAGCACGCGGTCCAGCTTGTACCGGAGAGCGGTCGAGGCGACGAACTTCTCCTTGAGGGACGCCCCGGACAGGAGGATCTCCATGAAGAACGGAGCGTCTTCCCTTGTGAAGGAGTCGATCCCCTCGACGATCTTTGATCGTGACGGCTCGGCCACCAGGGTGTGAAACAATCCCTGTACTTCCTTGAGGCGATCCGGGGAAAGCGGGGTGAACTTTGAGCGGTCACGATCCCACCAGATCTTCCACGTGGCCACGATCCCGGCGGTTTCATTCGGCTCGGGCTCGCGCGAGTAGGTGTACCGGAAAGGGTCACCCAGGGTGCAAAGCGTGAGGCACCGGATCGCCCCGATCCGCAGCTTGAGGTCGGGGTCATCCAGGAGCGCCCCGAAGAAACGGACTCCATGCTCCCCCAGGGTATCCTCGACGTTGATCTGAACCGCGGTCCGGAGAAGCTTGGCAAGACCCGGCCGCTGCCCTGGATCCTGGAGGCGGGTGTCGATGGATTCGATCCCCAGGCCACGGATGAACTCCAGCGTGTCCGAAGCCGCGTCCCGCTTGGCTTGCCCGGCCAGGTCTTCCAGGCGCGACTCAAGTTCGGAGTCGGTCAAGCCGTAGAGCGACGCGCATTCGTGCGTCTGCGCGCGGTAGTCCTTGAACCATCGCGTGTTGAGGATCGCCGGCTTGTCCAGCTTCCATTGCCGGCGTTGGTGGAGAAAGGCCTCGCGGGTCGCCCCGGATTCGCCCTGAGAGCCCCCCTGGGAGAGCTGCATCTTGAGGGGGTCTCCCGGGGCAAGCTGCATCACGAGGAACGTGACGAGCGTCACGCCGAAGAGGGTGGGGATCATGAGCAGGAGGCGGCGGATGATGTAGGCGCGCACGGTTCGCGGCTCAGTCCCCTCAGCGTTTCCGGAGCTACTTGCGGGCGTCGCCCGGCGGCGCGAACCACTCCGCTTCGTCAAGGCACGGCCGGATCCGGTAGAACTTCACATTCTGGATCCTCGCCTGGTGGCCGCTGGTGGCCTTGTCGACGAAGAGGAACGCGTAGGGCTGGTCATCGTAGACCACCCGGTGCATCTTGCGATACAGCTCCTTCTGCTTCTCCGGGTCGAACGTCACCCGGAGTTGTTCGATCAGCTTGTCCAGCTCCGGGCTCTTGTAGCCGATCGCGTTGGAACTCTCGGGAGTTTCGGCCTGGCTGGAGTGCCAGATCTGGAAAGGGTCCTGCTTCCAAGGGAGCGCCCAGCCAAGCATGCAGGCGTCGAACTCCTTCTTATGGAGCTTCTCGAGCATGAGCGCCCACTTGATGGGGGAGAGCTGGACATCGACGCCGATCTGCCGGTACTCCTCCTTGAGGATCTCGGCAATCGTCTTGTACATCGGGGCGTCCGCGTAGATGATGAAATCAAACTTCAGTTCGAACAGCTTCCCGTTGATGGTCTTGTCCCGAACGCCATTCCCGTTGGTGTCCTTCCAGCCGGCTTCGTCCAATAGCTTCTTCGCCTTCTCCAGGTCGTACTCCAGCGGTTTCAGCGTGGGATCATAGGAGGACCCGGTGGGCAGGAAGGGGCCCGAGAGGGGAGAGCCCAGCCCGTAAAGGACCTTGTCGATGATCTTCTGGACCGGAATCGCGTGGGCCAGTGCGGTGCGGACGGCCTTCTCCTTGAAGATTTCCTTCTTGAAGTTCCAGCCGATGTAGCGGTACCCGGGATAGTCGTACTCCACCAGCTTGGCTTTGCCGCTCTTCACCGCCGCGTCGTCCTTCGTCTGCATGTACAGGTTCTTGTCACTGATCGCGGCCCAGTCCAACTCCCCGTTCAGCATCATTTTGAGCGAAGTATTCGGGTTCGGGATGTTCCGGTAGACCAGTTTGCTGAAGTAGAACGGCTTGCCCCAGTACTCCGGGTTTCGCACGAGCTCCAGCCGGTCGTTCTTGGTCCACTTCGAGAACATCAGGGGTCCTGTCCCGACCAGCATCGAGTTGGCCCAGTGGTCGTTGAACCCCTTTGCGAACTCCTCGCTCTGGATGTCGAGCGAGATCGGCTCGCCCTTGGCGTCGACCGAGTAGACATGCTTCGGGATGATCGGCGTCCCCAGCGTGAATTCCGTCGCGAGAAAGTAGGGTTTGGTCCACCTCACCTTCACGGTGTATTTGTCCACGACCGTGACCCGGATCTTGATCTTCTCCGACTCCTCCTTCGCGTCCGGGTCCTCGTAGTAGCTTCGGAGCGAGGCGGAGTCCACGTTCTTGTTGACGATCGCGTCAAAGGTGAACTTGACATCCGCCGACGTGAACTCCCTTGAGGGAATGGCGGTACCGTCGGGGAGTTTCGTCGGTTGCCATTTCACCCCCTTGCGGAGATGGATGGTGTACTCGAGGTTCTTCTCCTCGAACTCCCATTTCTCGGCGAGTTGCGGTTCGTACTCGTCGGGGTTCTCCATCTTCCGGTCGGCGAGCGTGTCGACCACGTATCGCATGAACGCCTCGCTGACGGTGTCGTTGGCGAGGACGGGGTTGATCGTGTTGGGGTCGTTGGGATAGTAGAGCATCAGGGTGTCGGAGCCCGGCTTGACGCCGCCCTTGGTGTCGTCGGCGGGGAGGAGTGGGCCCGTCAGCAGCAGGGCCAAGGCAGTCCAGATGGGCTTCATCGGCGCCTCCTTCGTGATGGGGTTGGTGGCTTCATCCTAGGCCGCAGACCCGAGGTGTCAACGTTTATCCCCACTTATGTACTACGACGCCGGACACCGCCCCGGGAGCGCGGCCTTGACGCCCATTTCCCCTTATGATTCAATGACTTTTCGGGGTTTCTCCACGGAGTGCGTTCGAGGTCCGCGTGCCGAAATTGATCATCAAGCAGGCGGGGCAGTCCCGCGATTTTCCCATCGTCAAGGACAACCTCTGCATCGGCCGCACCCCCGAGAACGACATCGAGCTCAAGGACTCCCTCATCTCCCGCCGCCACACCTCCATCGTCAAGAAGGGCGAACGCTTCGTCGTCTACGACCTCGGCTCCTCCAACGGAACCTTCGTCAACCGCGAGCGCGTCGAGTCCCGGCCCCTCGAGGACGGCGATGTCATCCGCGTCGGCGATACCGAGATCTTCTACCTGGATGACGACCACGCCAAGGCTCCCTCCGCCGCGCCCCTCGCAGCCCCCGCCCGCCTCGAGGACAAGAAGTTCACCGACTTTGCCGGCTCCCAGCAGATCGTCCAGCGTGTCGACCAGCTGGCCGAAAGCTACAGCCTCAACATCTCCGACGCGCTCTCGAAGGGCCTTTCTCTCAAGGACATCCGCAAGGAGGCCGCGGGGGAGAAAGCCGCCAAAGAGTCCAAGATGTTTTTCATCCTCTTCCAGGTCGGCAAGGCCCTGACCACCGCCGCCACCCTGGACGAGATGCTCATCATCGCCACCAAGCTCATCTTCGAGGTCATCAGCGCCGAGCGCGCCGTCATCCTCCTCAAGCCCACCGAGGAGGCCGAGCCCGCCCCACACCTCGTGTACCATCGCACCCGCGGCGTCATCGGGGGCAAGGACATCCACGTCTCCAAGACGATCCTCAACCAGGTCGTCAACGAGAAGGTCTCGATCATCACCTCCGACGCCCTCCAGGATCCGCGCTTCATGCAGGGACTCTCCATCGTCCAGTACAACATCCGCTCCGCCCTCTGCGTCCCCCTGTGGGACGAAAAGCGCGTCTACGGCGCCATCTACCTCGACAACCTGGCGAAGTCCTACGCCTTCACCAAGGACGACCTCGAGCTCCTCACCGCGATCGCCAACCTGATCGGCATCCGCATCCGGCAGGAGGAGGTCCAGGTGCGCCTCCGGCGCGAGGAGACCCTCCGGGCGAACCTCTCGAAGTACCACTCACCCGACCACGTGAAACTCCTCATGGACCGCGGGGGCGACGTGGGCCTCGAGGTCGCCGAGCGCGACGTCAGCGTCGTCTTCATCGACGTCGAAGGATCGACGCGCATGGCCGAGATGGGCAACGCCTCGGAGGTCGCGAAGCTCCTCAACGAGTTCTTCCTCATGGCCACGAACGCGATCTTCCTTCACAACGGCCACGTGAACAACTTCATCGGCGACGAGGTGATGGCGATCTTCAACGCGCCGCTCGACATGGCCGACCACGCCGTGAACGCCGTGAAGGCCTGCGTCACGTTTCTCAAGGACCTCGAGCGCTTCTGCGCGGCCAACCCCGCCCGGAAGTTCAACGTGCGCTGCGCCGTGAACAGCGGCACCGCCGTCGCGGGGAACATCGGGACCCCGACCCACATCAAGTACACCGTGCTCGGCGACACCGTGAACGTCGCTGCGCGCCTCACGAAATTCCCGCAGGTCAACTCGATCGTCGTGGGCGAGAAGACCTACGACCTTGTCCGCCACGTGTTCAAGGCGAAGGACCTCGGCGAGACGCTCCTCAAGGGCAAGGAGAAGACCCTCCGCGCCTACGAGATCCTCGTATGAAGAAAACCGTCGCCATTCTCGGGTCCACCGGATCGATCGGAACCAACTCCCTCGATGTGGCGGCGCACCTGGGGTTTCAGGTCGACGGTCTGGCCGTGAACTCCAACTGGAAGGTCCTCAAGGAGCAGATCGCCCGGTGGAAGCCCGCCCTCGCTTCGGTCACCGATCCGGCGGCCCACGACGCGCTCAAAAGAGAGATGAACGGGTCGGGTACCGCGCTCCACCAGGGAGCCGAGGGGCTCCGCGCAGTCGTGGCGTCCAAAGAGGCCGAGGTCATCGTCTGCGCGATCTCCGGTGCGGCGTGCCTCCCGCCGGTCCTCGAGGCCGCGCGTCTCGGGAAGACCCTCGCCTTGGCCAACAAGGAGTCGATGGTCATGGCGGGGCCCATCCTCTGGGAGCTCGCGCGGAGCTCGGGCGCGACGATCGTGCCTGTCGACAGCGAGCACAGCGCGATTTTCCAGTCGATGCGGAGCGGGTCGCGCAGCGAGATCAAAAGGGTCTTCCTGACGGCCTCGGGAGGCCCGTTCCGGCAGACGCCGCGCGCGGACTTCGACCGCATCACCCCCGAGCAGGCCATGAAGCATCCGACGTGGAACATGGGCGGGAAGATCACGATCGACTCCGCCACGATGTTCAACAAGGCTCTTGAGATCGTCGAGGCCAAGTGGCTCTTCGACCTGTCGCCGGATCAGATTGAAGTCGTGATCCATCCCCAGTCGATCATTCACTCTATGGTCGAGTTCGTGGACGGCTCGGTAATCGCGCAGCTCGGGCTGCCCGACATGCGGACGCCCATCCAGTTCGCGTTCACCTACCCGGACCGCGCCGACGGAAACGTCAAGCGGCTGAACCTGGCGGAGGTGAAGACGCTGACCTTTGAATCGCCCGACATGGAAAAGTTCCCGTCGCTCGGACTCGGCTACCGGGCGGCGAAGGCGGGCGGGACGATGGGCGCGGTTCTCAATGCCGCCAACGAGGTCGCGGTCGACCGGTTCGTTTCGCGAGAGATTTCCTTCGTGAAGATTTTCGAGATCGTGCGGACGGTGATGGATCGCCACGCGGTGGTGGCGAAGCCGGCGCTGGACGACGTGCTCCGGGCGGATGCCTGGGCGAGACAGGAGGCGCGGTGCAGCTGATAGGGGAGTGGCTCGGAAACGGGTGGGCGACGGTGCTCGTGATCATGGGGCTCGGCCTCATCATCTTCATCCACGAGTTCGGCCATTTCATCATGGCCAAGAAGAACGGCGTGAAGGTGGAGATCTTCTCGCTGGGCTTCGCGTTCATGATCCCGCGCATGATCCTCTGGAAGCGGAAGTGGGGCGAGACCGAGTACCGCATCTGCGCGTTCCCGTTCGGCGGCTACGTGAAGATGGCGGGGGAGACCCTGGCCGACGAGCGCAAGGGCGACCCCGGCGAGCTTACGTCCAAGACCCCGTGGCAGCGGTTCCAGATCTTCGTGGCCGGCGCGGTCATGAATCTCCTCATCGCGTTCCCGATCGGCATCCTCGCCTACGGGGTGGGGAAGTACGAGCACTCGAACGAAGTGGGGGCGCCGGGGGTCGCCGAGACCCGCGGCGGGATGATGCCCGGCGACATCGTGATCGAGGTGGACGGGCGCCGGATCGACAGCCTGGACAAGTTCCGGATCGAGATGATCCGCCGGCCCACCGGCGCGGTCGTCCCGGTCACGGTCATGCGGGGCGGGCGGGAGATGAAGCTCCAGGTCACGACGATGAAATCGCCCTACCACATGACGAGTCCGGCGACCACCATGCTGGTCGGAGTGAATGCGGGTTCCCCGCTCGCGCTCCAGGGGATCCAGGAGGGCGACGAGCTGGTGAAGATCGACGGGGAGCCCGTCAGTCTCGGCCGGAAAGCCGACGGGATGCTTCGCGAGCGGCCGAACAAGGAGGTGGTCCTCGAGTTCCGCCGCCGCATGCAGGATTTCAAGGACAAGGAAGGGATCGTCAAGAGGATCGTCTTCGAGCCGATCGAGTGGCACTCGATTCCGCAGGACGACAACCTGGTCGAGTGCCGCATCGAGTTAGTCCTCCCTGGGATGCCTGCGCACGACGTGCTGGATCCCGACGACGTGATCAAGAGTATCGACGGCAAGGAGATCAAGTCATGGCAGGACTTGAGGGACGCCGTCGAGCCGTCGTGCAACAAGGAGCTTGAGTTCGAGGTCCTGCGCGAAAAAGACCACAAGACCTTCAAGGTCAAGATCACTCCCGCGTACAACACGTCCACCGGCCTGGGAGGGCTCGGGATCGGCAACAAGGGCACGAAGGTGTTCGCCAACGTGAAACCCGGCTCCTACTACGAGAAGGCCGGACTCCGGAGCGGCGACGTCCTCTATTCCCTGGCGGGGGTGACGGGGGATGTGAGGGTCGGGGCCATTTTCCGGCGCGAGAAGGCGTCGGCGAGGGAAATCCGGGCGCCCAGGGAGGGGAAGGTGTTGAAGATCCCCGTGGCTCCGGGCGCGACCGTGAAGGCCAATGATGTCGTGGCGATCCTGGACTCGATGAATACGGAGGTTCGCGTATTGGCCCCGCGGGACGGCGAGATCGAGGCGGTCCTTTGCAAGGAAGGCGAGGGGGTCGCCCTGGATCGCCCGCTCGTGGTCCTGAAACCCCTCAAGGTGACGCTCCAGGTGACGCGCGCCGGCATGGACAAGGACAAGAAGGTGGACATCACCCTCGACCTCGAGAAGAAGTTCGAAGCGGATCTCGACAAGGTTGGCTTCAAGACGAGCCAAGGCATCTTTACCGACTCGTATCCTTACCGCAAACGCGCCTTCGGCGACGCGGTAAAGGCAGGCCTTTGGGAGCCGGTCGACCTCACGGTCATGACGTTCGACGTCCTCCGGAAGCTGATCACCCACGAGGAGTCGGCGAAGGGGCTTTCGGGGCCGGCCGGCATCGCCCATGCGGCCTTCACGTTCGCGAAGAAGTCCATCGGGAATTTTCTCTGGCTGCTCTGCCTGATCACCGTGAACCTCGGGGTCTTCAACCTGCTTCCGATCCCGCTCCTGGACGGCGGGCACAACTTGCTCCTCCTGATCGAGGTGGTCCGGAAGAAATTGGGGAAGCCGCCGCCGAGCGAGAAGTTCGTTGCGGGGTTCCAGTGGGCCGGCCTCTTCTTCGTCGCGGGGCTCTTCATCTTCGTCACCTTCAACGACATCGCCCGCATGCTGGGCCATGGATAGCGGGGGGTGGGCGGGACTCGTCGGCCAGGTCGTGGTCGTCGACACGAACTCCTCGTTCGTCTACCTGGGCACGCTCGTGAAGGTGGACGACCTGTTCCTCCTGATGAAGGACGTGGATGCGCACGACCGCAACGAGGGCCCCTCGACCAAGGAGCAGTACGTCATGGACACGAAGCGGTTCGGGGTGAAGGCGAGCCGCAAGGAGGTGTCCGTGCGGACGGCGCTCGTCGTGAGCGTCTCGCGCCTCGACGACGTCGTGACCTACTGAGCGCCGAGTGATCGCCACCCTCAAGCTCTTCCGCTTCCCGCTGGTCTTCACCGCGATCGCCGACAGCGCCGCGGGGTACCTCCTTCACAACCGGGGGGGAAGGGTCGACCCGGTCGTCCTGGCCTGCCTGGCGGTCGCCTCGGCCGGCCTCTATTGCTTCGGGATGGCGATGAACGACATCGCGGACCGGGAGCGGGACAGGACCCTCGCGCCCGGCCGCGTGCTGCCTTCCGGGAGGCTCACGCTGGGCCAGGCAGTCAGCCGGTCGCTGGCGGTGATCCTCCTTTCGGGGGCGGCGATCGTCGCGCTTCCGGGACGATCCCTCCTGCCGCTCGCGGCCTGGGGCGGTACGCTCCTGGCAATCCTCGCGTACGACTTCGTCTTCAAGGCCCCGCCGGTCATGGGGCTGATCCGGGCCCTGAATTTCCTCCTGGGGGTCGCGTGCGTCCCGCCTCCGGAACATGTTTATGGCTACTGGACTCCGATGCCGAAAGCGTACCTCGTGATCGCTTTGACGCCCTTTCTCTATATCACCGCGCTCACATTCGTCTCGACGCTCGAAGAGGGGCAGGTGAAGCGGTCCGTCGTGGTGTTCGGGGCCCTGTTCATGATCGGAGCGGCGCTCCTGCCGGGATTCCTCGTTCCGAGGCAGCTTGGGACCACGGTCGCGTTCGAGGAGAGGATCGCCGCGGGCCTCCTGGCGGTCATCATCGCGATCCGGGCGAGCCGGGCCCGCGATCGGAAAGGCGTGATGCTCCTGGTCCGCGACGGCATCGGGGGAATCATCCTGCTCGACGCGGCCACGCTCTTCTCGGCGGGGCTCGTGCCTCAAGGCCTTGCGGTCGCAGGCCTGGTCGTCCCGGCCGCGCTCGCCGTCGCGGGATTCAAAAGGCTTGCCTGAGCTCGCCCTACGGGTCTGCGGCGTCACGATTCGCGTCTCGACAAAAGACGCGCGTTTTCTCGCCTCCGCGCGCCGCCGGTATGCGACGTTCGCCACCCGCTCTGCGCCCGACCTGTCGATCCGCCTGGAGGTGGTCGACCGGCCGCTCCGCGCCGAAAGGAGCGAGCCGCGCGTCCTTCCGGACGGCCGCGTGGAGCGGCACGACCTCGAGTGGTCGGGGGGCGAGGCGACGATCGTGCGCGGACTCTCACCGCTCGATTCGCTCCTTCGCATCGCGCTCAGCGAGGAGCTCGTCCGTCGCGGCGGATTCCTCTGCCACTCCGCGGCCGTGGATGGCTGGCTTTTCCCGGGCCGCTCCGGCGCCGGAAAGTCGACCCTCGGCGAGGCGGCGCCGCAGGACCGCCTGCTGGCCGACGAACTCGTCGGCGTGAGCTTAGGCCGCCTCTGGAGCACGCCCTTCTGGGGGGACTTCCGGCAGGGGAGGAACAACGGTTCGAGGCCGCTTCGCGGGCTCTTCTTCCTCGACCGTCGTGCCCCGCGCGGCGTCCGCACGCTGGCGCGGCCCCGTGCGCTCTCGAAGCTCCTCGAGTGCGTGCTCTTTTTCGGTGACGACGCGCGGTCGGCGGGTAAGATTCTCTCCCTGGCGCGGCGGATCGTCGAGTCGGCCCCCCCGTTCGTGCTGAGCTACGACGCCCGCGCGACGCGCTTTTCCGGTGTCCAGAAGATGGTGCGCGAGGCCCTGGGGTGAGCGAAATCCGGGTGGAGTTCACGAGAGGCGGTCGGACCGAGTCGGTCCACCGCGTGTCCCTCGTCGTGGTCGAGGGCCGTCGGACGCTCCTGGCGCGGGGCGACGTGCGGACGCCGGTGTTCATGCGCTCCTGCGCCAAGCCGTTCCAGAGCGTCACGGTGATCGAGACGGGGGCGGCGGACGCCTTCGACTTTGCGGCGCCGGAGATCGCCATCATGTCGGGATCGCACGGCGGCGAGGCGGAGCAGGTGGACGCGGTTCGATCGATCCTTCGGAAGGCCGGGCTCAAGCCCGACGCGCTCCGCTGCGGGGTCCATCCGCCGACGTCACCCAAGGCCCTCAAGGCCCTCTACCGGGCGAGGCAGGAGCCGACGGTGCTTCACAACAACTGCTCGGGGAAGCACTCGGGGATGGTCTCCGCGACGAAACATCTCGGCGAGAAGCTCGAGACCTACCTCGAGCCGTCGCATCCTCTCCAGAAGAGGAACCGGGCGACGATCGCGCGGTTCTCCGGGGTGCCCGCCGGGAAGATCGGCATGGGCACCGACGGCTGCAGCGCGCCGACCTTCGCGGTCCCGCTCGGGGCGATGGCGCGCGCCATCGCGACGCTCGCGACGGAGGAAGGTTTCGCGCGGCGCGTGCGGGAGTCGATGATGGCCCATCCCGGGCTGGTGGGTCGGCCGTGCGTGAACGTCATGTCCGCCGCGCCCGGCCGGATCGTCGCCAAGGGCGGCGCCGAGGGCGTGTACCTCTGCGGTCTTGCGGAGCGGAACATCGGCGTGGCGCTCAAGGTCGAGGACGGGAACGGGCGGGCCTGGGTGCCGGTGCTCGCCTGGATCTTCACGCGGCTCCACCTTCTCCCCAAGGGCGATCTCGCGGCGCTCGGGAAGGCGTCCGACCGCCTGCTTCGGAACCATGCGGGGATCGCGGTGGGGGAGATACGCGTCGCCCTATGATTTCGGCGCGGCTTCGACCGGCTTCTCGAGCAGCCGTGCGATGATCTCTTCGATCCGCACGCGCTCCTCGGGCGTCGGGGGCGTGCCCCGGTAGCGCGCCTCACAGAACTTCTGGGTCACGAAGTCGATCCCGGGATCTCCGACGCTCGCGCGGACCTGGAGGGCGAATTCGCGGGCCGTCTGGCCATCGGGCTTGCGGAGCCCGCGCTTCGAAAGCGCCCAGAGGAAGTCGCGGTAGAAATCCACGGTGGTGGCGTCGCGGAACCCGCCCATGATCTGGCGGAGCCGGTTCCTCCGGCCGCGCGGGAGGCAGAGGTAGACGACGAACGCGAGCGCCGCCGCGCCTCCGATCGAGCCGATCACCGGCGGTGAGGCCGCCCAGCGCCCGGCTGCCTCGAGGAATCCCTCGAGGGCGGCCGCGAAATCGTGGAGCGCCTGGCCCTGGGTCTTCGGGTCGAAGTCGACGATGTAGTGATCCCATCGGGAGGGCGGGCCCTTCAGCTCGTCCTTCTTCTTCGCGTCCGTCGACGGCACGGCCTCGCCCTCCGAGGCGTACGCCGCGGGGCCGCTGGGCGTCGCGTCGTACACTCTCCACCCGTGCTCCGCGCCGAACCACACCTCGACCCACGCGTGCGCGTCGGAGAGCTTCACGCGGAACGAGCCGTCGTCCTCCGGATCGCGGAGCTGGAAGCCGGTGGCGAGGCGCGCGGGGACGCCGGCGGCCCGGCACAGGAGTGCGAGCGCCGAGGCGTAATGGATGCAGTACCCGGACCTCTTCTCCAGGAAGTGCTCCACCGCGTCCTTCCCCTGCGACGGCACGAACGGGTCGAGACTGTAGGAGAACCCGTTCCGACGCAGGTGCTGTTCCAGCTGCGCGACCTTCGCATGGATCGCGACGTACTCCTGCGTCGACTGGCGCGCGATCTGCCGCACGCGATCGAGGCCCGGCGGGACCTTGAGGTACACGTCGGGCACCCCCTCGATCTTCGTCACCCGCGCCGGCGGTTCGACCGGCATGAGCGCGCTGTCGACCTGGTACTCGACCATCTCCCGGGGCGTCGTGGCGAAGAAGAGGATGCCCGCGGGATCGTAGCGCGCCTCCTTCCACTGGACGCGGATGGGATCGGGGAGCGCGAAGCTGAGGTCCTTGGAGAGGGAGCCCGTCCGGATCTGCTGGCGGACGATCGTGCGGGTCGCGGGAAGGGTCGTCTCGAGCGGGGTCCAGCCGTCGATCTTCCCGTCGTCGATGTCGCGACGGGGTAGCTTCTTGAAGTCGGCGCTCCAGCGGCCGTTCTCGTACGTGTCGAGGATTGCGCCGCGGAGGTACATCGTCCGCTCGGGCGCGATCGGCCGGTCCTGGAGATCGCGGATGCGGATGCGGAGGACGGGCCGGGGGTCGGCCTTGAGCTTGTGGAAGCTGGCGAGGTCGAGGAAGGCGGAGTTCTCGGGGAGGCCGATCCTCTCGCCGACGGAGGGGACGGGCGGGCCGTCGCCCGGCTTCTGTTTCTTGTCCTGGAGCGAGGCGTCGGGCGGTTTGTCCGAACGGAACGAGTTGCGGGGGAAGACGAGGAACAGGAGGACGCCGGCCTCGACCGAGAAGAGGAGCGTGACGAGCGCGAGCCCCAGGCCGCCCCTTTCGGCCTCGCCGGCCGGTCCGCACTTGAGGATCGCGCTCCGCTGGAAGCAGTAGAGGAGGGACGCGACGCTGAGGAGGAGGAGCGGGAGGAAGAGCGGCGGCTGGACGAAGGCGCCGGCGATCATGAAGAGGGAAAGCTCGATGATCGCGAGCGTCCAGAGGTCGTACTCCGATTTGTTCCGCGAGAGGATGAAGACGATCGCGTTCCAGAAAAGGAAGCGCGCGATCGAGTTGGCGAACTCGTCGGTGTTTCCGCGCCCGTGTCCGGAGATGAACAGGACGAAGATCGCGGACCCCAGCACGATGAGGCCGATCTTGATGGGGGCGGAGAAGAAGGGCTTGCGGAAGCGGTGCTCGAGGGCCAGGCTCCACGCGGCGCTCGCGCCGAAGAACGCGAGCTGGAACGGCGTGAGCGGGTCGTTCTTCACCGCCGCCAGGTAGGCCGCGAGCATCCCCGCGCATGCCGCGAGGCGGATGCGGAGGTCGCGCGAGATGGGCGAGATGTCGTACCGCGCGTCGCTCCTCACGGGCTCACCACCATGAGTTTCTTCATGTCGGACGGATCGATCGTCACGGTCCGGGGCCGGTTCTCCCACGCGGGCAGGGGCTCGCCGCCGATCCGGAGGACGAAGACCGCCGTGTCGCCGCCCGGGGGGGACTCGAGGGGGAGGTCGGCGAGCGTGTGGACGCGCGAGGGCTTGAGGACGGCGAGCGCCGCGAGGAGGTCATCGAGCGAGCCGCGGCGGGGCTCGAGGTCGAGGGACACCGGCTCGGGAGCGAATGCCTTGAACGTGATCGTGTAGGACTCCGCGAGAAGCGTCTCGACGAGCGTGGCGGCGAACGTGACGGCGCGCTCGAGGCGGAGCCGCCGGCGCGGGTCGCCGGGCCCGGGCACGAACGTGTCGAGAAGGACGAGCGCGTCGCGTACCTTGGCGGTCTCGTACTCGCGCACCAGGAGCTTCCCCTGGAGCCGCGCGGACATCTTCCAGTGGATGCGGCGCTGGCTGTCGCCGGGCCGGTACTCGCGCAGGCTGGCGAATTCCTCGTCGCCCGACTCGAAGGCGCCCGTGGGCCGATCGGCGGGGTCGGCTTGCGAGAAGAGGGTGTGCACGACGCGCCGGTTGAACATCCCCAGGCGCGGGGTGACCAGGAGGCGGTCCTCGACGCGGAGGACCTGGCGGTACGTGAAGAGCCCGGGACCGAACTCCGAGGTGACCGTGAAGGGTCCGAGCGTCGCCCAGCCCCGCTCGTGGACCGTGAGGTAGTAGTTTCCGCGGACGCGCGCGCCGGGGCGGGCGAGCGGAAGCCATACGGGCGTGGGCTGGAGGGGCGCGGGCCTCCCGTCGTGCGTCAGCCGGTCCTCGAACTTGAGGCAGAACGCGGGCCAGAGCCGCTTGCCATTGCGGAGCTTGACGCCGACGGTGAAAAGGTCGCCCGCGGTGACCGACTCGGGCAGCACGCGCGAAACCTCCATCCTCCGCGCCACGAGGAGGGTGAGGAGGGCGCAGGATAGGAAAAGCCCGACCAGGAGGCAGAAGATCGCGAAGAGGAGGTTGTTGCCCTTGAACCCGGCGGCGAAGGCGACGGAGAGCGTGAGGGCCAGGTAGATCCATCCGCGCGGGTTCACGCGGAAGGAACTCCTGGATTTTGGCCGGGCGGGTTCTTCGCTCATACGGCGGCGCCGACCCCTACTGCGGCACGGGGACTTCCTGGAGGATCTTACGGATGATCTGCCCCGCGGAGGTTCGCCCGTCCATCGAGGCCCGCGCGCGCCGTTCGATCACGCGATGGGAGAGGGCGTTGATGGCCACGGCCTTGACGTCGTCGGGCTGCACGTAGTCCCGGCCGTCGACGAGCGCGTGGGCGCGGGAGGCCCGGGCCAGGTGGATCGCCCCCCGCGGGCTGACACCCGCGAGGAAGCTCTTCTCCGCGCGCGTGCGGTTCACGATCTCGAGGAGGTATCCGGTGATGGCGTCGTCCATCCGGACCTCGGGGACCTTGTCGCAGAGCCGGTTGATGTCCTCGCCCGTGACGGCGGGCTGGAGCGACTCCACCGGGTCGGAGGCCGCGCGGGAGGAGAGGATCAGGCGCTCCTCCTCGGGAGTCGGGTAGCCCATGCGGAGAACCAGGAGGAAGCGGTCCAGCTGGGATTCGGGGAGCGGGTAGGTGCCCGTGAATTCCAGCGGGTTCTGGGTGGCGATGACCATGAAGGGCGACGGCAGCGCGTGCGTGACGCCGTCGACGCTGACCTTGCTCTCGCCCATCGCCTCGAGGAGGGCCGACTGGGTCCGCGGGG